>NZ_JACAPH010000040.1:37292-39953 GCF_013385805.1 Pseudomonas sp. C6002 | reverse complement strand
CGGATGCGGGCTACCAGATCGCGATTGATTGCGCCAAGGAGCAGGGTTTGAACCTGCCGATGGTCAAGTAAACCAGGCAGCCAGTTGCACCCTTTGCTTCATGGACGTCGGGCAGGTTGAGACGGATTTCAAGGTTCCGGTGCTTTATGTGTTTTCGGTAGGAGTGACTTGATGAGTCTCATGCAGATGCTCAGTTTTGGCGACACGGGTTGGGGGATGGCCTTGCTCAAGGCCGCCCTCATGACCGTGTTGTTGACCCTTGCGGCGCTGGTGGTCGGTGCGCTGGTCGGCAGCCTGGTGGCCATGGCCAAGCTTTCCAAAAAGCGTGCCTTGCGATACCTGGGGGATGCCTATTCCATCCTGTTCCGGGGGATTCCGGAGCTGTTGGTGATCTACCTGTTCTATTTCGGCGGTGCCAGTGTGGTGACGGCCGTCAATCACTGGTTTGGCGGTGAAGGCTATGTCGATGTCCCGCCGTTCATGGTGGGGGCCATCGCCGTCGGATTGATCTCGGCGTCGTATCAGGCTGAGGTCTATCGCGGTGCCTTTATCGCGGTGGCCAAGGGTGAGCTTGAGGCAGCACTGGCGATCGGCATGAACCGCGCAACGCGGATTCGCCGGGTGCTGATCCCGCAGATCTGGCGGTACGCGCTGCCGGGCCTGGGCAACGTCTGGCAAATGAGCCTGAAAGACTCCGCGCTGATTTCGGTGATTGGCCTGGTGGAACTGATGCGCGCCAGCCAGGTGGCGGCGGGTTCCACGCGCCAGTACTTCACGTTCTACATCGTCGGCGGCGTGTGCTACCTGATTCTGACCGGGCTTTCGGGCCGTCTTTTCAATATTGCCGAAGCGCGCGTACAGCGTACGCAGCGGCGCAATCCTGCACAGTCGTGAGAAGGGACCGTTTGCCATGATCGATTTCGCCTTTCTTGCCGACACCATGCTCAAGTTGCTGGGTGCCTTGCCCATCACCCTGGCCTTGTTTTTTTCGTCCCTGACCCTGGGGTTGCTGCTGTCGCTGGGCGTGGTGTCCATGCGCGTCAGCCGCTGGCCATTCCTCAGCTACCCGGCGCGTTTCTACATCATGCTGTTTCGCGGCACGCCGCTGATGATCCAGATGTTCCTGATCTATTACGGCCTGGGGCAGTTCCCGGCGATTCGCGACAGCTTCCTGTGGGTGGTGTTGAGGTCGCCTTATGGCTGCGCCGTGGTCTCCCTGGCGCTGTGCACCGCCGGTTACACCGCTGAAATCATTCGCGGTGGCCTGCTGAGCGTGCCTCAAGGGCAGATCGAAGCGGGGCAGGCGGTAGGCATGGGGCGTTGGACCCTGCTGTGGCGAGTGATCGGCCCGGTCACCTTGCGCCAGGCGCTTCCGGCCTATTCCACCGAGGCCATTTTGCTGGTCAAGTCCACCGCGCTGGCCAGCCTGGTCACCGTGTGGGACGTCACCGGCGTGGCGCAACAAATCATCCAGCGTACCTACCGCACCATGGAAGTGTTCATTTGTGCGGCGTTGATCTACCTGATCCTGAATTTCCTGGTGGTGCGTGTGGTGGCCTGGATTGAACATCGTCTGTCGCCCCATCTGCGTGAGCGGCCGAAAGACCTGCCGGTCAAGCAAACCCCCGAACCTATTTCTCATTCCTGATTGCAGCGGAGCTTGTCATGAGTACTCAGATTCAGAGCGCCCTTACGGTTAACAACATTCACAAGGCTTTCGGTTCGGCACAGGTTCTCAAGGGGATTTCGCTGGAGGCTCACAAAGGTGACGTGATTTCCATCCTCGGTGCCAGCGGTTCGGGCAAGAGCACTTTCCTGCGTTGTATCAACCTGCTGGAAACCCCGGACGAGGGCAGTATTGTGCTCGACGGCGAAACCATCGAGCTCAAGCGCCAGCGCAACGGTCGGTTGTTGCCTGGCAGCACGCGGCAGGTGGAGACCATGCGCAGCAAGCTGGGCATGGTGTTCCAGAGTTTTAACCTGTGGTCGCATATGACGGTTTTGCAAAATGTCATCGAGGGGCCGATGCGGGTGCTCAAGCGTTCGAAGGCCGAGTGTGTGGAGGAAGCTGAGCAACTGCTGCACAAGGTGGGGCTTTATGATCGCCGTGATTATTACCCGGCGCATTTGTCGGGTGGGCAGCAGCAGCGGGTGGCGATTGCCCGGGCGTTGGCGATGAACCCGCAAGTAATGTTGTTTGATGAGCCGACGTCGGCGCTGGACCCGGAGTTGGTGGGGGAGGTGTTGCGGGTGATGCGGTCGCTGGCCGAGGAAGGGCGGACCATGTTGGTGGTGACCCATGAGATGGGGTTTGCGCGGCATGTGTCCAATCGGGTGGTGTTTATGGCCAATGGGTTGATTGATGCCCAGGGCACCCCGGCGGAGTTGTTTGAGGGGTTGCCGACTGAGCGGTTTCGGCAGTTTGTATCGAGTCATACGCAGCGTAGTGCGGAGTAGTGGAGTGTTAAAAGCAAAGGCAAGATCCAGAGCGAAAGCAGAGCTGCTTTTCTGTAGGAGCTGGCTTGCCGGCGATGCAGACACCTCGGTGCATCAGGCACACCCAGTTGATGCCATCGCCGGCAAGCCAGCTCCTACAGTGGACCGTGCCCGCTTTAGATTTTTGCTTGTGCCTTTGCTTCACAACACTCAAGCCGGCCGGTA
>NZ_JACAPH010000040.1:0-37145 GCF_013385805.1 Pseudomonas sp. C6002 | reverse complement strand
TGGGCCGGCATTCCGGCTTTTCAAAAGTGAGCCGCTGTAAGAGCGGAACCAATACAAGCCATCACCCAAATAACGGATATGCCCCCACCCCAACCAGGAACGCCTCAGGACTTAGGCGTCAAATCCACCTTGAACCATTTTTCGCTGAGTTTCTTAACAGTCCCATCAGCAATCGCTTCTTTCAACGCCGCATCAAACTTGGCCTTCAACTCCGGATCGCTCTTGCGAAAACCCAGGCCCTCGCCATCACCCCAGATAGGGCCCTTGATCTGCGGCCCGGTATACGCCAGCCCCTTGTTCTCAGGCTTGGACATGATCGAATCAAGGAACGTAACGTCATCAAAAATCGCGTCAATACGGCCCGATTGCAGATCAAGAATCGCATCGGCCGACGTGTTGTACTCACGAATCGTCGCCACGTCCTTGAAGTTCTCATCAATGAACTTGGTGTAAATGATGCCTGAAGCGATCCCGATGGTTTTACCCTTCAGCGCCTGACGCAACGGCTCGATCGCATCGTGAATCGCCTTCGGATCAGCACTCAGCGTAATCGCATTCGCCGCCCCGGTTTTACCCGGCAGCAACGCCGCATCCTGCGCGACAAAGTTGGCCGGCGTCTGCGCGTAGGGAATCGAAAAATCCATGACCTGCTTACGGTCGTCAGTGATAACGATCGCATCCATCAACACATCAAACTTCCCTGCGTTGAGACTGGCAATCATGCCATCCCAGTTCTGCACGGTGATCTTGCACTGCAGCTTCATCTTGGCGCACAGGTAGTCCATCAGCTCAGGCTCGAAACCACTGATCTTCCCGCCTGGCAATGTCAGGTTCCAGGGCTCGTACGCGCCCTCGGTCGCGATGTTCACGGACGTCCAGTCCTTTGCCTGCAGTCCGGAAGCACTTGCCATCACTAGGGTCGCTACAGCAACAGAGCCTAACCAATTCGATTTTTTAGCGGTCATTTCTATTTCCTACCAATGTTTTGATGTGGGCTTAGGACTTTTTTCTCGAACGAATACAGGTTTGGGGACTGGCCGATTCGCTCTCCAGTCTGCACATGACTCCACATGTACATACATGTCATTGCAAAATATTTGCCAGCTTTTAAAAATAAATAACCTGTTGATTTTCAAGGAAATTAAACATGGTTAGAAAATGTGCGCGGTTTTTTCGCCCTGTTTTGGGTCGATAGGTAGCGTTTTGCACCCGCCCGTGCGCTGTCAGGTGTCAGGCGTGGGGGCAGCGTTCGCGGTGAGTATTGGCGTGAATCCCAGGTGCTCAAGCAGTCGCGCCATATCGCGGACTGCGATCGACAGGGTCGCGGTATTCACCAGCGGATGGCAGAGAATCCTGTCGCCGTTCCACACCTCTTCGGCGATCACAACCTGGGTGGCGCGCTGCACGTCATTGCACAACCCCAGCAATGACACCGCTCCCGGCTCCACGCCCAGGGTTTCCATCAGGCGGCGCGGCGAGGCGAATCTCAGGCCCTTGAGGCCGAGGGTTTGCGAGAGTGCACGCAGGTCCAGGCGCTGCTCGCTCTTGAGCACCACCAGGGTGGGATTCAAGCCTTTGGCATCGCACAGGAAGATGTTCTTGACCGCCTGCCCGCTGATTCCGATGTCCAGTTTGTCGGCTTCTTCGCAGGTGCGCACGGCGCTGTGTTCCACGTATTCATAGGCAATGGAGCAGGTATCGAGCAGGTGTAGAACGTCTTTGGGTTGAAGCATTCGCAAAGTCCCCGGGTATCGCTTTGTCTGCGCCAAAAATGGCAAAGGCCCGCCGTCCGAAAAGGAGGGCAGGCCGTTTGACGGCGTGGTTGTCAGTTCAGGTGATGGGCCACCAGGTCGTTGATTTTCCCGCTGCGCACCTGCTCAATCACACTGGCCATGTCAGCGTAAAACGCGCGGTCGTTATCCGCCACCGGCACTTCACTGCGCACCAGGTCATAGACCGCCTTGGTCGCGGTCGATGCCTTGTTCACATCGTGGAAATCCAGGGCCTGGCACGCGACCAGCACTTCGATGGCCACCACCGACTGGAGTTTTTGCGAGACTTTGTAGGCCTTGATCACCGCGTTGTAGGCCAGGCTGACCGGGTCTTCCTGGTTGCCGCACGTCGAGACGCTGTCGATCGACGACGGCATCGACAGGGTTTTCATTTCGGCGTACAGCCCGGCGGCGGTGTACTGGACGATCATGTAGCCGCTGTTCAGGCCCGGGTTGCGCACCAGGAAGGCCGGCATTTCGCTGAAGTGCGAGTTGATCATGCGGTCGGTCCGGCGCTCGGAAATTTTCGCCAGGTTGGTCAGCGCCACACACAGTGTGTCGGCTGCAATCCCGATGTAGGTGCCGTCGAAGTTGGCGCCGGAAATCGCGATACCGTCACCGTCGTCCAGCGGGAAAATCACCGGGTTGTCGCCCGAAGAATTGATTTCGCGCTCGATGGTTTCCCGCGCGTAGTTGATGAACTGCCGGGAAGCACCATGCACTTGGGGGATGGCACGCAGGCTGTAGACGTCCTGTAGGCGGTAATCGATGTTGTCTGCGATGAGCTGGCTGTCGTGCAGGATAGCCTTGATATTGGCGGCGGTTGCGGCCTGTGCGGGGTGAGCCTTGATCGAGTGGTAGCGCGGGTCGAACGCGCGGATGGTGCCCTTGAGCGCCTCCAGCGACATGGCCGCCGCCACGTCCGCCAGGTCCGCAGCCTGCATCGCGTTGTACAGCGCCAGCGTAGCGATGGCGGTCACCGACGTGGTGCCGTTCAACATCGCCAGGCCTTCCTTGCACTGCAGGTCGGTCGGTTGCAGGCCGACCTGTTGCAGGGCGGTTGCGCCATCCACCAGTGCACCGCCCTTGACGCTGGCGCGGCCTTCGCCGAGCAGCACCAGGGCCAGGTGGCCTTCTACCGCGAGGTAACCCACCGAGCCTTCGCCCGGCGCAAAGGGCACCACGTCGTGGTTGAGCAGGCCGGCGATCAGTTCCAGCAGTTCCAGGCGCACCCCGGAGTAGCCTTTGCCCAGGCTGATCAACACCATCAACTGGATCGCCCGCACCTGTTCACGCACCAGCGGCTCGCCGACGGAAACAGCGTGTGAACGCACGATGTTGACTTGCAGTTCCTTGGCGTTTTCCGGCGAGATCACATGCCGCACGTTGTCGCCAAAACCGGTGGTCACGCCGTACACCAAACGGTTTTCATCGAGGAATCGCTCGATCAACCCACGGGACTTTTTAACCCGGTTCTTGTAACTGTCGGCAAACGAAACAGTGGCCGAATAGCGGGCGATCGCCACGAACTCTTCGATGCTGGGTTCTCTGTCGCCTAACACGACATGGGTAATTTGTTCAGGCAGGGTTTTCATCAGCGACTCCAGCAGGGCGTAACGCAATGGGGTGGGAAGTGGTTTCACTCTACGGGTTGCACTAGCTGAAGAAAATATGCGGTTTTCTGTTATTTTTAGTAGAAAATCTAAACTGCTGAAGTCTCGAGATTCCCCCATGAGCCGTTTACCGCCGTTGCGCGCGTTGCAAGTGTTTGAAGTGGTGGGCCACTGCGCCGGTATGTCCCAGGCGGCGATTCGCCTGGGGATCTCGGTGGGCGCTGTCAGCCAGCAAATGAAACTGCTCGAAGATGCCCTGGGCATGAAGCTGACGCTCAAGGACGGCCAGCGCCTGCGCTTGAACAGCGTCGGCGAACGCCTGCACGCCCGCTGCACCGCGGCGTTCGAAGAACTCAGGCTGGCGGTGGCCGAGGCCGAGCGGGCGAAGAATCCCAACAACCTGTATATCAGTTGCCTGCCTTCGCTGATGACCAAATGGCTGTCGCCGCTGATCGACGAGTGGGGGCAGGACGAAACCGACCTGGACATCTACCTCGACAGCACCCTCGATGATGCATCGGGGGAGGAAAGTGCCGACTTTCGCATCGGTTATGGCGAGCACCCCGAGCATTCCGGGCATAGCGTGCCGCTGTTCCGCGATTGTGTGGTGCCCACCTGTTCACCGCAGTTGCTGGAACGGGTTGCGTGCGCGCGGGACTTGCTCGATTACCGCCTGATCGGCATCGACTCGCGGCCCAAATTCGATTCGCCGCCTTCGTGGACCCAATGGTTCAGCGAGCTGGAAGGGCAAACCGGCCAGCCCATCGTGATCCGCCGCAATTATTCATCATCGATTACCGCGATCCAGGCGGCCATCGACCGGCAAGGCATCGTGCTGGCGCAGTTCTCAATGATCGCCGGAGACCTGCGCGCCGGTCGGCTGGTGATTCCCTGGCGGTTCGCCGTGCCGCTGGCGGCGCCGTACTACCTGAGTTGGCACCCCAATACCCTGCACAAACAGCAGTGCCGCGGGTTTCAACGCTGGATGATCGGGCAGGGGCAGAAACAGGAGAAAATTACCGCTGCCATGCTTTCTGCTGCGCACTTTGATCATTAAGTTGTCACTTACGGTCATTGAGCGCCAGCCGGCGGACTCTTAGTCTGTGGGACATAAACCGATGGAGTGCCATTCGAGCGCTCCACGTCCCGTGATGATCCGTTGTGGAGCTGTACCATGACCGCTGCTGCCTACCCGCACTTGCTGGCCCCGTTGGACCTGGGTTTTACCACCCTGCGCAACCGTACCCTGATGGGCTCGATGCACACCGGCCTTGAAGAGAAACCCGGCGGCTTCGAGCGCATGGCGGCCTATTTTGCCGAACGTGCCCGTGGCGGCGTGGGCCTGATGGTCACCGGCGGCATTGGCCCCAACGATGAAGGCGGGGTGTATGGCGGTGCGGCCAAGCTGACCACCGACGAAGAAGCGCAGAAGCACAAGATCGTCACCCGGGCGGTGCACGAGGCGGGCGGCAAGATCTGCATGCAGATCCTCCACGCCGGGCGTTATGCCTACAGCCCGAAGCAGGTAGCACCGAGCGCGATCCAGGCGCCGATCAACCCGTTCAAGCCCAAAGAGCTGGACGAAGAAGGCATCGAAAAACAGATCAATGATTTCGTCACCTGTTCGGTGCTGGCCCAGGTCGCCGAGTACGACGGTGTGGAAATCATGGGTTCGGAAGGCTACTTCATCAACCAGTTCCTCGCCGCCCACACCAACCACCGCACCGACCGCTGGGGTGGCAGCTACGAAAACCGCATGCGCCTGCCGGTGGAAATCGTGCGCCGGGTGCGCGAAGCCGTAGGCCCGAATTTCATCATCATCTTCCGCCTGTCGATGCTCGACCTGGTAGAAGGCGGCAGCACCTGGGAAGAAATCGTGCAGTTGGCCAAGGCTATCGAGCAGGCCGGTGCAACGATCATCAACACCGGCATCGGCTGGCACGAAGCGCGGATCCCGACCATCGCCACCAAGGTGCCGCGTGGCGCGTTCAGCAAGGTCACCGCGAAGTTGCGCGGTGCGGTGCAGATTCCGTTGATCACCACCAACCGGATCAACACCCCGGAAATCGCCGAGCAGATTTTGGCCGAAGGCGATGCCGACATGGTCTCGATGGCTCGCCCATTCCTCGCCGACCCGGACTTCGTCAACAAGGCTGCCGAAGGCCGCGCCGATGAGATCAACACCTGCATCGGCTGCAACCAGGCCTGCCTGGACCACACCTTCGGCGGCAAGCTGACCACCTGCCTGGTCAACCCGCGTGCGTGCTACGAGACCGAGCTCAACTACCTGCCGGTCAAGCAGATCAAGAAAATCGCCGTGGTCGGTGCCGGTCCTGCGGGCCTGGCGGCCGCCACCGTCGCCTCCGAGCGTGGGCATCAAGTGACGCTGTTCGATTCGGCCAGCGAGATCGGCGGCCAGTTCAACATCGCCAAGCGTGTGCCGGGCAAGGAAGAGTTCTTCGAGACCCTGCGCTACTTCAAGCGCAAGTTGCAGACCACTCACGTCGAACTGTGCCTGAACACTCGGGTCGACGTTGAGCAGCTTGTTGCGGGCGGTTATGACGAGATCATCCTCGCGACCGGCATCGCGCCGCGTATTCCGACGATTCCCGGTGTGGAAAACGCCAAGGTATTAAGCTACCTCGACGTGATCCTGGAGCGTAAGCCGGTGGGCCATCGCGTGGCGGTGATCGGTGCCGGCGGTATCGGTTTTGACGTCTCGGAATTCCTCGTGCACCAGGGCGTGTCCACCAGCCTGGACCGCGAGGCGTTCTGGAAAGAGTGGGGCATCGACACCCACCTGGAAGCCCGCGGCGGTGTGGCCGGGATCAAGCCCGAGCGCCATGCGCCGGCGCGTGAAGTGTTCCTGTTGCAGCGCAAGACCTCCAAGGTCGGCGACGGCCTGGGCAAGACCACCGGCTGGATCCACCGCACCGGCTTGAAGAACAAGCAGGTGCAGATGCTCAACAGCGTCGAGTACCTGAAGATCGACGATGAGGGCCTGCACATCCGCATCGGCGCCGAGGGTGAACCGAAGGTGCTGGCGGTGGACAACATCGTGATCTGCGCCGGGCAGGACCCGCTGCGGGAATTGCAGGATGGCCTGGTGGCGGCCGGGCAGAACGTGCACCTGATCGGCGGCGCGGACGTGGCGGCCGAGCTGGATGCCAAGCGCGCCATCAACCAGGGTTCGCGCCTGGCGGCCGAGCTGTAAACACGTAAAAGGGGCGGTGGTAGACTACCGCCCCTTTTCTTGTGCAGAACCGCCCTCATGGGTCCTTTCGACTGGCTTCCCCACGCGCCCCTTGAACCCCTGAAGCTGGACTGGATGGGGCCGGTGGAAGTCGCCGTGCTGCGCCTGGATCGCATCGACCCGCTGATCAGCGGCAACAAGTGGTTCAAGCTCACCGAGCACCTGGCGCAAGGCCGGGCGGCGGGCGCCAGCGGGATCATCAGCCTGGGCGGCGCTTACTCCAATCACCTGCATGCACTGGCGGCGGCCGGGAAACGCTTCGGCTTTCCTACCGTTGGCTTGCTGCGTGGCCATCCGCAAGACACTCCCACGGTGCTCGACCTCAAGGCCTTCGGCATGCAACTGCATTGGCTGGGGTATGGCGGCTATCGCGCGCGCAACGAGCCGGACTTCTGGCTGCCCTGGCGCGAGCAGTATCCGCACCTGCACCCGGTACCTGAAGGCGGCGGGGGCCTGGCGGGCGCGTTGGGTTGCGGGGTTTTGGTGAATCAGGCGCAGGCGCAATTAAACGGCCTGGGCTGGACGGACTATCACGGTTGGTGGCTGGCGGCAGGCACCGGTACTACATTGGCGGGATTGGTGCTGGCGGAGGCGGGCGCGCATCCGGTATATGGCGCCCTGGCGGTGCCCGACGACCACGGGGTGGCGCAACAGGTGCAGGCGCTTGTGCAGCAGGGTTATGAATTGCTGGAGGCCAGCCGGGGCGGCTTTGCCAAGGTCGATCCCGAGTTGCTGGCCTTTATCGACGCTACCGAGCAAGCCTGTGGCCTGGCGCTGGAGCCGCTGTATACCGGCAAAGCGTTATTGGCGTTGAAACTACAGATTGAAGCCGGGAGATTTTCCCCCGGCACCCGCCTGATCTTCGTCCACACCGGTGGCCTGCAGGGCCGCCGGGGTTTCCCTGTTGCACCCGGTTAATGTAGGCGCTGGCTTGCCTGCGATGCAGACACCGCGGTGTATCAGTGGCACCGAGGTGATGCTGTCGCAGGCAAGCCAGCTCCCCCACAAGCCAGCTGCCACATTCAATCCGTGGGCTTACTGAATGCTCCCTCTCTTGCCGGGCATCATCCTCAACGCAGTGTTGTCTCGCAGCACATAGTGATGGGCCAATCCGGCCAACGCATGCAGCCCGATCAGCCAGTAGCCGATCTTGCCGAACAGCACGTGCCAGCTTTCAATTTCCTTGGCCAACGCCTTGTTCTCGGCAATCAGCGGCGGCAACTCGATGCCGTAGAACATCACCGAATGCCCCTCGGCGCTGACGATCAGCCAGCCGGCGATGGGCATGCCGATCATCAAGGCGTACAGCGCCATGTGCATCAGGGTGGCGAGGAGGGTTTGCCATTGCGGCGGGGCCGGTACGATCTTCGGTGCCACGCCCAGGCTGCGGGCGAACAACCGTAGCCACACCAGCACAAACACCGTCAGGCCGAACATGAAGTGCATTTCCACGATCAACGTACGTGCGCCGCTGCCTTTGGGAAACTGCCCGCGTAACTCAATGCAGGCGTAGACCACCGCCAGCAGCACCACCATCAGCCAGTGCAACGCAATCGACATGGTGCTGTAACGCGTATCGGAATTTTTCCAGGGCATCGCTTTCTTCCTCACTCATCAGGGCAAACCTCCGTTCTTTGCGACGGAGTCCTTTCAATGTAAGCCTGTTTTACGAGGTTTGCCCGTGAGAGGAGGGTGTATAGGCGATCTTTTGATCTCGATCAGTTGCCCTGCGGCATTTCACCCCGTGCCAGGCGCTGGTTGATGTCGGCGATCACCGCAGGCAGGTCGGTGATGGTGTCGATCATGTAGTGTGGGCGCGAGCCTTCGAACATGGCCTGGATACGCGTGCGTTCGCTGGCGAGTGTGCCGGCGTCGAGGGCGCGGAACTGCTCGTAGGTCAGGCCCAGGGCATTGCCCGAGCAGGTCAGCGCCACGGTCCACATCCCGGCGCGACGGCCTTCGAGGATGCCCGGCACGGTGTCGTCGATCTTCACGCAGGCCGCTACGTCATCGATCCCGAGGGCGATCACGTTGGCCAGGGCCTGGGCCGGCCATGGTCGGCCGTTGGGTACTTCGTCGGTGGCGACCACGTGGTCTGCGATATAGCCATTGGTGGCAGCCAGTTCGACAACCTTGTCCATCACCTGCTTGGGGTAGCCGGAGCACGAACCGATCTTGATCCCTTGCTGGCGCAGGTTGGCGATAGTGTCCAGGGCACCGGGGATCAATGCCGAGTGCTCGGCGATCTTCTCGATCTGCAGCGGCATGAAGCGCTGGTAGATGGCGGTCACATCATCGTCAGTCGGTGTGCGGCCGAAGGCCTTGCGGTAACGCTCGGCCACCTGCGGCTGGTCGCACAGGGTGCGGATGTGGTCCCACTTGCCCATGCCCATCGGGCCACGGGCTTCCTCGATGGAGACCTGCACGTCGAACTCGGCGAAGGCTTCGACAAAAATCTGCGTGGGCGCGAACGAGCCGAAATCGACCACGGTGCCGGCCCAGTCGAGGATCGCGGCTTGAAGCTGGGTTGGGTTTGCGTAGTTCATGGTTCAGATCCTGTGAGTAGTGGGCAGTCAGATGTCGAGCACGTTCATTTCTTGCAGCACCTCGGCTACCGCCGCTACCGCGGCTTGCATCTCGGCCTGGTTCACATGGCCGATGCAGCCCACGCGGAAGGTTTCCACCTGGGTCAATTTGCCGGGATAAAGGATGAAGCCCTTGGCCTTGACCCGTTCGTAGAACTCCTTGAACTGGTAGCGCGGGTCTTTCGGCGCGTGGAAGGTAACGATGATCGGCGCCTGGATCGCGGCGGGCAGGAAGCTGCGCAGGCCCAGTTCGGCCATGCCGTCCAGCAATGCCTGGCAGTTGTCGGCGTAGCGCTGGTGCCGGGCGGGCAGGCCGCCTTCTTCGTTGTATTGCAGCAGCGCTTCGTGCAGCGCCGCCACCACGTGGGTCGGCGGTGTGAAGCGCCATTGGCCGGTCTTGGCCATGTAGCTGTGCTGGTCGAAAAGGTCCATCGCCAGGGAGTGGCAGTTGCCTTGGGCTGCAGCCAGCGCCTGCTTTTCAGCGAACACAAAACCCATCCCCGGTACGCCTTCCAGGCACTTGCCGGAGGCGGCGATCAGCGCGTCGAACGGCACCTGGCGGGCGTCGATCGGCAGCGCGCCGAAGGAGCTCATGGCGTCGATAATCAGGCGCTTGCCGTGGCGGGCGATGACCTGGGCGATCTCGGGCAACGGGTTGAGAATCCCGGTGCTGGTTTCGCAATGGATCAGTGCGACGTGGGTGATGCCCCTGTCGGCGTGCAACAGGCGGTCGACGTCGGCGGCGGTGGTGGGTTCGTCCTCGGCAGTTTCAAAGGTACTGAACTCGCGGCCGAGCACTTCGCAAATCTTCGCCAGGCGCTTGCCGTAGGCGCCGTTGATCAGCACCAGCACCTTGCCGTCCCGTGGCACGAGGGTGCCGATGGCCGCTTCCACGGCAAAGGTGCCGCTGCCTTGCAATGGCACGCAATGGTGGCTGGCGGTGCCGTTGACGATCACCAGCAGTTGCTCGCAAAGACTGGCGGTCAGTTGATTGAAGCGGTCATCCCATGAACCCCAGTCGACCATCATGGCCTGGCGGGTGCGGGCCGAGGTGGTCAAGGGCCCCGGGGTCAGCAGGATCGGCGCGGCAGTGCTCATTCGTGTGTCCTCGCAAAACATTGGGATGAAGTTACGGCGCCTAAATTGCAGTTTGACTTGTCATCAATCAAATTGTTTGTTGTTATGCGAGCTATCAGTGAGGCCGATAGCTATGAACCTGTTTCAACTGCGTGCGTTTGATGCGGTGGCCCGCGAGGGCAGTTTTACCCGGGCGGCCGAGCGCCTGTTCATCAGCCAGCCGGCGGTGACCGGGCATATCAAGGCGCTGGAGGAGCACTACCAGATCGCGCTGCTGCGGCGTACCGCGCGGCGGGTGGAGTTGACCGAGGAGGGCACCAAACTCGCGGCGATCACCCGGGCGATCTTCGGCCTGGTGGAAGAGGCGCAGACGTTGCTGGAGGCCAACCGGCAATTACTTACCGGGCGCCTGGAAGTGGCGGCGGACGGGCCGCACATGGTCATGCCGATGCTGGCCAGCCTACGGCAGCGGTATCCGGGGATTACTGTCAATTTGCGCCTGGGCAATGCGCAGGAAACCCTCGCGGCGCTGTTGTCGGAGCGGGCTGACGTGGCGGTGTTGACCGAGGTGGAGCCGCGCAAGGGCCTGCACTTGCAGCCGTTGATCGAGTCACGGATTTGCGCGTTGGTGCCGGCCGGCCATCCGTGGCTGGCGGAGCCTGCGGGTATTCGGCTGGAGCAATTGGATCAGGTGATCATGGTGTTGCGTGAACCCAGCTCGATTACGCGGCGGACCTTTGACGATGCCTGCGCCCAGGCCGGCGTGCAGCCCCGGGTGCTGCTGGAACTGGACAGCCGTGAGGCGGTGACGGAAGCGGTGGCGGCCGAGTTGGGGGTTGGGGTGGTGTCGTCGATGGAAGTCAGCCGGGATCCGCGGGTGCATGCGATTCCGATCCAGGGCGAGGGGCTGGTGAACCGGCATGTGATCGGGTGCATGGAGCGGCGGCGGGAGTTGCGGTTGATTCAGGCGTTTTTCGAGTTGGCGCCCTGAGTGGGGGTTGGCTGAAGATCGAGTTGGCCCTTTCGCGAGCAAGCCCGCTCCCACATTCGACCGCGTTCCATCGGTAGAACTCGGTCAACTGTGGGAGCGGGCTTGCTCGCGAAGGGGCCTTCAACTTCACCGCAAACTTTCCCGCACAATCTCCAGAAACGTCGCCACCACCCGCCGCGAACTCTGCTCCTTCAAGCACACCAGTGTTTCCTTCATCCGCTGCGTACAGTCACGGATCGGCATCGCATACACCCGCGAATCTGCGCCAAACTCCGCAGCCGACACCACGCCCACGCCAATCCCCACCACCACCGCCTCCCGCGCGGCTTCGCGGCCTTCCACCTGGATCGCCGGGCGAATGCGCAGCCCGGCCTGGTGCATTTCCTGCTCCAGGGTCTGGCGGGTCACCGAGCCGATTTCCCGCAACACCAGCGGCGTATCGTCCAGGTCCGCCAGGCAGATCGACTCGCGGCCCGCCCACGGGTGGTTGCGGGCGACAAACGCGAGCAATTGGTCATCGGGCAGCGGCAGTGACAGCAGCCGCTCGTCGTCCACATCGCGCCCCAGCAGCGCGAGGTCGGCCTGGTAGTTGTACAGGCGAAACAGTGATTCATCGGTGTTGCCGGTTTCGATCTTCACGCTGATGCCTGGGTACAACTGGCAGAAGCGCGCAATCTGCGGCAGCACATGCACCGGGGCGTCCACCGCGAGTGTCAGGGTGCCGGTTTGCAAGGCGCGGGAATCCTGCAACAGCTCTTCGGCTTCCGCCGCGACGGCAAACAGACGCTGGGTGATGCTCAACAGGCGCTCGCCGAGGTCGGTCAAGCGCACCGAACGTTTGTTGCGATGAAACAGCAGCACGCCGAAACGTTCCTCAAGCTTGCGCACCTGGTCGGAAATGGCCGGCTGGCTGAGGAACAAGCGTTCGGCGGCGTGGGTAAAACTGCCGTGTACGGCCACCGCGTGGAAGGCTTTGAGTTGCGCGTGAGACACCGACATCGCGAATCCTCTTACAAGCTCAGCTTATATTTGAAATACGATAAATCGATTTTACCTATTAGTCAGCCATTGCTTTGATAGCCCCAGTCGCCGTAGGTCGAGTCCTACACCTTCGGCGGCCATGGGTCTTCTGCGTGCTCACCAGCGGGACTCATCTGACCAATACCGCGCCCCTCCAAGCGCCGGTACTGCAGTGCTCAACAATAAAAATACAGGCGTTTGCTTTTCATTCTGCCGGCACACTCACACCCGAGGTCAGAACCACCATGAATACTCCCTTGAGTAACATCAAGCGTTGGCGCGTGCAGATTTTCGCCATCACCTGGCTGGCGTACGCGGCCTTCTATTTCACCCGCAAGGCTTTTTCGGTGGCCAAGCTGGGGATCGTCGACGACCCGAGTTTCCCGCTGGACAAGATGATGATGGCCAACCTGGATGGCATCTACCTGGCGGCCTACGCCGTTGGCCAATTCACCTGGGGCATGCTCGCCGACCGTTTCGGGCCGCGTGTGGTGGTACTCGGCGGGTTGCTGATTTCAGCCGCCGCCGCCCTGGTGATGGGCACGTTTGCCACCTTGCCGATCTTTGTCACGTGCATGTTGATCCAGGGCCTGGCCCAGTCCACCGGCTGGTCCGGGCTGTGCAAGAACCTTGGCAGTTTCTTCCCGGCGCAGCAGCGTGGCCGGGTGCTGGGTTTATGGAGCTCGTGCTACGCCTTTGGTGGCCTGGTGGCGTCGCCGTTTGCCGGATGGTGGGCGTATACGCTGATCGGCACCTGGCATGCGGCATTTATCTCCAGTGCGGCTGTGGTCTTCGTGGTCGCGGTGCTGTTTTTCATTTTCCAGCGCAACACGCCACAGGATGTGGGGTTACCGGCAGTGGAACCGGAACCGGAACAGACTGCCGCCGAGAAGAACGCCAGTGTGCTGGAGCCGCTGCGGGCCATTTTGCGCAACCGCACGGTGTTGACCCTGGGGCTGGCGTACTTTCTGTTGAAACCGGCGCGTTACGCGATCCTGTTGTGGGGGCCGGTGATTGTGTATGAGCAGATGCCGTCGGTGGGCAAGGTCGGCGCGGCGATTGTGCCGACGGCGTTCGAGCTGGCGGGGTTGCTGGGGCCGATCATGATCGGCATGGCGTCCGACAAACTGTTCGGCGCCCGGCGCATGCCGGCCTGTGTCCTCAGCCTGCTGGCGCTGACCGTGGCCCTGGCGTTGTTCATGGGCGCCTTGCACACCGGCAGTGTGGCGCTGGTGATGGCGCTGCTGTTTGTGATGGGCCTGACCCTGTACGGGCCGGACTCGATGATCAGCAGCACCGCCGCCATCGACTTCGGCACCGCCAAGGCCGGCGCGACGGCGGCGGGGTTCGTCAACGGCTGCGGTTCGGTGGGGGCGATTCTTGGCGGCTTGCTGCCGGGCTACTTCGATACGGTCACGGTGTTTATCGTGTTTGCCGGTGCCGCGCTGTTTTCCTCCCTGGTGTTGATGCCGTACTGGAACGCCAGGCCGGCGGTGCTGGCGCAGGTGGGCGACTTCGTGCCCGACCGTGAGCGCGCCATCAATCCCTTGCGGACCTGAGGGGCATGGCCGGTTTTTTGGTGGATTAGAGTGTTTCAGCGCTATAAACTCTGCCCCCAAAGCGCCGGCCAGTAGACGTCTCGGCGCGATGGACAGAAGAGAGTGAGTCATGGGCGCACAGTGGAAAGTCAAACATAAAGAAGCGGCATCCAATGCCAAGGGCAAGATCTTCGGCAAGCTGGTGAAAGAGATCACCATTGCCGCCCGCAACGGTGCCGACACTGCTACCAACGCACATTTGCGCCTGGTGGTGGAGCAGGCCAAAAAGGCCTCGATGCCCAAGGAAACCCTGGAGCGCGCGATCAAGAAAGGTGCCGGTCTGCTCGGTGAGACCGTGCAATACCACCGCGTGACCTACGAAGGTTTTGCCCCGCACCAGGTGCCGCTGATCGTTGAATGCGTGACCGACAACATCAACCGCACCGTGGCGGAAATCCGCGTGGCGTTCCGCAAGGGCCAACTCGGCGCGTCCGGCTCCGTGGCCTGGGACTTCAACCACGTAGGCCTGATCGAAGCCTCGCCGGACAGCCCCGACGCCGATCCGGAAATGGCCGCGATTGAAGCCGGTGCCCAGGATTTCGAGGAAGGCGAAGAAGAAGGCACTACCTTGTTCATCACCGAGACCACCGACCTGGACGCCGTGCAGAAAGCCTTGCCGGAGCAGGGTTTCACCGTGCTGTCGGCCAAGCTCGGCTACATCGCGAAGAACCCGGTGAGCGGTTTGAGCGATGAGCAGATGGCCGAAGTCGAAGCCTTCCTGGAAGGCTTGGACAACCATGACGACGTGCAGGACATGTTCGTCGGGTTGGCGGGTTGATTCTGATTTGATGTGAACCCGGTCCAAATGTGGGAGCGGGCTTGCTCGCGAATACGGTGTACCAGCCAAGCATGTATTGACTGACACACCGCATTCTCGAGCAAGCCCGCTCCCACATTGGGTTTAGCTGAGTTTGGAAGACTGCAACAGGGTTGTGATTTCCTCGAACCCGGGCCGGGCCAGCACATCCGGCTGGCAGCAGTTGTCCCGCAAGGTTTCCAGCGCCACGCGCTTTTCCTCGCTCAACCCCGCATCAATCCTTTCCAGCAATTCCCCCAGCAACACCCCGAACGCCCTGACTTCGATGCGCTGCAACGCGCGGGTTTCCTGGCTGTCGACCGTGGCGTGAAACGACGCTGCACCAAAGTCCCCAAGCAGACATTCACCGGCTTCATTCCACAGAATGTTGTGGCCGTACAGATCACCGTGGGTGATGCCTTGCGCGTGCAGGTGCGCCGCCACCGAGGCGATGCCCCGGGCCATGCGCAGCGCCACATCCGCGCTGAAACGGGTGGTGGGCTCGTAGATATCCCGGGTGCACGACGCCAGGCTCGGCAGCGCCGCAAGGTTGCGATAGTTCGGTTCGATCAGTTGCATCACCAGTGCCGCCTGGCCTTCCGGGTGGTCGACGACACGGCCTTCTACCTTGATCAGGTTGGCATGCAGTCCGGCGGCGATGCAGGCGTGCATTTCGTGCAGGGGCGAGCCGTCACTGGTAATGCTGCCTTTATAGAGTTTGACCGCGACCGCCTTGACCGGCCCGTTTGACGGGGCCCAGTACGCTTTGCGGATGATTCCGGAAGCGCCTTCCCCCAGCACTTCGCTCAATTCCAGCTCGGACCAGGGAATGTTTGGCGTCGCGTCATGGCGGGCCTCTTCCTCGGCCATCTCTACCGGATTACCGGCGTAGGCCAGCCAGGTCAGGCTCGGCAAACCCAGCAACCAGTCCGGCAGGCGGGTCATGCGGTTGGAAGCGATGCGGATCAATTCGAGGTTTTTGCACTGGGCGAGACTTTGCGGCAACTGCTCCAGGTGGTTACCGGCCAGCATCAGTTTTTGCAGCAAAGGCCGTTCACCCAGTTCGTCCGGCAATTGGCTGATGTGGTTATCGGTGAGGATCAGCCAGCGCAGCAAGTGTGGCAGCGACGTCGCCGGGACACTGCTGATCTGGTTCGACTTGAAGCCGATCATGCTCAACTGCGCGCACTGGCCCAGGCATTGCGGCAGTTCGGTAAAGGCGTTTTCCGAACAGAACAGCACGCGCAAATGGGGCAGGCGGTGCAGGTCATCCGGCAGGCTGCTCAGGGCATTGCCGGTCAGGTTGAGGATTTCCAGGGAGTCGGCCAGGTCGAAGATTTCCCGGGGGAACTCGGTCAGCCCACAGCGCAGGTCCAGGCGTTTGATACCGGCCAGTTGGCCGGCCTTGAGTTGGGCAAGGGTATCCATGAACGGCGCGTCACTCGGCAATAGGGGCGTAAATGGCGCTCATGATAGCGGGTTGCGGCCCGATCTTCTGCAACTGCCCCAGGCGGCTGGCGGTGCGCGCCAAATCGATGGCCTGGCCGCTCAGGGATTGCTCCAGCGGCTGCTCGCCGATCAGCACCAATTGCTTGTCCTGGTCGTAGAGCACGTCCACCAGGTTGATGAACCGTTGCTGGGCGGCAATCGGACAGTCCGCCAGGTGCGGCAGGCCGTCGATGATCCAGCGTTCATAGTCGCGGCACAGCTGCAGGTAGTCCATGACGGCGGTCGGTTGTTCGCACAGGTCGCTGAAGGTGAAGGCAATGCTGCGGTCCTGGTGCCAGCGGGCAGTCAATTGCCGGGCTCCGACGGTCAGGCTGACCGGGGCCTGATCCGCTGACGGCAGGCCCAGGGCTTGGCGTTGCGCGGCAGTCCCCGGCCACACGAACTGGCCAGCGCTGAACCGCTGATCGCCATGGGCCTGGGCCAGGCTGCGAAAATCCTGGGGGGCGCTGACTTCCATGACGTCCATGCGCGCGCTGATCAGCTCGATCACCGGCTTGAACCGCTGATGGTACAAGGGGTTCGGCAGCAACCCGGCGGGCGGATAATTGGAGGTTACCAGCACCCAGACTCCGCGCCGGAACAGGGCCTTGAACAGACGGCTGATCAGCATCGCATCGCCGATATCATGTACGTGAAACTCGTCGAAGCACAGCACGCGGCAGCCATCGAGCAACTCATCCAGGGTCACGGCCAAGGCATCGCGCTGCTGGCGATGGGCAAACATTCCCTGGTGCAGACGGGCGAAAAAGTCGTGGAAGTGCACGCGCTGTTTCTCGGCAATCGGCAACGCCTGGAAAAAGCCGTCCAGCAACCAGCTCTTGCCCCGGCCGACGGCGCCGTGCAGGTACAGGCTGCGGGTAGGGCGCCCGGCCAGCAGATGGTCGGTTTGCCGGGCCATGGTCTCGATCACCTGTTGCTGGCTTGGGCTGAGGGTATAGCCCTGTTGCCGGGCCTTGCCCTGGAAGAATGCGCTGATACCGGGGGCGGCGGTGGTCGCCGCGGTTTTACCCAGCAACCGTTTGAGCAGGGGCGGTAAAGCAGCCAATGTCAGTCACTCTGTGTTTCGGTGGTCGCTCACTTTAGAGCGCCGGTTGCGGTTTGACCAATAGAGAAGCACGGCGCGAGCTATCTGGAAAAGGCATGGGTCAATGGATCCAAAACACCGACCTGACTGGCGGATTCCCTTCAAGTGACTAACCTCATACACAGCAGTCACCCCTGTATAAGGATTTGGGGCAGTGAAGGGACACGCAGTCTTGGCAATCATGAGCGCGATGCTCTGCAACACGGGTTATGGTGCACAGCTCCAGGTTGAGGTGCGTATCGACGTGCAGCGGGGGTGCCAGTTGGTCGGCACCACGCGTGAAGCAGGGATCGAGCAGCTCGGCGTACTGGATTTCGGCAGCGGCTCCCGGCTGGATGACCCGGCAGGCCCGTTGAGTGCAGCCTTGATCAGCCAGCGCCAGCCACGCCTGGAGTGCAACCCGGATACGCCTTATCAGATGCGTGTCGACGGCGGCCTGCATGGCGGCATCGGCGAAGTACGTTACCTGGGCGCTGCTGCCCCCTCGATCAAACCCATTCCCTATCGAATTTATGCCGATGCCGCACGCCGCATCCCCTTGGCCGTGGACGTACCGTTGAGCGGCCGTGTGCCCGATTCCGGCACGGTGGACTTGCCACTTTATGGACGCATCGAGCCGCTCAAGGAAATACCGGCCGTGGGGCTTTATTCCGACCTGCTCAAAGTGACGGTGACATGGTAAGCCGCGCCCTGGCCTGCATCGCGCTGGGCGGCCTGTTGCTCCTGGCCGAGGACGCCCAGGCGGCGGTCGCCGGGCAGATTCACGCACGGCTGGTGATTACCGCCAGTTGCCAGGTGAGCAAAGGCACCGACAGCGCGCCGGTGAGCCCGGATGGCGGCTCGGCCTTGCTGGATTTCGGCAGCCACGGACCCACCTGGGACAAGGGCCTGGGTGCCGGCATCAGTGATGGCGACAAGGCCGCGCTCGCTGTGTCCTGCAACCCGTCGGTGGTGAGCAGTTTCACCGTGACCATCGACGGCGGCGCCCATGGCGACGGCATCACCCGGCGCTTGAGCAATGGCCGGCAAACCATACCGTATCGGCTGTCGGCCGATCCTGCGGGCCGAAGCACCTACAGCATCGGCCAGCAACGCAATTTCGTCGTGACCAAGGGCGCACAGGTACCGATCCCGGTATTCGGCTCGGTGGTGGCGAATACCAGGGCCCTACCGGCCGGCATCTACACAGACACCCTGACGGTGACTCTGGATTGGTAATTCATGAGGATGGACATCATGCATGCACTTGTATCTAAAGCAGTTCTCCCATTGGTCGCACTGGCCTGGGTATCGGGTGCCCAGGCGGCCACGACGGTCACCGGGCAGATCAGCTCCACGCTGATCCTGACCAACAGTTGCCTGGTCAATGGCGTGGGCGGCACCACCGGTTTGAACTTCGGTACGATCAATTTCGGTACCACCAACAGCCAGTTCACCACGCAGTCCGGCCAGGTGCTGGGTGGCGGTGGAGGCGCGTTGTCGATCCAGTGTTCCTCGGGCACCTCGCCGGTGATCACTGTGGGTGCCGGGTCCCATGACGGCCAGTCCACGGGCGGCACCCGGGCGCTGTATGACGGCGTGGCCAACTATGTGCCGTATGACTTCTACACCGACACCGGGCATTCGACGCTCCTGGCGATCAACGGAACCATCAACGTAGGCGCGAGCACGGGCGTTGCGCAAACCGTGAACATCTACGGCCAGGCCGTGGGCAAGGCAGGTTTGCCGGCGGGTACCTACACCGACACGGTGTCGGTGCAACTGACGTTCTAGTGCCATGAAGCGGGCCTGCTGGGCGACGCTGGCGGTCATCACGGGTTGGGGGATGCCGTTGTCGTTGCTGGCGGTGACCAGCCAGACGATCCAGGTCAGCGCGACGATTGCCGCAGGCTGCCTGGTGGTGGGCGGCGGCACGAACTACGGCAGCCTGGCGTTCGGCAGCTATTCGTCGTTGTCCACCAGCACGGTGTCGGTGGCGCTGAGCAGCGGGGTAACGCTGCAATGCACCCCGGGAGTCACCTTGAACATGAGCGTCAACGGCG
The DNA here is from genome assembly GCF_013385805.1 of Pseudomonas sp. C6002. Taxonomy (NCBI): domain Bacteria; kingdom Pseudomonadati; phylum Pseudomonadota; class Gammaproteobacteria; order Pseudomonadales; family Pseudomonadaceae; genus Pseudomonas; species Pseudomonas sp. C6002. Next base: position 17,805 of record NZ_JACAPH010000040.1, on the reverse strand, counting down.
GCTTGTACAACGCCAGTGGCCGGCACATGCAACTCAATAGCGGCAGTGCCCAAGTGGCGTACCAGCTGTTTCAGGACGCGGCCCTGAGCCAGGGCCTGGGGATCAGTCAAAGCGTCAGCGTGGCCTACAGCAACGCGAACAATATAACCCTGCCGATTTACGGCCGGGTGGTGTTACCGGGTAATCAGCCTGGGGGGACGTACAGCGACGTGCTGCAGGTGCAGCTGTCCTGGTAAGGCGATTGGCATGAGGAGTGGAATCTATGTTTGCAGCTTCCCGGCGGTACTGGGTTGCGGGTTTTATCGGTCTGGTGGCGTTGGGCGCCGGGCAGGTCCAGGCTGCCAGTTCGGTGCTGATCTGGCCCATTGACCCGGTGCTGGAGGCCGATCAACAGGCCAGCGCCTTGTGGTTGGAGAACCGCGGTACAGAGACTGCCAACTTGCAGATCCGGGTATTTGCCTGGAGCCAGGGCGGGTTTGACGAGCAGTACCAGAACCAGCGCGACGTGATCGGCAGCCCGCCGGTGGCGAAGATCGAACCGGGGCAGAAGCAATTGGTGCGCCTGACCCGGACCCGGGAAGTGCCGCCGGGCCAGGAGTTGGCCTATCGGATCATCATCGACGAAATCCCCGCCGCCACCCCTGAAACCCCCGCAGCCGATGGCAAGACGGCCGCAGCCATCCGCTTTCAGATGCGTTATTCGGTGCCGTTGTTCGCCTACGGCGCAGGCCTGTGGAGCAAGGAAGACGCGACGCGCCAGCGCGACCCCAAGGGCGCGGGCAAGCCTGACCTGAGCTGGAAAAAAGTCACCGTCGGCGGGCGCAACTATGTGGAGATGCGCAACCAGGGCGCGGTGCACGCGCGGCTCACCGATGTGGCGTTCAAGCAGGGCGGGCAGACCCGGCCGCTGGTTGACGGCCTGCTCGGCTATGTACTGCCGGGCGCAACCATGCGCTGGCCGGTGCCACAAGGTGTCGCGGGCGATCAGCCGCTGCAGGTGCGAGTCAATGGCGCAACGCAACTGGAGAACCTTGCGCCGGGACGGTAACGCAATGGAATAGGGCATGGAGCAGCCCTTGGTCTTAACGGATGGAGATGTCCATTGATGGACACAAAGCCTTGGTGAGCCATGGTTGGGCTCGTAGTCGATGGCGATCGGTGTGGGTGGTGGGCGGCCTGGCGGGCCTGGTGCTTGCGCCGCTTGGCGTGGCCGCGCCGTTGCCGCCGCCGCCCAGCAACATGGAGGCTGTTGCCGATGCACAGTTGTTCCTCGAACTGGTGGTCAACCAGATGGACACTGGCCGGGTGGTGGCCGTGGATCAGCGCACCGGCGGCCTGTTTGTGCCGGCGGCCACCTTGCGGGACGTGGGCATGAAGCTGCCGGCCGAGATCACCACCGAGGTCGCGCTGGACCACCTGCCGGGCCTGCACACCGATTACGACAGCCAGGGCCAGCGCCTCATGTTGACGGTACCGCCGGCGTGGTTGCCGGCGCAGTTCATCGGCAGCCGCAACAACTACCCGCGCGCCCAGGCACTCACCAGTTTTGGTGCGTTGCTCAACTATGACGCTTACCTGAACGACACCGATGACGCCGGCACATACCTGGGCATTTTCAACGAAGTGCGGCTGTTCGATACCTGGGGCACCTTGTCCAATACCGGCCAATACCGCACCACCTTTGGCGGCCAGGCCAGCGGCAGCACTTTGAACAATGGCTACCGGCGCTATGACACCACCTGGCGCTTTTCCGACGATGAGCGCCTGCTGACCTACGAGGCGGGCGACGTGATCAGCAGCGCATTGCCGTGGAGCAGTTCGGTACGCCTGGGCGGGGTGCAAGTGTCGCGGGATTTCGGCGTACGCCCGGACCTGGTGACTTACCCCTTGCCACAATTTGCCGGGGAGGCGGCGGTGCCGTCGTCGGTGGACCTGTTCATCAATGGCTACAAATCCAGCAGCGCAGATCTGCAGCCGGGCCCTTACACCTTGACCAACGTGCCGTTTATCAACGGCGCCGGCGAAGCGGTGGTGGTCACCACCGATGCCCTGGGCCGGCAGGTGTCGACCACCGTGCCGTTCTACGTCACCAGTACGTTGTTGCAAAAAGGGCTGTCGGATTTTTCCGTGGCGGCCGGTAATTTGCGCCGCGACTACACCATTCGGGATTTTGGCTACGGGCCGGGCGTGGCCAGCGGCACGTTTCGTTACGGGGTGTCGGACTACTTCACCCTGGAAAGCCATGCCGAAGCCTCAGGCGACCTGACCCTGGGCGGGCTCGGCGGCAACGTGCGGCTGGGCAACTTCGGGGTGCTCAATACCGCCCTCAGCCAAAGCCAGTTTGATGGCGAGACCGGCCAGCAATTGAGCTTCGGTTATCAATACAGCAACCAGCGCTACAGCCTGTCATACCAGCGAGTAGAACGCCGCGACCAGTACGCCGACCTGACCCTGGTCGACACGCCTTATGCGAGCCTCAGCAAGCGCAGCGAGCAGGTGACCCTGAGCCTGAACCTCAACGATTTCGGCAGCATCGGTGCCGGCTATTTCGATGTGCAGGCAGCCGATGACTCCCGCACCCGGCTGATGAACCTCACCTGGAGCAAGCAGTTGTGGCGCAACACCAGTTTCTATCTGTCGGCCAACCGTGAGGTCGGTGACAGCAACTGGGCCATGCAGGCGCAGTTGGTCATCCCGTTCGACATCTATGGCAGCCTGGCCTTGAGCAACGAGCGCAGCCAGGCCGGCGAGAGTCGCCAGCGGGTCAACTACAGCCGGGCGGTGCCGTCCGAAGGCGGCGTGGGCTACAACCTGGGGTATGCCAGTGGCGACGGCCCCGCCTATCGCCAGGCCGACCTGACCTGGCGCATGCAGTCGGTGCAATTGCAGGCGGGCGTGTACGGCAGCAGTGACGCCGAGACCCGTTGGGCGGATGCCAGCGGTTCGTTGGTGTGGATGGACAAGCAAGTGTTCGCGGCTAATCGGGTGAATGACGCGTTTGTGGTGGTGAGCACCGATGGTTATGCCGGGGTGCCGGTGCTTTACGAAAACCAGCTAGTGGGTGAAACCGATCGCAACGGGCATCTGCTGGTGCCGTGGAGCAGCGCTTATTACCGCGGCAAATATGAAATCGACCCGCTGAACCTGCCGGTCACCGTGCAGACGCCGAATGTCGAGCAGCGGGTGGCGGTGCGTCGCGGCAGCGGCTATTTGCTGGAATTCCCGGTGCGCCGGGTGATCGCGGCCAGTATCACCCTGGTGGATGCCCAGCATCAGGAACTGCCCCTGGGCAGCCAGGTGCGTCACGAGCAAACCGGCGCGCGGGCGGTGGTGGGTTGGGACGGCCTGGTGTACCTGGAGAACCTGGCGGCCCACAACACCTTGCAAGTCACTGTGGGTGAGGGCCGTACCTGCCAGGCAACGTTCGACGTGGATATCAACGAGGAGCAGGTGCCGCTGATCGGGCCGCTGGTTTGCCAATGAGATAAGGAGTGTGGGTGTGCGGGTCAAGGGATGGGTGTCGGGAATGCTGGTGTTGGCGAGCCTTGGGGGCGTGCAGCAGGCGCAAGCCTTGTGTTCGGTGGGGGCGACCGTGCCAGCCAGCTTTGGCACGTCGGTGAGTTCGATGACCGTGCGCACTGCCGCCCAGACCAGTTCGACCACCTCCGGCGGCTTGAACTGTACCTCTGCCCTGATTTCGTTGCTGGCTTCCACCGACCACTTTTACGCCACCATCACCGGTTCCTCCCAGGGCGGCATGGTTGGGCCCACCGGTGATGTGATCAGCTACACGGTCTATGCCAACAACACCACCGGCTTTCCGATGACCCGGGGCACCGCGTTCGACTTTGGCGGGCCCGGCGGCATCGCGCAAACCGCCGGGCTGATTTCCGGGCCGGGCACGAAAACCTTGCCGCTTTACATGAGCACGACGATCGGCAGCAACGTGGCGGCCGGCACCTATAGCGAAACCCTGAGTATTTTCTGGAACTGGAACTATTGCTCGGGCATTGGTATCGGCGGGATTTGTCTGGGGCGGGATATCAACAGTGGCACCACGACGTTGACCGTCAGCATGACCGTGGCCAATGACTGCACGATCACCGCGCCCAACATCAGCTTCGGCAGCGCCCCGGTGATCAGTGGTTTTTCCAGCGTGAGCGGGCAAGCCACGATTGCCTGCACCAAGGGCAGTGCCTACACCGTGGGCATCAGCGACGGGCAGAACCCGGTGAGTGTGGGCGGGCAGCGGCGGATGATCTCGGGGAGCAACTTCCTCAATTACGACATCTTCAAAAGCGCCACCACCACTCGCTGGGGCAGCGTGACCACCGCCCGGCGCGCCAGCTCCACGGCTGAGGTGAACCCCGGGAATGGCCTGGGCACCGGCAGCCAGGTGTTCAACTACAACGCGGCGATCTATAGCAACCAGGCCACGCCGCCAGCCGGTACCTACGTCGATAACGTGGTGCTGGATGTGGGTTTCTAGAACCGCATCGTCTGCTTGAGCATCTGCGTGGTCGACGGGTCTTGCGGGCTGACCATCGCATAGTTGTAGCCCGCGCCCGACCAGTATTCGGCCTGCAGGCCGTCGGCACTGCGGCTGCCACGAGGCAGGAATTTGTTTTCCGGGCCCGGCGGACGGATATAGAAACTGATGCGCCGCCCTTGGGGGTCTTCATACAGCACCATGGCCGCCGCGCCTTGTTCGGTACTGAGCAGGCGCCCGCTGACCGCCTTGAACCCGGCCTGGCTCAGGTCCGGCAGGCGGTAGGCCTGGTTGAAATAACGGTCGAGCCAGCCTTGCATGTCGCCACCGCTTTGTACGTGGTAGTCGGCGGGCAGGATGCCGTCCTGGGCAAACAGGCGGTAGGCCTGCATCGCGTCGCTCATGGGCGCCATGCTCTCGAGCAGCGTGGCCTGGCGGGCCTGCCAGCCGCCGAGGCCGCCGACACTGACGGCAATCAACAGCATGGCGGCGGTTGCGAGATGGCGGCGTGACTGGCGCTTGACCCGCTGACGAATCAGGGCGGGGTCCAGCTCGGGGTTGGCGGGTTGTTGCAGTGCGCCGCTCAACGATGCCCGCAGGTGCTGCGCGTCCTGTTGCCAGGCGTGCACCTGGGCGGCGACGTCCGGGTGGGCCGCCAGCCAGGTTTCGAGCTGGCGGCGGTCGGCGTCCAGGAGTTGGTGATCGACGTAGGCATGCAAATCGCGTTCGCTGGGAGGCAGGCTGATCATTTGAGTATCCGCAGGGCAGGGCTGGTGATTTCGCCGTCGCTGAGCTGGCGCAGGGCCTGGCGCGCGCGCGACAGGCGAGACATCACGGTGCCCACGGGCACCTCGAGGATGTCGGCGACTTCTTTGTAGCTCAAGCCTTCCACCGAGACCCACAGCAGCAGGGCGCGCTGTTCGGTGTTCAATTTGTCGAAGGCTTGCAGGGTCGATTGCGCGATGACGGTGCGCTCGACCGACGGCTGCGAATCATCGCGGCCGGTGAAAAACTCCAGCATGCGTGTGTACCGCCGGGAGCGCCGATGGGCGTCGAGGAACTGCCGGTAGAGGATCGAGAACAGCCAGGCGCGCAAGTCGCCTTCGAGGCGTTTGTCGGCCCAACTGATGATCGCGCGCTCAAGGCTCGCCTGCACCAGGTCGTCGGCGCTGCTGGTGTTACGCGTCAGGGACACGGCAAAGCGCCGCAACCTGGGGATGAGTTCACGTAACTGTTCGTCGAGTTCGTGCATGGGATTCTGGCTAGTCACTACGCTGGGACTAGGAAGACGTCCGGCGTTGAAGGTTATTCCAGGCCAATAAAAATAAACAGCAGGCCAGGGAATAGAGTGCGCTGGCGTTCGTCCCAAGTGTTCCGACCTTATGTTTCACCCACTCAAGGCCTTGGGCCCTGGAGTTATTTCATGGTAGATCACTCATCACCGCCCCGTCCGCCGCTGAGCACCGCAAGCCTGATAATTCGGTTGGCCAGCATCGGCGTGGTGGTTGCCGTCGTGGCCGGGGCGTTTGCCTACGTTAACGGAAGCCTCGACCCACAGCGGTTGCGCCCCAAAACCCTGGTCAATGCCTTGGAAACCAACAACGGCTTGCACCCTGGCTACCGGCGCAACCATGCCAAGGGCGTGTGCGTGGCCGGTTATTTCGAGAGCAGCCCCGAAGCGCGCCAGTATTCCAGTGCCCAGGTATTCAGCGAGGCGCGTACCCCGGTTATCGGGCGTTTTGCGCTGCCCAGCGGCAACCCGTATGCGCCGGACAGCAGCGTGCCGATCCGCAGTTTTGCCTTGCAGTTCAACTTGGCCAACGGCCAGCAATGGCGCACCGGGATGAACAGCATGCCGGTGTTCCCGGTGGGCACGCCCGAGGCCTTCTTCGAGATGCTCAAGGCCGGCGCACCTGACCCAGCCACCGGCAAGCCGAACCCGGCAGGCATGCCGGCGTTCTTCGCGGCGCACCCCGAGACCGCGCCGTTCCTGGCCTGGGTCAAGACCGCCAAGCCGTCTGCCAGCTATGCCACTGAAACCTATAACGGCATCAACGCGTTTTACCTGGTAAACGCCAGCGGCCAACGCCAGGCCGTGCGCTGGGGCGTCGTACCGCAAAGCCAGGATGCTGCGGGGGCCACGGCGCCCGCCGGCAGCGACTTCCTCGAAAAAGACCTGGCCCAGCGCCTGGTGGCCGGGCCGTTGCGCTGGCAGTTGAACCTCACCCTGGCCAACCCGGGCGACCCGGTGGATGACGCCAGCAAGACCTGGACCGGTGAGCACAAGGTGCTGAATGCCGGGACCCTGGTGCTGGAAAGCAGCCAGCCGCAAATGGACGGTGATTGCCGTGACATCAACTTTGATCCACTGGTGCTGCCGAGCGGTATCGAAGCCTCGAATGACCCATTGCTGGCCGCCCGTTCGGCGGCGTACGCCAGTTCCTACCTGCGTCGCACCAGCGAAGTCAGCCAGCTGCACAGCGCCCCTCAGGAGTCGAAGCCATGAATGCCCAACCCCGGTTTTTCGCCCCGCTGGCGCGGCTGCTGCATTGGCTGATGGCGTTGATGATCATCGCCATGCTGTTTATCGGCGCGGGCATGGTGGCCTCGGTTTCCGAACGCCATGAGTGGCTGATCCACCTGCACAAGCCGCTGGGCATTGCGATCCTGGCGCTGGTGATCGTGCGCCTGGTGGTGCGTTTTTCCACGCGCCAGCCGCCGCTGCCTGCCGACTTGCCGCTGTGGCAAGTGCTGGCGGCCAAGGCCTCCCACGTGGTGCTGTATGCGTTGATGCTGGTGTTGCCGCTGCTGGGCTGGGCGATGATTTCAGCGGCCGGCGACCCGGTGATGCTCAGCAGTTCGGTGCAGTTGCCGGCGCTGGTGGGGGCGAATGCGCCGTTGTTTGCCGTGTTGCGCAAGGCTCACGGTTACCTGGCGTATTTGCTGTTTCTAACGGTGTTGTTGCACCTGGCGGCGGCGCTGTTCCACGGTTTGATCCGGCGTGACGGTGTGTTGCAAAGCATGACCGGCAGCAAGGACTGAAGCCTTCCCCGGCGACGGTTGCTGTGATGCAGCCGTCGCCGGGATCGTGGATGTTTAGCGCAATACGCCGACGATATCCGCCACGCTGCTCAACACATCCTTGCCCAACTGCATCGAGCGTTTGCCCGACCAGCCAGTGTGCGGGTTGGGCGCGTCGTCGTTGTCCTTGAAGGGCATTTCCAGGGTCAGGGACAGGCAATCGAACTTCTCGCCGACGCTGTTGCACGCCAGGGTCATATTGGCTTCGCCCGGCAGGTCGCGGGTGTAGCCATGCGCGGTCTGAAAATCCCGGGTGAGGTTGCTCAGGTGGCTGCGGAAGTGTTTTTCCAACTGCTCGATACGTGGCGTGTAGCCCGGGTTGCCTTCACAACCGGCGGTGAACACATAGGGGATTTCCTCGTCGCCGTGGATATCCAGGAACAGGTCAACGCCGTACTTTTCCATTTGTTGCTGGACGAACAGTACTTCGGGGCTGATCTCCTGGCTCGCACTCTGCCAGGCGCGGTTGAGGTCCTGGCCCATGGCGTTGGTGCGCAGATGCCCATGGAACGCGCCATCGGGGTTCATGTTCGGTACCAGGTACAGGTCGGCGGCGGCCAGGAGCTTTTTCAGCTCGGCGTCACCGTCCTGTTGCAGGCGCTCGATGATGCCTTCCATAAACCATTCGGCCATGTGCTCGCCGGGATGCTGCTGGGCGATGATCCAGACCTTGCGCTTGTTGGCCTCGCCCTTGCCACGGCGCAGCAGTTGGATATCACGGCCTTCGACACTTTTGCCGGTGGCCAGCAATTGCGTGCCGGCGCGGTTCAGCGCCTGGTCGATCAGCCAGTCGTGGCGTTCGCGGCTGTAGGGTTCGAAGTAAGCGAACCAGGCCTGTTTTTCACGGGTTTCGAGGGTGATGTGCAGCGTCTCGCCATCAAAGCGGGTGGGTACCCGAAACCAGTTGATATGGTCGTAGGACGCCACGGCGTTGTAGCCGCTCCAGGCGTGCTTGTAGGACGAGTGTCCGGCATTGCTCAGGCGGAAGGTGTGGGTGTGGCCCACATGCATGCCTTCGGCCTTGAAGTGGAACCACTGGAAGTGCTGGCTGCGCGTATCGGGCTTTATCGCCAGCAGCAACTGGTGAGCATCACTGGCGTCGAGCACCTGGATATTGCCACTGTCGAAGTCGGTGCTGATCTTGATGGAGGTCAAGGCCACGGTCATAGTCTGGTTGCCTGAATATGAGTGTTGTGGCGGGCATTTTACACCGGAGCGGGGCAAAGCCTGGATGCAATTTTTGCGGGTGAAGAGGGGGCGTCGTCCATGACGCCGCCGCAGCTTAGAATCTATGAGATTGATTCTCAAGTGCTATTTTTGAAAGAACCGGCCTAGAGCGCTCGATCGACTTTCTTTTGGCGATGGTCTTTTGCTACCATGCGCGCCATCAAGCAACACACAGTCTTCATTAGCCTGAAGTCACGCCAGGGAAAAACTGGCAAAAAAAAGACCCGGCCAAAGAGCCGGGTCAAAAACCGTGATTAGCCTGATGAGGAGATATTCCAAGAGTCCGACCTAAGGTCTCTTGGTCTATCGACTGATCTCGCGATCAGCTAGGTCCAATAATAATCATTATCATTTGCAAGTCAAATGTTTTTATCCCTCGGATAGAAATATTTTTCCCGCGTGCCTGTTACAGGCTGGCCGGCTGTTCGGCACCCCTCGCCGAAAGCCGCAGTGACCGCTCCACCATCACCTTCGCCATATCGATCAAATAGACCACTGAAAACGCCAGGTCCCGGCTATTGCCGTGGGCGCTGTTTGCCGATTCGTACGCAGTGGCCGCGGCGCTGCGCAGCAGGTCGGAGGCGTGGACCAGGGCCTCCTCGTCGCTGATGCCGGGCTTGACCTCGAACAACGTATCGTCAACGGAGGGCGGTGCGGCATCCTCTTTCAGGTAATAGTCCAGCGCGCGTTGGGCGGCGCCACTGCTGCGCAGGAACAGCCGCTCGTCTTCATCGCAGGTGTCGGGCAGGGTATACGAGGTGGTCGTCATAAGGGCAGTGCTCTGTGTGGGTGTCGAAAGCCTGCAATCGATATTAGTACTAATCGTATTTATGGCGTTTTATTGATTACTACAAACTGTTTATTGCCGTGGTGAGTACACAACGTATTGTCAGGGCCCATGGATAAATGGATAGCGTTGGTCAAGGCCAACATGAAAGACCGCAAGGTCACGCAGGACCAACTGGCGTCGCGCCTGGGCATGTCTCAGGGCGGGGTCGGCCACTGGCTGAACAAGCGTCGGGTGCCGAGCCTTGCCGATATGAACCGGGTGATGCAGGAGCTGGGCCTGGATGGGCTCGAGGTCGCGCTGGTGGTTCGCGAAAAAGCGCTCGCGGCGGTTGCCGAGGAACTGCAGCCGGCGCCGCACTACAACCCGAATTACCGTTACCCGGTGAGCGAAGGGAAGGGAGGCTACCCATTGCAGGAAGAACCTCGGCCGTACGGCGTTACTCGTTTTCAGATGAGCGACTATCAGGCCCGTGGCAAGGCGTTCTGGATGCGCGTGACTGGCGACGCCATGACCGCCCCCAGCGGCTTGAGTATCAATGAAGGCACGATGATTCTGGTGGACCCGGCCATCCAGCCCGAGCCCGGCAAACTGGTGGTGGCCCAATGGGCATTTGATTCCCAGGCGATCTTGCGCAAATGGGTCAGGCAGAGCGGCCAGCTTTACCTGGTGCCGCTCAACCCTACATACCCGAAGATGCTGTTCAGTGAAGAGTGCCGGATCATCGGCGTGGTGGCGCAGGCGGTCACGAGGTTTTAACTCGCGGCTTCCAGCTCCACCAGTGCGCTGCCTTCACCGACCATTTCGCCTTCCTGGCAGTACAGCGCCTTGACCACGCCGGCATGGGGCGCGCGAATGCTGTGTTCCATCTTCATGGCCTCCAGCACCACCAACTGCGTACCGGGTTCAACGGTTTGCCCGACTTCCACCAGCACTCGCACGATGCTGCCGTTCATCGGTGCGGTCAGGCCGCCCTGATGGGACTGGCTGGCGTCGACGGCGGCAATGGGGTCGAACAGGCTGACACTGTGCACCTCGCCGTCCCAGCGCAAAAACACACTGCCGCCCTCGCGTACCGCCAGATGGGAGCGGCGCACGCCGTGCTGGTCGATCAGCAATTGTTCGCCGTGCAACTGGGGCGGGTTGATGCCGGCTTGCAGCATTACCAGGCGATCCTGGCCGTTGCAGCTCAGGTGCAGGGAAACCTCGCCCGGCAAGCCTGAGCGAAAACCTCGGGTGTCGGCCCAGGGCGAACGGGTGTCAGTGCTCGGTTGGGTCTGCATGAACGCCTGGCCGGCGGCCTGCCAGAATGCCTCACTCAATTCGCCAGGCGCCGGCAGCAGCTCATCCTGATAACGCGGGATAAACCCGGTATCGAGCTCGGCAGCGGCAAACGCCGGATGGCCGATAATGCGCCGCAAGAAGCCCAGGTTGGTCTTCAGTCCACCCACGGCAAATTCATCGAGCATGCCCAGCAGCCGCAGGCGCGCCTGTTCGCGGTCTTCGCCCCAGGCAATCAGCTTGCCCAGCATCGGGTCGTAGAACGGCGACACGTTGTCGCCTTGTTCGACGCCGCTGTCTACCCGGCGCCCGGGCCCTGGCGTGGATTCGCGGTACAGCGCCAGGTGCCCGGTGGCCGGCAGAAAATCGTTGGCCGGGTCCTCGGCGTACAGGCGCACTTCAATCGCATGCCCCAGCAGTGGCACTTGCTCCTGAGTCATCGGCAGCGGCTCGCCCTGGGCCACGCGAATCTGCCAGGCCACCAGGTCCAGGCCGGTGATGGCCTCGGTCACCGGGTGTTCCACCTGCAGCCGGGTGTTCATCTCCATGAAGAAAAACTCGCCCCGGGCGTCCAGCAGAAACTCCACGGTGCCCGCGCCCACGTAGCCGATGGCCTGGGCCGCACGCACGGCCGCTTCGCCCATGGCCTTGCGCTGCTCGGCACTCAGGCCCGGCGCCGGGGCTTCTTCGACGACTTTTTGATGGCGGCGCTGGATCGAGCAATCGCGCTCATTGAGGTACAGGCAGTGACCGTGCTGGTCGGCGAACACCTGGATCTCCACGTGACGCGGCTTGAGCAAATACTTTTCCACCAGCATCTGCGCATTGCCAAACGAGGACAGTGCTTCACGCTGTGCCGAGGCCAACGCTTCGGCCAGTTGGCTGACGTCCTCGACCACCTTCATGCCCTTGCCGCCACCGCCTGCCGTTGCCTTGAGCAGCACCGGGTAACCGATACGCTCGGCTGCCTGGCGGAAAGTCTCCAGATCTTGGGCGTCGCCGTGGTAACCCGGCACCAGCGGCACGCCGGCGGTTTCCATCAACGCCTTGGCGGCCGATTTGCTGCCCATGGCATCAATGGCCGAGGCGGGCGGGCCGAGGAAGATCAACCCGGCGGCTTCAATGGCGCGGGCAAACCCTGCGTTCTCCGAAAGAAACCCATAACCCGGGTGAATCGCCTGGGCGCCGCTGGCCTGGGCCGCGGCAATCAGTTTGTCGATTTGCAGGTAGCTGTCGGCGGCCTTGCTGCCGCCCAGGTCCACACGAATATCAGCCTCGCGGGTGTGCCGCGCGTCACGGTCGATGGCGCTGTGCACGGCCACGGTGGTCAGGCCCATGGCCTTGGCGGTACGCATCACCCGGCAGGCGATTTCGCCACGGTTGGCTACCAATACGGTAGTAAGCGTCTTCATGAACGCGGCTCCTGAGGCTGCCAGTTGGGCGCGCGTTTTTGCAGAAAGGCACGCAGGCCTTCCTGGCCTTCGGTGCTGACGCGGATCCGGGCGATGGAGTTCTCGCAGTAGCGACGCAACGCTGGCGTCAGGGCACCGTGGCCGACTTCCCGTAGCAGGTCCTTGCTGGCGCGCATGGCCGCGGGGCTGTTGAGCAGCAGATTGGTAATCCACAATTCGACATGTATGTCCAAATCATCGGCAGGATAACTTTCCGCCAGCAAGCCGATTTCCCGTGCCCGCTGCCCGCCAAAGCGATCCGCTGTGAGGGCATAGCGACGGGCTGCCCGTTCGCCGATCGCCTGCACCACGAACGGGCTGATCACCGCCGGCGCCAGGCCAATGCGCACTTCCGACAGGCAGAACTGCGCATCGTCGGCGCCAATCGCCATGTCGCAGCAACTGATCAATCCCAGGGCACCGCCGTAGGCCGCACCCTGGACTACCGCCAGCGTCGGGATCTTCAGCTTGGCGAGGTTGTACATCAGCTCCGCCAGTTCTCGGGCATCGTCCAGGTTGGTGTGGTAATCCAGTTCGGCCGACTGCTGCATCCAGGCCAGGTCGGCGCCGGCGCTGAAGTGTTTGCCGCGCCCGCGCAGTACCAGAAAGCGCAGGGCCGGATCGCCTTGCACCCGGTCCAGGGCAATGATCAGTTCGCGGATCATTTCGGCATTGAACGCGTTGTTCTTGGCTTCACGACTGAGCCACAGCGTGGCAAAGCCACGGGGGTCGGTGATCAGTTCGAGGGTGTTGAAATCGCTCATGGGGTGCAGCTCCATTTACATGCGGAACACGCCGAAGCGGCTCGGCTCGATGGGGGCGTTCAGCGCGGCGGACAGGGCCAGGGCGAGCACGTCGCGGGTCTGCAGCGGGTCGATGACGCCGTCATCCCACAGCCGTGCGCTGGAGTAGTAGGGGTGGCCCTGGGTTTCGTACTGGTCGAGGATCGGCTGCTTGATCGCCGCTTCCTCATCGCTGCTGAAACCCTGGCCGGCGCGCTCGGCCTGCTCACGCTTGACCTGCACCAGCACGCCGGCGGCCTGTTCGGCGCCCATCACGCCGATGCGTGCGTTGGGCCACATCCACAAGAAGCGCGGGTCGTAGGCGCGTCCACACATGCCGTAGTTACCGGCGCCGAAGCTGCCGCCGATGATCACGGTGAACTTCGGCACCTTGGCACAGGCTACCGCTGTCACCAGTTTGGCGCCGTGCTTGGCGATGCCGCCGGCTTCGTATTTCTGGCCGACCATGAAGCCGGTGATGTTTTGCAGGAACAACAGCGGAATCCCGCGTTGGCAGGCCAGTTCGATAAAGTGCGCGCCTTTCTGCGCGGCCTCGGCGAAGAGGATGCCGTTGTTGGCCAGGATCGCAATCGGATAGCCGTGCAGGTGCGCAAAGCCGCACACCAGTGTGGTGCCAAACAACGCCTTGAATTCATCGAACACCGAGCCGTCCACCAATCGCGCGATCACCTCGCGTACATCGAACGGTTGCTTGGCGTCGGCCGGAATCACGCCGTACAGCTCTTCGCTGCTATAAAGCGGCGCCAGCGGCGTGCGCTGTTGCAATTGCCCCAGCTTGCGCCAGTTGAGGTTGGCCACACTGCGCCGAGCCAGGGCCAGCGCATGTTCGTCGCTGTCGGCATAGTGGTCGGCCACCCCGGAAATCTTGCAGTGCACATCGGCACCGCCCAGGTCTTCGGCGCTGACCACTTCACCGGTCGCCGCCTTCACCAGCGGCGGGCCGGCGAGGAAGATGGTGGCTTGCTGGCGGACCATGATTGCTTCGTCCGCCATCGCCGGCACATAGGCACCACCGGCAGTGCAGGAGCCCATCACCACCGCGATCTGCGGGATGCCCTGGGCGCTCATGTTCGCCTGGTTGAAGAAGATCCGTCCGAAGTGCTCGCGATCCGGGAATACTTCATCCTGACGCGGCAGGTTGGCGCCGCCGGAGTCCACCAGGTAGATGCAGGGCAGGCGGTTCTGCTCGGCGATGGTCTGGGCGCGCAGGTGTTTCTTGACGGTCAGCGGGTAGTACGAGCCGCCTTTCACCGTGGCGTCGTTGGCGACGATCATGCACTCGACGCCTTCCACCCGGCCAATCCCGGCAATCACCCCGGCAGCGGGCACGTCTTCGCCGTACACCTGATAAGCCGCCAGCTGGCTGAGTTCAAGGAACGGCGAGCCAGGGTCGAGCAAGCGATTGATCCGCTCGCGAGGCAACAGCTTGCCCCGCGACGTATGCCGCTCCTGGGCCTTGGCGCCGCCGCCTTGCTGCACCTGGGCGAGCAGGGTATGCAGGGCGTCGACCTGTTGGAGCATCGCCGCGCTGTTGGCGGCGAATTCCGCCGAGCGCGGGTTGAGCTGGGTGTGCAGGGTAGCCATGGTGCGCGCTCCGTTCAGCGGGTTTCGTTAAACAGTTCGCGACCGATCAACATGCGCCGGATCTCACTGGTGCCGGCACCGATTTCATACAGCTTGGCGTCACGCAATAGACGGCCAGCCGGGAACTCATTGATATAGCCATTGCCGCCGAGAATCTGGATCGCGTCGAGGGCCATCTGGGTAGCGCGTTCGGCGCTGTAGAGGATCACGCCGGCGGCGTCCTTGCGCGTGGTTTCGCCGCGCTCGCAGGCCTGGGCCACGGCGTACAGGTAGGCGCGGCTGGCGTTGAGCTGGGTGTACATGTCGGCGACCTTGCCCTGGATCAGCTGGAACTCGCCGATGCTCTGGCCGAACTGCTTGCGGTCATGGATGTAGGGCACGATCAGGTCCATGCAGGCCTGCATGATCCCGGTCGGGCCGCCGGACAGCACAACGCGTTCGTAATCGAGGCCGCTCATCAGCACTTTCACGCCGCCATTGAGTGCGCCGAGGATGTTTTCTTCCGGCACTTCGACGTCATCGAAAAACAACTCGCAGGTGTTGGAGCCGCGCATGCCGAGCTTGTCGAACTTGTTGCTGCGGCTGAAGCCCTTCGAGTCGCGCTCGACGATAAACGCGGTGATGCCGTGGGCACCCTTTTCCAGGTCGGTCTTGGCGTAGATCACGTAGGTATTGGCATCAGGGCCGTTGGTGATCCAGGTCTTGCTGCCGTTGAGCACATACACACTGCCGCGTTTATCGGCGCGCAGCTTCATGGAGACCACGTCGGAGCCGGCGTTCGGCTCGCTCATGGCGAGTGCGCCGATGTGTTCGCCGCTGATCAGCTTGGGCAGGTATTTGAGTTTTTGCTCATGGGTGCCGTTGCGGTTGATCTGGTTGACGCAGAGGTTGGAGTGCGCGCCGTAGGACAACGCCACCGAAGCCGAGCCCCGGCTGATTTCTTCCATGGCCACCACGTGGGCCAGGTAGCCCAGGCCGGCGCCGCCGTATTCTTCCGGCACGGTGATGCCCAGCAGGCCCATATCGCCGAACTTACGCCACATATCGGCGGGGAACAGGTTGTCGATATCGATCTGCGCAGCGCGCGGCGCCAGTTCCTTGGCCACGAAGGATTGCACCTGGTCGCGCAGCATGTCGATGGTTTCACCGAGGGCGAAGTTCAGGGAGGGGTAACTCATGGACGGGCACCTTCTAGCGTTGTTTTTGTATGGCCAATACGCCGGGGAGGGCGATCACCTTTACGTTAACGTAAACTTGCGTTGCGGGCCTGTCAATCGTAGTTTACGTTTACGTCAACCTACAAAAAAGACAACAGGGGTCGTTATGGATCAATCGAATCAGAGCTACAGCCGCGGCTGTCAGGACAAGGCCTTGCTGGCCATGACTATCGGCCAGGCCTTTGATCAAACGGTTTCGCGCTACTCCGACGGCGAAGCCTTGGTCGTGGGCCATCAACAGCGTCGCTACACCTGGCGGCAACTGGCAGAGACGGTTGACTTGCATGCACGTGCGTTCCTGGCCTTGGGGATGCAGGCCGGCGACCGCTTGGGCATCTGGGCCCCCAACTGCGCCGAGTGGTGCATCAGCCAGGTCGCCAGCGCCAAAATCGGCGTGATTCTGGTCAATATCAACCCGGCGTATCGCAGCAGTGAATTGGAGTACGTACTCAAGCAATCCGGTTGCCAGTGGTTGGTGTGCGCCGGGTCGTTCAAGACCTCCGATTACCACGGCATGTTGCAGGAGCTTCAACCTGACCTGCGCGGCATCATCAGCCTTGATCCCAGCCCGCCCCCGGGGTTTACGCCCTGGTCGCAATTGGCGGCCCTCGGGGCAGGCGTCCCGCCCGAGCAATTGCAGATCCGCCAGGCCGGCCTGCACTTCGATCAACCCGTCAATATCCAGTACACCTCCGGCACCACCGGCTTCCCCAAGGGCGCCACCCTCAGTCACCACAACATCCTCAATAACGGCTACATGGTTGGCGAAAGCCTGGGCCTGACGGCACAAGATCGCCTGGTGATCCCGGTGCCGCTGTATCACTGCTTTGGCATGGTGATGGGTAACCTGGGCTGCATCACCCATGGCACCACGATGATCTACCCGAGTGACGGTTTCGACCCATTGCTGACCCTGGCTGCCGTCGCCGAAGAACAGGCCACCGGGCTATACGGGGTGCCTACCATGTTTATCGCCATGCTTGATCACCCGCGCCGCGCCGAGTTCGACCTGTCGCGCCTGCGCACCGGGATCATGGCGGGCGCCACTTGTCCGATCGAGGTGATGCGCCGGGTTATCAGCGAGATGCACATGAGTGAGGTGCAGATTGCCTATGGCATGACGGAAACCAGCCCGGTGTCGTTGCAGACCGGGCCGGATGATGACCTTGAGCGGCGTGTTACGACGGTTGGCCGGACCCAGCCACAGCTGGAAAGCAAGATTATCGATGACGCCGGTAACACGGTTGCTCGGGGCCAGGTAGGGGAGCTGTGTACCCGGGGCTACAGCGTGATGCTCGGTTACTGGAATAATCCTGACAGCACTCGTGAGGCTATCGACGAGGCGGGCTGGATGCACACCGGCGACCTGGCGACCATGGATGAACATGGGTATGTGTGCATCGCCGGGCGTAACAAGGACATGATCATTCGCGGAGGTGAGAACGTGTACCCGCGGGAGTTGGAGGAGTTTTTCTTTACTCATCCGGCGGTGGCGGATGTGCAGGTGATCGGGATTCCGGATGAGCGTTACGGTGAGGCGATTGTGGCGTGGATCAAGTTTCATCCGGGGCATGTGGCTAATGAGCTTGAGCTGCAGACGTGGTGCAAGGGGCGGATTGCGCACTTCAAGATGCCCAAGCATTTCAAATTTGTGGATGAGTTTCCGATGACGGTGACGGGGAAGATCCAGAAGTTTCGGATGCGGGAAATTATGATTGAAGAGTTGAAGGGGGGGTGAGGGAGGGCGGGGTGTTTATCCGTTATTTAGGTAACGGCGGCTTATGGTTTCGCTCTTACAGCGAGTCACTTTGCAAAAGCGGCAAAGTAACCAAAGCGCTCTGCCCCGCCTGTCGGCGCCTCGCTGTGGCTCGGCGTTCCCTCACTC
>NZ_JACAPH010000004.1:343825-370457 GCF_013385805.1 Pseudomonas sp. C6002 | reverse complement strand
GATGATCTGAAGCAACTCGCTGTCGAAACCTACATAACTCTTTGTTTACCAAGGAGTTTTCCGTTTCGACTGCGCCGGAAGTGGGGCGAATTATAGACTTCCAGAATCTGCCGTCAACACCTTTTTTCACAATACTGTCATATCGGTCAAAAAAGCCCTGAAAAGCAAAGGCCGGCCCCAAGGGGCCGGCCTTCTACTTACCGAACCTACAAGCTAGGAAAGGCAAACTGCGACGCCTCATGACTGGCCCGTTGCGGCCAGCGCTGGGTAATCGCCTTGCGACGCGTATAGAACCGCACCCCATCCGGCCCATAGGCATGCAAGTCGCCAAACAGCGAGCGCTTCCAGCCACCAAAGCTGTGATAAGCCACCGGCACCGGCAACGGCACGTTGACGCCAACCATACCCACTTCAATTTCGTCACAGAACAACCGCGCCGCCTCACCGTCACGGGTGAAGATACAGGTGCCGTTGCCGTACTCGTGATCGTTGATCAACTGCATGGCCGCTTCCAGGCTGTTCACCCGAACCACACACAGCACCGGCCCGAAGATCTCTTCTTTATAGATGCGCATCTGCGGGGTCACGCGGTCGAACAAACTGCCCCCCAGGAAGAAGCCATCTTCATTACCGGCAATACTCAGGCCACGACCATCGACGACCAACTCAGCACCCGAAGAAACGCCGTCCTCTATATAGCCACTGACTTTATCGCGCGCCTGGCCAGTGACCAGCGGCCCCATGTCCAATCCACACGTGGTGCCCGCACCAATCTTCAGCGCCTTGATCTGCGGCACCAGCTTGGCGACCAATGCGTCAGCCACCTGGTCGCCGACACACACGGCAACAGAGATCGCCATGCAACGCTCACCGCACGAACCATACGCCGCGCCCATCAAGGCACTGACAGCGTTATCGAGATCCGCATCCGGCATCAGCACCGCATGGTTCTTCGCCCCGCCCAACGCCTGTACACGCTTGCCGCGCTTGGTGGCTTCGGAATAGATGTACTCGGCGATCGGCGTCGAGCCGACAAAGCTCAACGCCTTGACTTCCGGCGCTTCGATCAACGCATCCACCGCGCCTTTATCGCCATGCACCACACTCAGCACGCCTTTAGGCAGGCCAGCTTCCTGCAACAACTGTGCAATCAGCAGCGTCGAGCTTGGATCACGCTCCGACGGCTTGAGGATGAAGCAGTTACCGCAGACGATCGCCAGCGGATACATCCACAAAGGCACCATCGCCGGGAAGTTGAACGGCGTAATACCGGCCACCACACCCAACGGCTGGAAGTCAGACCAGGCATCGATATTCGGGCCAACGTTACGGCTGTACTCGCCCTTGAGGATTTCCGGCGCCGAGCACGCGTACTCCACGTTCTCGATCCCGCGCTTGAGCTCACCGGCCGCATCTTCCAGGGTCTTGCCATGCTCTTCGCTGATCAGCTGGGAGATACGCGCTTCGTTCTGCTCAAGCAATTGCTTGAAACGAAACATCACCTGGGCACGCTTGGCCGGTGGCGTGTTACGCCAGGCCGGGAAAGCCGCCTTGGCCGAATCGATGGCGCTTTGAATGGTTTCACGGCTGGCCAACGGCACCTGGTGAATCACCTGGCCAGTCGACGGGTTGTACACGTCGGCAGTGCGACCGTTTTCGGTGACCAATTGGCCGTTGATCAAATGCTGGATGAGGCTCATGCAGGGCTCCTGAAAAGTTGTTCTATATAGAAGGAGAAATCAGTCGATCTTGTTCAGCACTTCGCCGACCGCATCGAACAAGCGATCCAGGTCCTGCGGCTTGCTGTTGAAGGTTGGGCCGAACTGCAGGGTGTCGCCGCCAAAGCGCACGTAGAAGCCGGCTTTCCACAAGGCCATGCCCGCTTCGAACGGACGCACGATGGCATCACCATCACGCGGGGCAATCTGGATCGCACCGGCCAGGCCATAGTTACGAATGTCGATCACGTTCTTGCTGCCCTTCAGGCCGTGCAGCGCATTCTCGAAATGCGGTGCGACTTCGGCCACGCTCTGCACCAGGTTTTCCTTCTGCAGCAGGTCGAGTGCCGCCAAGCCAGCCGCGCAGGCAACCGGGTGGGCCGAGTAGGTGTAGCCGTGCGGGAACTCCACCGCGTACTCAGGCGTCGCCTGATTCATGAACGTCTGATAAATCTCGGTGCTGGCAATCACCGCGCCCATCGGGATCGCGCCGTTGGTGACTTGCTTGGCAATGCACATCAGGTCCGGGGTCACACCGAAGCTGTCAGCACCAAACATCGAACCGGTACGACCGAAGCCGGTGATCACTTCGTCGAACACCAACAGGATGTTGTGCTGATCGCAGATCTCACGCAGACGCTTCAGGTAACCCTGCGGCGGAACCAGCACGCCGGCAGAGCCCGCCATCGGTTCAACAAACACTGCGGCGATGTTCGACGCATCGTGCAACTCGATCAGCTTGAGCAGCTCGTCCGCCAAGGCAATCCCGCCCAGCTCCGGCATGCCACGGGAGAACGCATTGCTCGCCAGCAGGGTGTGAGGCAGATGGTCAACATCCATCAGCCCCTGACCAAAAATCTTACGGTTACCGTTCACGCCGCCCAGGCTGGTACCGGCGATGTTCACACCGTGATAACCACGGGCACGGCCGATCATCTTGGTCTTGGTCGCCTGGCCTTTCAGGCGCCAGTACGCACGCACCATCTTCACCGCGGTATCGGCGCACTCGGAGCCGGAGTCGGTGAAGAACACATGGTTCAGGTTGCCCGGCGTCAGGTCGGTAATCTTTTCTGCCAGCTGGAACGACAACGGATGACCGTATTGGAAGCCCGGCGAGTAGTCCAACGTACCCAACTGCTTGGAGACCGCTTCCTGGATTTCCTTGCGAGTGTGCCCGGCGCCGCAGGTCCACAGACCCGACAGCGAGTCATACACCTTGCGCCCCTTGTCATCGGTCAACCAGCTGCCTTCGGCCGCCACGATCAGGCGCGGGTCACGATGGAAGTTACGGTTGGCGGTGTACGGCATCCAGTGCGCGTCCAGCTTCAATTGGCTGGCCAGGGTGGACGGAGCGTTTTCGGGCATGTTCATGAGCAAAACCTCGCAAGGCAAAAGGCAGCGTCGGGATTGAAAAGCGTTGTTGCAGCTAAATTGCCACGGGGATAAAGTCGGTGAAATCCAACTCTTCTAACCTTCAGTCAGGCCTTCACTAAACTATGAGCAGCCGTCGACCCGACCCACTGGCCCAAGTCAGCGACTTCGATATCCGCCTGTTGCGCATCTTTCGCAGTGTGGTGGAGTGCGGTGGCTTCTCGGCGGCGGAAACCGTACTGGGGATTGGCCGCTCGGCCATCAGCCAGCAGATGAGCGATCTTGAACAGCGCCTTGGCCTGCGCCTGTGCCAACGCGGGCGGGCGGGGTTTTCCCTGACCGAGGAGGGACGCGAGGTGTACCAGTCGGCGTTGCAGCTGCTCAGCGCCCTGGAAAGTTTTCGCACCGAGGTCAACGGCCTGCACCAACACTTGCGCGGCGAACTGATCATCGGCCTGACCGACAATCTGGTCACCCTGCCCCACATGCGCATCACCCACGCCCTGGCACAGTTGAAGGAGCGCGGCCCGGATGTACAGATCCAGATCCGCATGATCGCCCCCAATGAAGTCGAACAAGGGGTGCTCGACGGTCGCCTGCATGTCGGCGTAGTCCCCCAGGCCAGCGCCTTGTCGGGACTTGAATACCAGCCGCTGTACAGCGAACGCTCGCTGCTCTATTGCGCAGTGGGCCACCCGCTGTTTTACGCCGACGACAAGCAACTGGACGACGACCGCGTCAACAGCCAGGACGCCATCGCCCCGACCTTCCGCCTGCCCGCGGATATCCAGGCGCACTACCAGGCACTCAATTGCACCGCCAGTGCCTCGGACCGCGAGGGCATGGCCTTCCTGATCCTGACCGGCCGCTACATCGGCTACCTGCCCGACCACTACGCCAGCCTGTGGGTACAACAAGGCCGACTGCGCGCGCTGAAACCGGCTACACGTTTTTACGATTTGAGCCTCGCTTCGGTCACGCGCAAGGGCCGCCGCCCTCATTTGGTGCTGGAAAGCTTCCTCGAAAGTCTGGCCGCAACGCGCTAACACGGGCCTTACAGAAAAACCTGAGCAACTGGACAGCTTTTTGCAAGACAAGGGGATCTCGAACCGCCAGCCATGAGTTCCCCGCCATGCCGCCAGAATCCAACACCCCCAGCGACCTGATCTACGGCCTCAACGATCGGCCCAAACCTTTGCCTGCATTGCTTGCCGCGTTGCAGCATGTGTTGGCTGCCTTCGTCGGCATCATCACCCCGCCGCTGATCATCGGCTCTACCCTGGGCCTGACCGCCCACCTGCCCTACCTGATCAGCATGGCATTGATGGTTTCCGGTGTGGGCACCTTCATCCAGGCGCGCAGGCCGTTTGGCATTGGCGCCGGGATGATCTGCCTGCAGGGCACCAGCTTCGCGTTTCTCGGCGCCGTATTGTCGGCCGGGTTTCTGGTCAAGCAACGCGGCGGCAGCCCGGAAGACATCCTGGCGATGATTTTCGGTATCTGCTTCTTCGGCGCCGCAGTGCAGGTCGTGTTGAGCCGTTTCATCGGTCAGCTCAAAAGGGTAATCACGCCGCTGGTGACCGGCATCGTCATCACACTGATCGGCATCAGCCTGATCAAGGTCGGTATCACTGACCTTGGAGGCGGCTTCAATGCCCCGGACTTCGGCGCGCCAACCAACCTGGCACTCGGCCTGTTCGTGGTACTAACCATCATCCTGCTGAACCGCTCGAACACGCCATGGGTACGGCTCTCCGCCATCATCATCGGCCTCGCACTGGGCAGCCTCGCCGCCTGGTTCAGCGGCAAGTTGGTGCCCCAAGCCTTGCCTGATTTGCCATTGATCAGCCTGCCTACACCGTTCCACTTCGGTTTCAACTTCGATTGGAGCGCTTTCCTGCCGGTAGCACTGATTTATCTGATCAGCACCATCGAAACCGTCGGCGACCTCACTGCCAATTGCATGATCGCCCGCCAGCCCATCAGCGGCCCTTCCTATATAAGCCGACTCAAGGGTGGCGTACTGGGAGATGGCATCAGTTGCATGATCGCAGCCACCTTCAGTGCCTTTCCCAACACCACATTCGCCCAGAACAACGGCGTGATCCAGCTGACCGGCGTGGCCAGCCGTTACGTCGGCTTGTACATCGGCGCGGTACTGTTTTGCCTCGGGCTGTTTCCGTTGATTGGTGCGGTGCTGCAGCAAATCCCCAAGCCGGTGCTGGGCGGCGCAACCCTGGTGATGTTCGGCAGCGTAGCGGCGGCCGGCGTGCGCATTCTCGCCCAGGCCCCGCTGGATCGGCGCAGCATGCTGATCATCGCCACCTCGTTCGGCGTCGGCCTGGGGATCGCGGCGCAACCGAACCTGCTGCACCTGATGCCAACCCTGGTGCAGAACCTGTTCGACTCGGCCATCACCAGCGGCGGCCTGACCGCCATCGTATTGTGCCTGCTGCTACCTGAAGCCAAGGCTCCCGTGGATGCCGCAAACCGGACCCTGGAAAGCGACACTCTGGAGCCGCTTTAAGGGTTTTATCGTATCGGGACTTGTCTGGGGCTTGAGGGTGGGTTATCTGTGCACACGTCGCCTTCATCGATCTGCACGGAAACCTCCATGAGCCTCGAAGTTCCTGCCCACAGCAACCACGCCGGAAAACCTGCAAGCCGCATTCGCCAAAAGAACGAACAAGCGATTTTGCAGGCCGCCGAAGACGAGTTCGCCCGTCATGGCTACAAAGGCACCAGCATGAACACCATCGCGGCGAGTGCCGGGTTGCCGAAAGCCAACTTGCACTACTACTTCACCAACAAGCTGGGCCTGTACATCGCGGTGCTCAGCAACATCCTCGAATTGTGGGACAGCACCTTCAACACCCTGACCGCCGAGGATGACCCGGCGGCCGCCCTGACCCGCTATATCCGCACCAAGATGGAATTCTCCCGGCGCCAGCCACAAGCCTCGCGGATCTTCGCGATGGAGATCATCAGCGGCGGTGAGTGCCTGACCGAATATTTCAGCCAGGACTACCGCGCCTGGTTCAGCGGCCGTGCGGCGGTATTCCAGGCCTGGATCGACGCCGGCAAGATGGACCCTATCGACCCGGTGCACCTGATCTTCCTGCTGTGGGGCAGCACCCAGCATTACGCCGACTTTGCCACCCAGATCTGCCGCGTGACCGGGCGCACCAAGCTGACCAAGCAGGACATGGAAGACGCCGGCACCAACCTTATCCACATCATTCTCAAAGGCTGTGGCATCAAGCCGGCCCTCTAAACGAAGTTACCCATGCCTTTCACGCTTACCGGCCTTTGCGAGTTTCGCGAAGAAATTCGCAAAAGCCGCTTCATTACCCTCGCCGCCCCGATCAGCAGCCCCCAGGACGCCCAGGCCTTCATCGACCAGCACAGCGACCTGAACGCCACGCACAACTGCTGGGCCTGGAAACTCGGCGATCAATACCGCAGCAACGACGACGGCGAACCCGGCGGGACGGCCGGGCGCCCGATCCTGGCCGCGATCGAAGCGCAGGATTGCGACCAGGTCGTGGTGCTGGTGATCCGCTGGTACGGCGGCATCCAACTGGGCACCGGCGGCCTGGCCCGCGCCTATGGCGGCGGCGCGAACAAATGCCTGCAAGCCGCCGAACGCGTCGAGCTGATCAAACGGGTGCCGCTGAGCTGCTCCTGTGGTTTTGCCGAGCTGCAGTTGGTGAAGCTGCGAGTGGCCGAACTGGGTGGGCTGGTGATGGAAGAAACCTTCACCGCCAATGGCGTCGACCTGCAGTTGGCCCTCGGCGAGGCACATATCGACACCCTGCAAGCGCAGCTCGCCGACCTGAGTCGCGGGCGCATTCTGCTGGAGCGCTGAAACTGCCCACATCTACTGTGCACCTGCCTGTGGATAACCTGAGCACACTCGCCTGTAACCCTTCTGTCACAAGGGTTTCAGACGGTTGTACAGTTTTTGTTCAAGGCACTGCACGAAAGTATTAATCCAGCTCAAAAACAGTCAGTTAGGCGGGTTATGTCCTTTAGAACAAAGGGCCACAGCGCTTATATCCACCGGTCACGCTTGCGCACAATTACTGTGGAGCAACCTGTGGATAACCCGTGCAAGAGTGACCCCGCAGCAGAGCCTGCAACGTTCCGGCACAACTGAGCATTTTTTGATCAACTTGCTACTCGTCGCACCGGTATCAACTGAGCCACCGCCCACAGCACTTCAAACACCACGACAATCACCAATACAGTACTGGCACCATGGGCCAGCGCGTAGATCTGCCAGGTGGCAAACAGCACTCGGCCGGCGGCGTCGTAGCGGCCAAAGATCGCTTGTGGGTCGCGGATTCGTAGCACCGACCACACGCAGACAATCGAGCCCATCAGGTTCGCCATCAACATATGCACAGGCGCGAACGGCGGCAGCTCGCCGGGCAGGTTCAACGCCACCAGGGCGTTATGCAGCAGGACAAACGTCCAGGGTGTGACCAGTGCGGCGGTGACGATCAGGTCGTACCAACCGCTGGCCCGAACCAGTCGACGGTATTGGTGTGCGGTCCACATAGCCGTAAGCTCCTTAAATTCAAGAAGCCAGCAGGCTAAAGCCTGGAGTATGCTCCAGGGTCAAGCCCCCTTGAGCCCTCTACATGCGTATCGGCGAATTAGCCCAGGCCAGCCAGGTCAGTCGCGACACCCTGCGTTTCTACGAGCAACGCGGGCTGATTGCCGCGCAACGCAGTGCCAACGGTTACCGTGACTACCCCGCCGACATGGTGCAACTGGTGCTGTACATCAAGACCGCCCAGCGCCTGGGCTTCAGCCTGGGTGAAATCGGCAACAGCGTCGGCGCATTATGGCAAGCTCCAGACCCCGACAGCGCCGTGACCCAGCTCCTGCAAGACAAGCTCAACCTGATCGAAACCCGCATCGCCGAACTCGACCAACTGCGCCAGGAGTTGCAGCAAAGGCTCGGCCAGCGTTGTCCACTGAACCCGTGAACCTCCACCGTCAAAGGAAGCCATTCATGTCCACTTCAAAAACCGCACTGATTATCGGCGCCTCCCGGGGCCTGGGCCTTGGCCTGGCCAAGCAACTGCTGGCGGACGGCTGGGAGGTGACCGCCACCGTGCGCGACCCGCAAAAGGCCGATGCCTTGAAGGCCTTGGGCGAGGTGCAAATCGAAAAGCTCGACATGGATGACCAGCAGGCGGTAATCGCCCTCAGCCAGCGCCTCAAGGAAAAAACCTTCGACCTGCTGTTCGTCAACGCAGGTGTCAAAGGCCCGGCCAACCAGGAACCGGGCCACGCCACCCTGGCTGAAGTCGGCCAACTGTTTTTCACCAACGCCGTGGCGCCGATCAACCTGGCCCAGCGTTTTGTCGGGCAGATCCGCCCAGGCACCGGCGTGCTGGCCTTCATGAGTTCGATCCTGGGCAGTGTCACCATTCCCGACGGCTCGGACCTGGCGCTGTACAAGGCCAGCAAGGCCGCCCTCAACTCCATGACCAACAGCTTCGTCACCCAATTGGGCGATCAGAAACTGACCGTGCTGTCGTTGCACCCGGGCTGGGTGAAGACCGACATGGGTGGCGAAAACGCCCACATCGACGTGCCCACCAGCGTGCGCGGCCTGGTTGACCAGGTGAATGCCTACACCGGCAAGGGCGGCCATCACTTTGTGGACTACAAGGGCGACACCATCGCCTGGTAAAAAAACCGGGATCGTTATCGGCCGATTGCCGTCGATAACGATCCACACGTAAACTGCGCACCTCGCCCTCCCCGGCGACCCTGGATCAGCAGACAGGGCAACACTGAGCTGGCAAACCTGAACCCATCATTCAGAGGAGCCGGCCAATGCCTGCGACCCGTATCTGGTTAAAAAACCCCCTCGCGATTTTCACTGCCAATGGCCTCGACGCCCGTGGCGGCCTGGTGCTGCAAGACGGTGTGATCACCGAAGTGCTGGGCTGGGGCCAAGAACCCGCCGTGCCCTGTGGACAAGTATTCGATGCCCGCGAGCATGTCGTCCTTCCTGGACTCATCAACACCCACCATCACTTCTATCAAACCCTGACCCGCGCCTGGGCGCCGGTGGTCAACCAGCCGCTGTTTCCCTGGTTGAAAACCCTGTATCCAGTCTGGGCCCGACTCACCCCGGAAAAACTCGCCCTGGCGAGCAAAGTGGCCCTGGCCGAACTGCTGCTCTCGGGCTGCACCACGGCGGCAGACCACCACTACCTGTTCCCGGACGGCCTGGAACAGGCGATCGACGTGCAGGTCGACAGCGTACGCGATCTGGGCATGCGCGCCATGCTCACGCGCGGCTCCATGAGCCTGGGCGAGGCCGACGGAGGGCTGCCACCGCAACAAACCGTGCAGCAAGGCGAAGTGATTCTGGAAGACAGCCGCCGCCTGATCCGCCAGTACCACGAGCGCGGTGACGGCGCACAAATCCAGATCGCCCTGGCGCCCTGCTCGCCGTTTTCCGTCACCCCGGAAATCATGGAAGCCAGCGCCGAGCTGGCCAACAACCTCGACGTGCGCCTGCATACCCACCTGGCGGAAACCCTCGACGAAGAAGACTTCTGCCTGCAGCGTTTCGGCCTGCGCACCGTGGATTACCTCGACAGCGTCGGCTGGCTAGGCCCGCGCACGTGGCTGGCCCACGGGATTCACTTCAACCCTGAAGAAATCGCACGCCTCGGAGCTGCCGGTACCGGTATCTGCCATTGCCCGAGCTCGAACATGCGCCTGGCTTCCGGGATATGCCCAACGCTGGACCTGCTGGCCGCCGGCGCACCGATTGGCCTGGGGGTGGACGGTTCTGCATCCAATGATGCATCGAACATGATCCTCGAAACGCGCCAGGCCCTGTACATCCAGCGCCTGCGTTACGGGGCAGAGAAGATTACCCCGGAACTGGTGTTGGGTTGGGCGACAAAAGGTTCGGCGCAGTTACTCGGTCGCAGCGACATCGGCGAACTGGCCGTAGGCAAACAGGCCGACCTGGCGTTGTTCAAGCTCGATGAACTGCGCTTCTCCGGCAGCCATGACCCGATCTCGGCGCTGCTGCTGTGCGGCGCCGACCGAGCGGACCGGGTGATGGTCGGCGGCAAATGGCGGGTGATCGACGGGCAGGTCGAGGGCCTGGACCTGAAAGGCTTGATTGCCGATCACAGCCAGGCGGCGCGGGAACTGATCAACCGGACTTAACTGAAGAAACACTTTTCAAATGTGGGAGCGGGCTTGCTCGCGAATGCGTTGGGTCAGTCAACATATCTGGCGACTGACACTCCGTATTCGCGAGCAAGCCCGCTCCCACACAAGCCCGGTTTCCACAATTATTTCTGCGGTGTTTTCAGGATTGGTTACAGTCCAAGCAGCGACAGCATGATAAACGTCGCAAACAACACAAAATGGGTCATCCCTTCGATGGCGTTGGTTTCGCCATCGTTGAGGTTGATCGCACTGACAATCAGCGTGATAAACACCATCACGGTCTGCACCGGCGTCATCGCCATCTGAAACGGCTGGCCGGTGTACAAGGCCATGGCTTCCATCACCGGTACGGTCAAAATCACCGTCGACAGAGAAGCCCCCAGCGCGATGTTCACCACCGACTGCATGCGGTTGGCCAGCGCTGCGCGCAACGCCGTCAAAATCTCCGGGGCGGCGGAAATCGCGGCCACGATGATCGCCGTGATCACAGGTGGGGCACCCGTTCCTTCCAGGCCCAGGTCGAGGGTCTTGGACATCACCTCAGCCAACGCGCCAATCACGATCACGCCAAACACCAAAGTCCCGATGGAAAACGCCAGGCTGATCGGCGGCGACTCTTCTTCCGGCTGTTTCTTGCGGCGTTTTTCCGGGTAGCTGTAGCTGAAGAAATAACTGTGGGGCCCCACCTGCATCCGCAGGAACAACGTGTACAGCACCACCATCGCGCCAATGGTGAAGGCCGAGTAAATTTTCCAGTCGGCCTCGGGGATAAATTCCGGCACCACCATCGACACACCCATGGCGGTAAGGATCATCACGCTGTAGGTGCGCGCCGAATCGTCGTTGTAGGACTGTTCACCATGCTTGATGCCGCCCATCAGCGCGGCCAGGCCGAGGATGCCGTTGATGTCGAGCATCACCGCCGAATAAATGGTGTCGCGCACCAGGGTCGGCGAGGGCTCGTTGCTCATCATGATCGCCAGGATCACCACTTCCACCAGCACGGCGGCGAGGGTCAGGATCATGGTGCCGTAGGGGTCGCCGACCTTTTCCGCCAGTTGCTCGGCGTGATGGGCCACGCGCATCGAGGCCACGACGATAAAGCCGATCAGCGCTATGCCAGCCAACAGCGCCACCATCTGCCCGCTGTGCAGCATCCAGTGCTCCAGCGGGTAGGCAGCGATGGCGGCAATCAGCGCCAGCAGCATGAATTTTTCTTGCTTGATAGATGTGAGCATTGCAGGCCTTTTGAACGCGGCGAATCCGTCATTGATGGGGTACAGACTGCACCGCGCCGCTAACGTTTCGTTACACCTTAGTTCATGCACTGCTTGCACGGTGCCTGTGGATGCTCACCGCTTGGTCAGGTTTTGCCGATTATTTCGGCGTGCGCCTGTAGAATGCCGCCATTGCACCTGATGAGAATTTATAAATGTACGATTGGCTCAACGCCCTGCCCAAGGCTGAATTGCACCTGCACCTGGAAGGCTCGCTGGAGCCTGAGCTGCTGTTCGCCCTGGCCGAACGCAACAAGATCGCGCTGCCGTGGAACGACGTCGAAACCCTGCGCAAGGCCTACGCCTTCAACAACCTGCAAGAGTTTCTCGACCTCTACTACAAGGGCGCCGATGTACTGCGCACTTCCCAGGATTTCTACGACCTGACCTGGGCCTACCTGCTGCGCTGCAAGGCGCAGAACGTGATCCACACCGAACCGTTCTTCGACCCACAGACCCACACCGACCGTGGCGTACCGTTCGAAGTGGTGCTCAACGGCATTGCCGCCGCCTTGAAAGACGGCGAGCAACAACTGGGCATCACCAGCGGTTTGATCTTGAGCTTCCTGCGCCACCTGAGCGAAGAAGAAGCCGAAAAAACCCTCGACCAGGCGCTGCCGTTCCGTGATGCGTTTGTTGCCGTGGGTCTGGACAGTTCGGAAATGGGTCACCCGCCGAGCAAGTTCCAACGCGTGTTCGACCGTGCCCGTCACGAAGGTTTCCTGACCGTCGCCCACGCCGGCGAAGAAGGCCCGCCGGAGTACATCTGGGAAGCCATCGACCTGCTGAAAATCCAGCGTATCGACCATGGTGTACGCGCCATTGAAGACGAACGCCTGATGCAGCGGATCATCGACGAGCAGATCCCGCTGACGGTGTGCCCGCTTTCCAACACCAAGCTGTGCGTGTTCGACGACATGTCCCAGCACAACATCCTCGACATGCTCGAGCGTGGGGTGAAGGTCACGGTGAACTCGGATGACCCGGCGTACTTCGGCGGTTATGTCACCGAGAACTTCCATGCGCTGTACACCTCGCTGGGCATGACCCAGGACCAGGCCAAACGCCTGGCGCAAAACAGCCTGGATGCACGGTTGGTCAAGCCTTAATCACCGACCGGTCTGGCGAGCCGGGCAATTTCCAGTTGCCCGGCTTCACTGACCTGCAACGCCTGGGACTCATTGATCACGCTGACCCAGTTCGACTGCAGGCACAACTGCAACAACGCGGCCCCCAACGCACCGCCCAGGTGTGGCTGCTGTTCGCTCCAATCAAAACAATCGCACACGATCGGCTGAGCCAGTGCCTGGGTAAAAATCCCCAGCGCTGCGAATTTGCGCGCACCTGACGGCGTCACGTCCGTACGCTGTTCCGCGCGCTCGATCCACCCGGCCGCCATCATCCGTTGATACAAACCCGCTGCCAGCTCGCCCCCCAGGTGACCATGGCACAGCCGCGCTCGCCGTAAAGCCGCAGGCGCAGTCAATGACCGCGAATGAATGGGCGTGCTGCGGGCGACGCTGGCCATCGTGGTGCAGGCCAATGCATCCACGGCGGCCGCCACATCGGCGGCGGCCACCCGGAAAAAGCGTTTGCCGCTGCGGGCTTCGACACGCAGCAGGCCACCGGCCGTCAATCGCGTCAGATGCGCATTCGCCGAGGCCGATGACAGCCCGGCAAGTGCCGCCAACTCATCGGAGGGTTTGGCCGAGCCGTCCATCAATGCCCACACCATCGCGGTGCGTTTCGGGTCGGCCAGCAAGGTGGCGATCTGACTGATGCAAGGTGCCTGTTCCATGTGCTCATTCACTCCCTGTTGAATCATTTGTCTGCTGCGTCTGGCGGAAAAGTATAAGCGTGAAAACGCCGGGTTCCGTGCCGTCTTACAGCGCAACCAAGGACAGAAGCTGAAGGAAATTTCCCGATATCCCCGGGCTTATGGTGTAGAGGCTGATCGCTCCGGCAATTGCGCAGTCAATGTCGCACAACGGGCAACGAGCATTTCCCGCAGAAGATTGATCGGCTTGCTCAGTTGCGCGCGATGGGCACACAACAGATTGAGCGGCGTACGTTCGCCCCGCAGCTCCGGCAGGATCAGCCGCAGGCGCCCCGCCAGCACATCCGAGCTGACATCCAGCCAGGACTTGTAGGCGATACCTACCCCCGCCACCGCCCAGCGTCGCACCACATCGGCATCATCACTGAAGCGGTCACCGGTCACCGTCAGGCCGACATCACGCTTGCCATCGTTAAACCCCCAATGGTCATGCACCCGGCTGCCGAGCATGTACAGCAGGCAATTGTGCTGGGTCAGTTGCTCCAGGTGGCGCGGCTCGCCGTGCCGCGCCAGATAGCTGGGAGCAGCGCAGAGCACGCGGCAGTTGTCCGGGGCGATGGGCAACGCGATCAGGCTGGAGTCTTCGGGTTCGCCGTAGCGCAGGGCGATGTCCACCGGCTGGCGGAACAGGTCGGCAATCCGGTCGCCCAACAACAGGCGTACGCTCAGGTCGGGGTATTCGCGCTGGAACTCATCGAGCCAGGGCAACAACTGGTTACGGCCAAAGTCCGACGGCGCCGAGAGTTGAAGCACCCCGCTGACCTGATCCTGGCCGCTGGCCAACAACCGCCGGCCTTCATCCAGGCTGCTCAAGGCGGCCCGGGCGTACTCCAGGAAGCCTTCGCCCTCGGCCGTGAGGCGCAGGCTGCGGGTGGAACGCGCCAACAACCGTGCGCCCAACTGCTGCTCGATGCGCTTCAACGCCGCGCTGGCCACCGCCGCCGACATGTCCATCACCCGTGCTGCCGCCGAAAGGCTGCCCAGGTCTGCCGCACGCACAAACAACTGCAAGTCATCAAAACGCAGCACGCCGACCGCCCATTATCAAAAAAGCATTGAAAGAGACTGCTCTTTTAGCGGGTTTTATCTTCCAGAGAAATAGCCAATCATCTGTCCATCCCGTTCATCACGTGTCTGGAGTCGAATATGTCTGCTGCCTTTAACGTCATCGCCACGCTGATCGCCAAACCCGGCCAACAGGCCACCCTGGAAACCCTGCTGCGCGAGCTGCTGGAACCGACCCGCATCGAAGCCGGCTGCCAGCAGTACGACCTGCACCAGGACCTGCAACACCCCGAGACCTTCTACATGCTCGAACGCTGGAGTGACGACGCCGCACTGGCCGACCACGACCAGAGCGCGCATATCCAGAATTTCCGCACCAAGGCTGCCGACGTGCTTGAGCATTTCGAACTCAAGCGCCTGAAGTTTATTGCCTGATCAACCGCCCCCTTTTTTGGAAACCATCATGAAAGCCATCGCCTACTACGCCGCACTGCCGATCAACGATCCAAAATCCCTGCAAGACATCGAACTGCCCGAACCGGTCGCCGGCCCCCGCGACCTGCTGGTGGAAGTCAAAGCCATCTCGGTGAACCCGGTGGACACCAAGGTGCGCCAGAACGTCGCCCCGGAAAACGGCGCGGCCAAAGTGCTGGGCTGGGACGTGGCCGGTGTGGTCAAGGCCGTGGGCAGCGAAGTCAGCCTGTTCAAGGTCGGCGACAAGGTGTTCTACGCCGGCTCCCTGGTACGCCCCGGCGGCAACAGCGAACTGCACACTGTCGATGAGCGCATCGTCGGCCATATGCCGAAAACCCTGGGTTTTGCCGACGCTGCTGCACTGCCGCTGACCGCCATCACCGCCTGGGAATTGCTCTTCGAACGCCTGCAAGTGCGTGAAGGCAAGGCCGATGAAGGCCAGAGCCTGCTGATTGTCGGTGCTTCGGGTGGTGTGGGATCGATCCTGACCCAACTGGCGAAACAGCTCACCGGCCTGAAAGTCATCGGCACCGCCTCCCGTCCTGAAACCCAGGCATGGGCCAAGGACCTGGGCGCCGACCTGGTGATCGACCACAGCAAACCGTTGAGTGAAGAGCTGAAAAACGCCGGCCATCCGCAGGTGAACTACGTCGCCAGCCTGACCCAGACCGACCAGCACCTGGACCAACTGGTGGAAGCGCTGATTCCCCAAGGCAAACTGGCGCTGATCGACGATCCAAAGGCATTGGACGTAAGCAAGCTCAAGCGCAAGAGCCTGTCGCTGCATTGGGAGTTCATGTACACCCGCTCGATGTTCGAGACCAGCGACATGATCGAGCAGCACAACCTGCTCAATCGCGTCGCCGAACTGATCGACGCCGGTACTCTGAAAACCACCGTGGGCGAGCACTTTGGCGTGATCAACGCGGCCAACCTGCGCCGTGCCCACGAACTGCTGGAAAGCGGCAAGGCCAAGGGCAAGATCGTGCTGGAAGGGTTCTAACGAAAGGTTCTGTCAGTGTCGTCTGTTATTCATGTGAGTAATGGACGACACCGCTAGTCAGAGACTTGATCCTTGTCATATTTGTGAGCGTATTCGGGTTTATATTGGCCGCCTTTGCCACGCAATTTACGTGAGGAAGTCAGCAATGAAGATCCTGATAAAAGCGCTAGCAAGATCCGAAGGCAACAAATGGCAGGTCCGTCTCGACCAGAACGCCTTTACCTTCCGCAGTGAGGCCGAGGCCCGCGCGTTTGCCGACACCCTGCAAACCCGTATCCAGGCGCCTCACCGATTCCCCGAAAGCCAGCAGCGCTCTGCTGGCTGATCCTGATCAGTCCGCCGCTTGCAGTGCCCGTTGGCGCTGCAGGCGCCGGGTCAGCATCGCGAACGTTACGGCCAATACGCCACACAAGCTGATGACCATTGCCATCGGCATCGCCGTGCCGTCGTGCAGCACGCCGACCAACGACGCTGCGCCTGCGGCCACACCAAACTGAATGCAACCGAGCAACGCCGACGCGCTGCCCGCCCGAGCGCCCTGCCCGCTCATGGCGCAGGCCGAGGTATTGGGCAAAATGCAGCCCAGGCTGGCGATGCAGATAAACAGCGGTACCAGCAGTGGCCATAAAGCGTCCGTACGCAGCGCAGTAATTGCCAGCAACGACAGACCCGCCGCCAGGTAAACCCACACCGTGCGCGACAGCAAAAATGCCGGGCCACGCGACGCGAGCAAACGCGCATTGACCTGTGCCACCAGGATAAAGCCCGCGGCATTCGAGCCGAATACCCAGCCGTAGTGTTCGGCGGGCACGCCATAGAGCTTGATAAAGACGAAGGGCGAGCCCGCGATGTAGGCAAACATACCGGCAATCGAGATGCCGCCGGTCAAGGCATAGCCCAGGTACACCCGGTCCGACAGCAACCGGCCGTACTGGCGCAGTGCGCCTGACAGCGGCTGGCGCGGTTGATGGGCCGGGAAGCTTTCCGGCAGCCCGACTGCTACCGCAATGGCCGCCATCACACTGAACACCGTCAGCGCCAGGAAGATCGACTGCCAGCCCCAGACGCCAACCATCACCCCGCCCGCCAGCGGCGCGAGGATCGGCGCCAGCCCGGTGACCAGCATCAGTTGGGAAAACACCTTGGCCGAGCCCACCGCGTCGCATTTATCGCTGACCACCGCCCGCGAGATCACCATGCCCGCGCAGCCGCCCAGAGCCTGGACGAAACGCGCGCCGATCAGCCATTCCAGGGACGGCGCGTACGCACAGGCGAAGGAGGCCAGGGTAAACAGGGTGACGCCGCTGAGCAGCGGCCCGCGCCGGCCAAAACGGTCTGCCAGCGGTCCATAGATCAACTGGCCGATCGCCAGGCCCGTGAAGTACACGGCCAAGGTCAGCTGAATATGTTTTTCGTCGGTGCCGAATGCCACGGCCATGGCCGGGAAACCCGGCAGGTAGAAGTCGATGGCCAGCGGCGCGAACGCGCTCAAGGCCCCCAAGATCAGGATTATACGAAGGTTCATCAGGCACCCAGGTGAGTCGGCAGCCCGACAGTCTAGCCGGGCGCGGGTGCCTTGAACATTAAGTTAGCTCGCTAACTATTCAAAAAGTCAGGCGAGCTTGGCGCTGTAGCCTTCTTCACTGATCAGGTTGATCACCTCTGCCGGCGACAGCAGGCTGCTTTCCACGCCGACTTCCTTTGTCGCGAGGTCGACGCGCACGCTGGCCGCCGGGTCCTTATCCTGCACCGCCTGGGTTACCGAGCGGACACAGTGGCCGCAGGTCATTCCTTCAACGCTGAATACTTGCATGACATGACTCCTTTAATGAGGTTGCCCGCAGTGTTGACCTTGCCATGATGGCAAGGTCAAGTTCTGAAAACATCGGCCGGGCTGGCATTCATTCGCGCCCTCGGCCAAGCTGCACTTATCCACGATGTGAACCTCGGAGAATTCGCCATGCGCTGGTCATTTTTTGGCCTTGTCAGCCTGATGGGCTTTTTTGCTGCTGTGCCACCGGCCAGCGCAGATGAAGATTATGCGGTGCTGATCATTTCCCGGGAGCGCCTGGAAGTGCCGACCAACTGCGAGATTGGCTTGTACATCCAGGACCAGTTGGCCGGGCGGCTGTTCCAGGAGCAGGCCACCTCCTTCAACTTGCCGGCCGGGAATGTGTCGTTGCGCCTGAAGTTGTTGCCGGGGCAATCCCAGGGTTGCTTGCCGGGCATGCTCGCGCCACCGGCGCAAAACATTACGTTGAAGGCGGGTGACGTGCGCAAGTTGCGTATCGCGCAAGGGCCGGACGGCATGTACCTGAAACCGGCCGCACTGGAATACTGAAACATTGATCTAACGCCTTGACCTTCCCCACAGGTCAAGGTTGATCCTAGGGGCAATCTCTCCTGGAGTACTGCCCATGAACGGATCCACCACCTTCGACCTGCCGATCAGCGGCATGACCTGCGCCAGCTGCGCCGGGCGGGTTGAACGGGCACTGGGCAAAGTGCCCGGGGTGCAAAGTGTCAGCGTCAACCTGGCCAACGAACGCGCCCACATTGAAGTGCTCGGCCAGATGGACCCCGGCGTGCTGATCGCCGCCGTCGACAAGGCCGGCTACACCGCCACCCTGCCCCAAAGCGAAACCGCCACCCAGGCCAGCCAGGAACAACGCCTGAGCCATGAACGCTGGTCGCTGCTGCTGGCAATCCTGCTCGCCGCGCCGTTGGTGCTACCGATGCTGGTGCAACCGTTCGGGCTGCACTGGATGCTCCCGGCCTGGGTGCAATTTGCCCTGGCCACCCCGGTGCAATTCATCTTCGGTGCGCGCTTCTATATCGCGGCCTGGAAAGCCGTGCGCGCCGGAGCGGGCAATATGGACCTGCTGGTCGCCATCGGCACCAGCGCCGGTTACGGCCTGAGTATCTATGAATGGCTCACGGCGTCCGCCGGCACAATGCCCCACCTGTATTTCGAAGCCTCGGCGGTGGTGATCGCCCTGGTGCTGCTGGGTAAATACCTGGAAAGCCGCGCCAAGCGCCAGACCGCCAGCGCCATCCGTGCCCTGGAAGCCTTGCGCCCCGAGCGAGCGATTCAAGTAATCGACGGCCGCGAGCAGGACGTCGCCATCACCGCCCTCAAGCTGAATGACCTGGTGCTGGTCAAACCCGGCGAACGCTTCCCGGTGGACGGCGAAGTGGTCGAAGGCCAAAGTCACGCCGACGAAGCCTTGATCAGCGGTGAAAGCCTGCCGGTGCCGAAGCAGCCTGGCGACGCAGTCACCGGCGGCGCCATCAACGGCGAAGGCCGGCTGCTGGTGCGTACCCTGGCCCTCGGCGCGGAAAGCGTGCTGGCGCGGATCATCCGCCTGGTGGAAGACGCCCAGGCCGCCAAGGCACCGATCCAGAAACTGGTGGATAAAGTCAGCCAGGTGTTCGTGCCGGTGGTGCTGGTGCTGGCCTTGGCCACGCTGGTCGGCTGGTGGCTGTATGGCGCACCGCTGGAGGTCGCGCTGATCAATGCCGTGACCGTATTGGTGATCGCCTGCCCTTGCGCCCTTGGCCTGGCCACACCTACCGCCATCATGGCCGGTACCGGCGTTGCCGCCCGCCACGGCATCCTGATCAAGGACGCCGAAGCCCTGGAGCGCGCCCATGAAGTCAGCGCCGTGGTGTTCGACAAGACCGGCACCCTGACCTCCGGCGCACCAAAGATTGCGCACCTGGCCGCCATTGACGGCAATCAAGGGGCGCTGCTGCAACAGGCCGGCGCGCTGCAGCGCGGCAGTGAACACCCATTGGCCAAGGCGGTGCTGGATGCCTGTGCCGAACAAGGTTTGAACGTCGCGGATGTCAGCGCCAGCCAGTCCCTTACCGGGCGTGGCATTGCAGGCATCCTAGATGGCCGGCAACTGGCGCTGGGCAACCGTCGCCTGCTGGAAGAAACCGGCTTGAGCACCGGTGATCTCGCCGACTCGGCCAGTGCGTGGGAGGCCGAAGGCCGCACCTTGTCCTGGCTGATCGAGCAAGGCCCGCAGCCCCGCGTGCTGGGTTTGTTTGCCTTCGGTGACACGCTTAAACCGGGCGCCCTGCAAGCGATACAAGCACTCAAGGCTCGGCATATCAGCAGCCACCTGCTGACCGGCGATAACCGTGGCAGCGCCCGCGTGGTGGCCGAAGCCCTGGGCATCGATGATGTGCACGCCGAGGTGTTGCCTGCGGACAAGGCGGCTACCGTCGCCGAGCTGAAAAAGACCGGCGTGGTGGCAATGGTCGGCGACGGCATCAACGACGCACCGGCCCTGGCCGCGGCCGACATCGGCATCGCCATGGGCGGCGGTACCGACGTGGCGATGCACGCGGCAGGTATTACCCTGATGCGCGGCGATCCACGGCTGGTGCCGGCAGCCCTGGAAATAAGCCGCAAGACCTATGCGAAAATTCGACAGAATCTGTTCTGGGCCTTTGTGTATAACTTGATCGGCATTCCGCTGGCGGCGTTCGGCCTGCTCAACCCGGTGATGGCTGGCGCGGCCATGGCCCTGTCCAGTGTCAGCGTGGTGAGCAACGCACTGCTGTTGAAAACCTGGAAACCCAAGGACCTGGAGGACGAGCGTCCATGAACATCGGCCAAGCAGCACGCCAAAGCGGCCTGAGCGCGAAGATGATTCGTTACTACGAGTCCATCGGCTTGTTGAAAGCCGCCCATCGCACCGACAGCGGCTACCGCATTTATGGCGTCGATGACTTGCACACCCTGGCGTTTATCAAGCGCTCGCGGGACCTGGGGTTTTCCCTGGAAGAGGTCGGCAAGTTGCTGACGCTGTGGCAGGACCGGGGACGCGCGAGTGCCGACGTCAAGGCGCTGGCCCGCCAGCATATCGATGAGCTGAACCAGAAGATCCTCGAGCTGGGGCAATTGCGCGATACGTTGCAAGACCTGGTGGAACACTGCCAGGGTGACCATCGGCCGGATTGCCCGATTCTCAAGGAGTTGGCGTCGGGCAGTTGTTGCACCTGAGCAAGTTTAACCAGGCATGCACGGAACCTAATGTGGGAGCGGGCTTGCTCGCGAATGCGGAGTGTCAGTCAATACATCAGTTGACTGAACCAGCGCTTTCGCGAGCAAGCCCGCTCCCACATTTGGATATCCACTCGCCGTTGGATCACTGCATCCAGAGCGGCGGTGGCGGTTCTTCCGACGCTTTGCTCGGTGGCGCATCGTCTGCCGCACGAGTTGCTGACCCTCTGGCAGGACCGGGGCCGTGCGAGTGCCGACCTGAAGGCGCTGGCCCGCCAGCATATCGATGAGCTGAACCAGAAGATCCGCGAGCTGGGGCAATTGCGCGATACGTTGCAGGACCTGGTGGAACACTGCCAGGGTGACCATCGGCCGGATTGCCCGATTCTCAAGGCGTTGGCGTCGGGCAGTTGTTGCACCTGAGCAAGTTTAACCAGGCATGCACGGAACCTAATGTGGGAGCGGGCTTGCTCGCGAATGCGGAGTGTCAGTCAATACATCAGTTGACTGAACCAGCGCTTTCGCGAGCAAGCCCGCTCCCACATTTGGATATCCACTCGCCGTTGGATCACTGCATCCAAGGCGGCGGTGGCGGCTCTTCCGACGCCTTGCTCGGTGGCGCATCGTCTGCCGCGCGAATCGCCTGGCGACGCTCTTCATCGAGCCGCGCCGCTTCGATCTCGCGGATAACACCGCCCACGTCAGCCAGCTCTTCCGGTTCGTCGAACTCGCCGGTCAACACACTGGCCGGGTGCAGAGTGCCGGCTTCATACAGCGCCCACATCTCCTTGGCGTACTTGGTCTTCTTCAATTCCGGGGCAAAGCGCCCGAAGTAGGAAGCCATGTTGCCCACATCCCGTTCCAGCATGCTGAACGCGTGGTTGTTGCCCGCTGCATCCACCGCCTGAGGCAGGTCGATGATCACCGGGCCCGTCGGCGTCAGCAGCACGTTGAACTCGGAAAGGTCACCGTGCACCAGGCCGGTACACAACATCAGCACGATCTGGGTAATCAGGAAGGCGTGGTATTCACGGGCCTGGTCCGGCTCCAGCGTCACGTCGTTCAACCGTGGCGCCGCGTCGCCGTATTCATCGGCCACCAGCTCCATCAGCAGCACGCCTTCGAGGAAGTCGTACGGCTTGGGCACGCGAACACCCGCACCGGCCAGGCGAAACAGCGCCGCTACCTCAGCGTTCTGCCAGGCATCTTCGGTTTCTTTCTTGCCGAACTTGGAGCCCTTGGCCATGGCCCGGGCCTGACGGCTGTTGCGGACCTTGCGGCCTTCCTGGTATTCGGACGCCTGACGAAAACTTCGTTTATTCGCCTCCTTGTAGACCTTGGCGCAACGTAACTCGTTGCCGCAGCGCACCACGTAAACAGCTGCTTCTTTACCACTCATGAGTGGGCGCAGCACCTCGTCGACCAGACCGTCCTCGATCAGGGGTTCAATGCGTTTAGGAGTCTTCATCAGCTTTTATTGTGGGTCCTTTATTACCAAACACGCGTATGGCACTCGTTATACGGCAATCCTCTCGCCGCGGGGAGAGGGTACCGACCTTTGACCGCTTAAGAATGCATCCAATATGCCAAATTGACCGGCGGCCCGATCATAGCCGAGATCAGCGCTCAATAATCGCGGTGACGCCCTGGCCCCCGGCGGCGCAGATCGAGATCAGGCCCCGGCCCTTGCCGGCTGCGTCCAGCAGCTTGGCCAGGTTGGCGACGATCCGCCCGCCCGTGGCAGCAAACGGATGGCCGGCGGCCAATGAGCTGCCCTTGACGTTCAAGCGGCTGCGGTCGATAGAGCCCAGCGGTGCATCCAGCCCCAGGCGGGTCTTGCAGTATTCCGGATCTTCCCAGGCTTTCAGCGTGCACAACACTTGGGCAGCAAAGGCTTCGTGAATCTCGTAGTAATCGAAGTCCTGCAGGGTCAGGCCATTCCTCGCCAGCAGGCGAGGCACGGCGTACACCGGCGCCATCAGCAGGCCTTCGGCGCCGTTGACGAAATCCACCGCCGCCGCTTCGCCATCGCGCAGGTAGGCGAGAATCGGCAAGCCGCGCTCCTTGGCCCAGGCTTCACTGCCCAGCAGCACCAACGAGGCGCCATCGGTCAGCGGCGTCGAGTTACCGGCGGTGAGGGTGCCCTTTTCACTGCGCTCGAAGGCGGGCTTGAGGCTGGCGAGTTTTTCCAGGGTCAGGTCGGGGCGCAGGTTGTTGTCGCGGGTCAGGCCAAGAAAGGGCGTGAGCAAATCGTTTTGCCAGCCTTCGGCGTAGGACGCGGCCATTTTCTGGTGGCTTTCCAGCGCCAACTGATCCTGCTCGGCGCGGGGGATCTGCCAGGTCTGCGCCATCAACTCGCAATGCTGGCCCATGGACAACCCGGTGCGCGGTTCGCCGTTGCGCGGCAGCTCCGGCTTGAGGTGATGGGGACGAAGTTGTAACAAGACTTTAAGTTTATCCGCCATGGATTTGCTGCGATTGGCTTGCAGCAGGATTTTGCGCAGGCCCTCATTCACCCCGATAGGCGCGTCGGACGTGGTGTCGACGCCGCCGGCAATCCCGCTTTCGATCTGCCCCAGCGCAATCTTGTTCGCCACCAGCAACGCGGCTTCCAGCCCCGTGCCACAGGCCTGCTGAATATCGTAGGCCGGGGTTTGCGGCGACAGGCGCGAGCCCAGCACGCACTCGCGGGTCAGGTTGAAGTCGCGGGAATGCTTGAGCACCGCCCCGGCGGCCACCTCGCCAATACGCAGGCCGTGCAGGTTGTAGCGTTCGATCAGGCCTTCGAGGGCGGCGGTCAACATCGCCTGGTTGCTCGCCGTGGCGTAAGGGCCGTTGGAGCGGGCGAAGGGGATGCGGTTACCGCCAATGATCGCTACACGGCGCAATTGAGTCATGGAAAGCTCCCTTGAGGTTATGGGGTGAATCTCTGAGCCTAGCCTAGGCTCAATCGAACGACTTTCACCTATTGATGGTCCACCGTTTGAACCCCAGCACTCGGAGAGCGTTCCATGTCTGACCGTTATATCGACTTCGCCAACTCCAGCCTCGGCCATCGCCTGGTCGCCGCCATTGGCCTGCCGTCACCGGTACGCCTGGAACGCTGGCAGGCCGGACGCCTGCGTCCGATGGAGGGTGCGCTGCTGATCGGCGGCGGCCCGCTGGCGACAAAAATCCTGCCGTTCGCCAACAAGCTGACCGACGCTATCTATAGCTACGGCACCGAACCGTCGACGGCAACCACCTGGATTCCCGGCCACGGGCCCAAGCTCAAGGCCGTGGTATTTGACGCCAGCCAACTGCAGCACACCGATCAACTCAAACAGCTGCGGGAATTCTTTCAGCCGCTGATGAAAAATCTCGATCACAGCGCGCACCTGGTGATCCTTGGCCGCGCCCCGGAAAGCCTCGGCGACCCGTTTGCCGCCAGTGCCCAACGGGCCCTTGAAGGCTTCAGCCGGTCGCTGGCCAAAGAGCTGCGCAGCGGCGGCGTCCTGCAATTGCTGTACGTGGGCGACGGGGCCGAGGATCAATTGGAGGGTGCGTTGCGGTTCTTCCTCTCGCCGAAAAGTGCCTATATCTCCGGCCAGGTCATTCGCCTGAACCCTTGCGCGACCCAGGTCGCGGACTGGACGCGCCCGCTCGCCGGGCACAAGGCCCTGGTGACCGGCGCCGCCCGCGGCATCGGTGCCTCGATCGCCGAAACCCTGGCCCGCGACGGTGCCGAGGTGATCCTGCTGGACGTGCCACAAGCCAAGGCCGACCTCGATGCCCTGGCCGCGCGCCTGGGCGCCCGCAGCATCGCCCTGGATATCTGCGCCGAAGACGCCGCCACCCAACTGATCGAACACCTGCCGGACGGCATCGACATCGTGGTGCACAACGCCGGCATCACCCGCGATAAAACCCTGGCCAACATGACGCCGGAATATTGGGACGCAGTCTTGGCGGTCAATCTCAACGCGCCGCAAGTGCTGACCAAGGCGCTGCTGGACAGCGGCACCCTGCACGACAACGGTCGCGTGGTGCTGCTGGCATCCATCAGCGGCATCGCCGGCAACCGCGGGCAAACCAACTACGCCGCGAGCAAGGCTGGGCTGATTGGCCTGGCCCAGGCCTGGGCGCCGTTGCTCGGTGAGCG
Organism: Pseudomonas sp. C6002; assembly: GCF_013385805.1. Classification (NCBI taxonomy): domain Bacteria; kingdom Pseudomonadati; phylum Pseudomonadota; class Gammaproteobacteria; order Pseudomonadales; family Pseudomonadaceae; genus Pseudomonas; species Pseudomonas sp. C6002. The sequence goes on along the minus strand of NZ_JACAPH010000004.1, from coordinate 345,393 downwards.
CGGGATCAGCATCAATGCCGTGGCCCCCGGTTTTATCGAAACCCAGATGACCGCACACATTCCCTTCGCCCTGCGTGAGGCCGGGCGCCGCATGAGTTCGCTGGGCCAGGGCGGCTTGCCCCAGGACGTCGCCGAGGCGGTGGCCTGGCTCGGCCAGCCGGGCTCGGGCGCGGTCAGCGGGCAGGCACTTCGGGTGTGCGGGCAAAGTCTATTGGGAGCGTAAGCATGGAGTGGCACACATTAGGCAGCACCCCGTTCCTGCCGCCGCTGTATTGGCGCGCGGCACTCAAGCGCAAGATCACCGGCACCACGCTGCCCGAGCAAGGGTTGCGCTGCCGGGTCAGTGTGAACCCCAGGGAAGTGGCGGCCTATCGCAAGGTCTGCGGGTTTGCCGACAGCCCGGTCTTGCCGGCCACCTATCCGCATATCCTGGCATTCGGCCTGCAGATGCAATTGCTCACTGACAAGGCGTTTCCTTTCCCGCTGCTGGGATTGATCCACCTGAGCAACCGGATCCGCATCCTGCGCCCGTTGGGCGGTGTGAGTGACGTGACGGTCGGCGTTTACGCGCAGAATTTGCAGCCCCATGCCAAGGGCGCGACATTCGATATTGTGACCACAGTCGAAGATTCACTGGGGCTACTGTGGGAAGCGCAAAGCCGGATGCTCTGTCGCGGTGTGAAACTCGATGGCGCAGCAACGGACAACCCGCTGCAACCCCCTGCCGCTGTCGCCGAACTGACCCGCTGGAAAGCCCCCGCCGATGTTGGCCGCCGCTACGCCCGGGTGTCCGGCGACTACAACCCGATTCACTTGAGCGCCCTCACTGCCAGGTTATTCGGCTTTCCCCAGGCCATCGCCCATGGGCTGTGGAACAAGGCCCGCACACTGGCGGCACTGAGTGAGCATTTGCCAGCCGCCAATCTCGAGATAGATGTCGAGTTTAAAAAGCCGGTGCGTTTGCCCAGTGAGGTAACGTTGTTCACGAGCGCCCCCGGCTCCAGCGGTGAGCTGCAACTTAAAGGCGCCGGGGACATTGAACACATGGTCGGCCGCTGGCGGCCCATCGCCTGATAAATTGTATATATACATCTTAAGTTATAGCGAGCTATCGATAGCTCGCTACTCTTATCAACTCATTGATTTTAATAAACTTACAACTTAAACACCGCCGCCTTCTACACCCTTGGTATTAGTCGTTAAGCAAACTAACTCTTCGTGTATATAAATCGTTAATACCAAGTTGAGCGTTGCGAGAGCGCGCACCCGGGACTGTTATAGCCATAACGGACGAATGTATCGCTGTCCCTAGAAACAGCGAACTTCGAAAACAACAAAGGCTGTACCAGGTGCAAGGAACTCAATCATGAAAACTCAAGTCGTGTTGTGGAAAGCAAGTACCGCGCTGGCCCTGATTCTGGCAGTAAGCCTCGGAGGCTGCAGCAGCGGTGGTGGTGGTCATCACAGTAGCGTCGCAGCCTCCTCTCCGGATGCTGGCGGCGGTACTGGCGGTGGAACAGGTGGAGGCACCGGCGGCGGTACCGGTGGTGGCACTGGCGGCGGCACTG
>NZ_JACAPH010000004.1:0-343754 GCF_013385805.1 Pseudomonas sp. C6002 | reverse complement strand
ACTGGTGGAGGTACCGGTGGTGGCACCGGCGGCGGCACTGGTGGAGGTACCGGCGGTGGTACCGGTGGCGGCACTGGCGGTGGTACTGGCGGCGGCACCGGCTCGACCACTCCCCTGGTCACCGGCCAGGTAGTAGGCGCTGTGGGCGGTGTCGTCGGTAATGTCGGCACCACTGTAGGTAACCTGGGCACAACCCTGACCACGGTTCCCATTGTCGGCACCACTGCCGGCGGGCTGGTCACCGCGACAGGCACCGCCGTCAACAGTATCGGCGGCGGCTTGAGCAACGGCCTGGGCACGCTGGGTACCAATAGCAACTCCGTGGGCACAACCGTTGCCGGTGTGGCCGATGGCGTTGCCGACCTGGGCACCGGCGTTTCCAACACCGGCAAATCCCTGGGCACCACACTCGGCGGCATTCCCGTAGTCGGCGGCTTGACCGGTGGCGTGGGCGGTGCGGCAGGTGGCGTGGTTGATCAGGTCGGCCAGGCCGTCACGATGCTCGGCGATACCTTGAGCACTGCCAGCACCACCGGGCCATTGGGCAGCGTGACCAATACGGTGGGTAAAAGCGTATTGGTACCGGTGGTCTCCCTGGTGGAAAACACCACCGGCAACCTGGGCAATAAAACAGGCCTGGGCAACCCGGTCGGCGGCGTACTGGATAAAGTCGGCTCCACTGTCACCGGCCTTGGCGGCCAGGTGGCCAGCGCCGGCGGCGCAGGCAACCCTGTCGGGACGCTCGTCGGTGGCGTGTTGACTGGCGTTGGCACCACCCTTGATAAGTCGAGCGGTTACGTCAACCCGGCCACCACGACCCCTCAATCGGGCCTGCCTGAACTCGTCGGCGGTCTTGTCGCCAACGTCGGCAACGGCCTGAATGCCGGCAACACCAACGGCACTGTCAGTGCAGCCGGTGTGACCGGCGGCCAAGTGGGTAACACCGTCGCGTCGCTCGGCACCCTGATCGGTGGCAATGGCGTGGCCAACACTGCAGCCACGGCTCCCGTTGCAGGCCTGGCGACCAATGTCGGCACCGCACTCAACCCAGTGACCTCGGGTGTTGCCAACCTGACGCAAAACATCGGCACCAGCACCGGGATCGGCGCACCGGTGAATGGTCTGGTTACCCAGGTCGGCGGCGCAGTCAGCAGCCTGGGCACCAACCTGACGGCGGCGAATGCCAATCCGGTGAATAACGCTGTGGGCGGTACCCTGAATGCCGTCGGCAATACCGTCGGCTCGGTGGGTGGCCTGGTAACCGGCGGCACCAGCAGTAACGGTGGCGGTCTGCTCGGTGGCTTGAACGTGGGTGCCGGTGCCTCCGCTACGGGCACTGCCAATGCAAATGCAAACACAGGCGGCGGCCTGGGAGGTCTGCTCGGTGGGCTGACCGGCAAAAAATAGAATTGCACCTGGCCATTAGACGGCCTCCCCTACAGCGCCTACGCTTGGTTGAGACGAGAGATTCCAACGAGTCTCTCGTCTTTTTTATTGGCCAATGAATGGCTTTGCGAACCGTGTCCCAGAACCCGGCGGGCCTAGCGAAAACGCTGCAGCAGTTTTGACCATGGAGTGTCCTATGCGCGCCTTGACGCCTTTGTTTCTGCTCACCCTCATTGCTGCCAGCGTCCATGCCGAGACCCTGCCCAGCTACCTCAACAGCAACGACACCATTCGCAACCTGCCGGTACCCAACCTCCCCGCCGATGCCTATCGCCCGGTCACCCCACAGACCCAACTGCCCGAGCCGGCGGCAACCCAGGGCCAGCCATTGTTGATGGACACCAAAGTGACCATCCGCAAGCTGCAAATCGACGGTGGGACGATCTACCCGCTCCAGGATGTGGCCAAGGTTTTCGAACCGCTGATCGGCCATGAAACCACCCTTGCACAACTGATCGAAGCCACCCGCGGCATCACCCGCCGCTACCAGCAGGACGGCTACCTGTTGTCCTACGCGTACCTGCCCGACCAGCGCTTCGAAAACGGTCTGGTGCGCGTGGTGCTGGTGGAGGGCTACATCAAGGATTACAACGTGCAGGGCGACATTGGCTCGGTCTCGGCCTACGTCGACAAACTGGCGGCCAAGCTGCTGGCCGAGCGCCCGCTGACCCGCAAGACCTTCGAACGCTACACCACCTTGATGGGCCGCATTCCAGGTGTAACGCTGCAGGCGCAAGTACCGCCGCCGGGCACCACCGATGGCGGCACGCGCATGCAGATCCAGGCCTCGCGCAAACCCTTCACCAGTAGCATGAGCATGACGGACGACAGCCGTGGCGGCCTGCAAGCCCTGATCACCGGCACCAGCAATTCCCAGACATCCATGGGCGAACAACTGAGCGTCAGCGGCCTGTTCCCGCCCGGCGAGGACAAGGAGCATTACTACCGCCTGGGCTACAGCCAGTTCGTGAATGCCGAGGGCACTCAACTGGTGGTCAACGCCGAGCGCTACCGCGCCGACCCGCGCAGCAATGTGCAGCTGGACGGCGGTTTTGAACTCAAGCCACACCAGGAGGTTGACCGCTACTCCGTCGGCCTCAGCCATCCGCTGATTGCCTCCCCTACCGAGTCATTGACCCTGGGCACGCGACTCTATGCCGTGGACCAGACCACCCGTTATCAACTGGTGGGTTTCCCGCAACGTTTCGACCTGGAAACCAACCTGCGCGCCCTGGCGTTCGAAGGTGACTGGCGCAAATCCGACACGCGCCAACTGCGCATTCTCAGCGCCGGCCTGTACCAGGGCATCGACGGCCTGGGCGCCAGCACCCGGAGTGACTTCGAGGGCATAAAACCCGACATCGACTTCTTCCGCCTGCGCGTCTCGGGCGTACAGAGCGACAAGTTCTTCGACAACTGGCAAGGCGTGGCATCGGGTGCCTTCTACTGGAGCAACGACACCCTGCCCGACAGCGAACGCGCGACGTTCGGCGGGCAGAATTTCGGGCGTGGCTACCCGGATGACCAGGGCTCGGGCGACAAGGGCTGGGGCGTGGCGTATGAGGTCAACTACAGCTTCAACCGCAGCGGTGAGTGGGTAAAAATCCTGCAGCCGTACGTGGTGCTCGACAAGGCCAAGACCTGGTTCAACGAACTGCCGGCCAAGGGCAACAACATGTCGTCAGCGGCGGTGGGCCTGCGCTTCGGGGATAACAAGTACTACAACATCGCGCTGGAAGCGGCCAAGCCAATGTCGGATATCGCCCTGGACAGCTTCAATCGGCGGCCGCGGTATACGCTGAGTTTCAGCTACCAACTCTGATCCCTGTGGGAGCGAGCTTGCTCGCGAAGAACGTCCAGACAACGCGGGGAACCAGACTGCCCGCGTTATCGTTGACGTTTTTCGCGAGCAAGCCCGCTCCCACACAAGCTCGCTCCTACATCAATCTGATCTTGGGGATGGGGAAGAGGTTGTTGAGGGTATCGATCAAGCGCACCAGGTAGATCGGCTTGCGGAACAGGTCCAGCACCTGCAGGCGCAGCATGTCACTGACATCATCCATCTCGGCGTGGCCGGACATGACGATCACCGGCAAGTGCTGGCGAGCGGTGTGTTCGCGCAGACGCTTGATCAAGGAAATACCGCTTTCCTCGGGCATGCGCAGGTCGGTAATCACCAGTGCGATATCGGGGTGCAGGGTCAGCTCCTGCAAGGCAAAGGTGACCGAGGTCGCGGTAAAACAGACAAAGCCTTCATTCTCCAGCGACTCGGCCAGTTCAATAAGGGCGTCCTCTTCGTCATCCACCAAAAGGATTTGTTGCCGGGGAGCCGAAGAGGAGTTCATGTGGAAATGCCTGATACGCAATAGATCATTCAGCGGAACCTGCACGTTTAGGCGAGTACCGGGGTCAGGTATGAATGCCGGCCTGTATCGAGTTGAAGACGCCGGTTATGGCCGTCCGGATAGGTGTAATAAAAGCAGCCAGCGCCACAGCGACCATCGCCGCAACCAGTGCGTATTCGATACCCGATGCGCCCTCTTTGGAATAGAAAAAAATCTGGACTTTGATGAAACCCATGCGAATAAGATCAAGGAACATAATGACTTCTCCTTTGCGCCCACGGCGCTGGTATCGCGGCATCACAAAAATGATTTCGGTGTGCCACTAGAGCATTGTCAACAAACCCCAGACCAACAACTGTAAGAACTGATTAATCACAAAGTATTAGTCGGCCGGCTGACGCCAAAAATCCCACTTTCGCAGAGGTTTCTGGAGATATTTTTCGCCCGGTAATGGCGTTTTGTCTTAGCTGAACTACCTTCAAATAGCGAAATAGTTAGAAGCTTGAAGCGATCCGGATACGCAAGCATTAGTGGGAACAGCAGTGGATGCAGCAGGAAAGGGAGAGCCTTCATGAACAGTCGGATTAGCTTGATCCTCGCCGGGCTGCTGTTGGTAGGTGCACTGATTGCAGGCTACTGGGGCCTGGTACTCAGCCGCCCTGCCCCTGTCGCACCGCCCGTGCCCCAAACACCTGAAGTCGTGCAACCCGTCGCCGAAGACCAGACCCGCCAACCGGTGGTGGTGCTGGCCCATGACGTTGCACCTTTTGTTGCGCTCACCGCCGCCGACCTGACCCTGGAAAAACTGCGCACGGTTCCCGCCGGCAGCCTCACCAGCCTCGACCAGGCCGTGGGCAAGATCCCGTGGCGGCCGCTGTCGGCCGGGACCTGGCTGACCGAGGAGAGCTTCAACTCCGGCGGCACCCTGGCGCGAATGATCCGCCCTAACGAACGCGCGCTTGCCGTCGCCGTGGATGAAGTGATCGGCGCCAGCGGGCAACTCTCCCCGGGGGACTATGTGGACGTCCTGCTCTTCCTGCGCCAGGAAGCCAGCAACCCGCAGCAGTCCGCACAAATCGTGGTGCCCGCCTTGCGCCTGCTGGGCGTCGGCGATCAACTGGGGCTGACCAACGACGGCACGCCCGGCTCCGTACCACCGACCACCCCAGACGAAAAACTCAAGGCGCAGCAGAGTCGCGCCAGCGCGCGCACGGTACTCCTCGCGGTACCGGAGGAGCTCCTGAGCCGGCTGATGCTCGCAGCCCAGTCCGGCGTATTGCGCCTGGCTGTGCGCAGTGCCGACGAACAACTGCTGAGCCAATACTGGGCCGGTGAAACGGAGTCCGCGACCCACCTGGAAAACACCCGGCGCGAGCTCTACCAGTTCAACCAGCTGGCCTTCAGCACAGCGCCCGTCAACGGCCTGAGTCCCGCCGGCAATGGTGCGCCAAGGCGTTCAGGCGTCGAAGTAATACGTGGCAATCAGGTTACCCAACAAACGCCCTGAAAGAGCTAAGGATGCCTTGAATGAGCAGTCGTTTCGTGTGGTCTTTTTCGCGAATTTTCTGGGCACTTCTCACCCTGAGCCTGCCTGTCGGCGTTGCACTGGCAGCACCCGGCAACTGCACGGGCCTGGGCCAGCTGCCGCCGGTGCTGGAGGTGGGTGAAGGCGCTCAACAGGCTATCCAGTCGCCGGTGCCGATTACGCGGCTGGCCATTGGCGATCCGAAAGTGGCCGATGTGCAGGTCAACGGCAACCAGGCGTTCCTGCTCACCGGCATCGCCTCGGGCACCACCAGCCTGATGGTCTGGACGGCCTGCTCCAGCAGCCCGCGCCAAAGCATGGTGTTCGTCAAGGGCAAGGCCACGTCAGCCCTGACCAGCCTGGCCCTGGCGCCGTCCGATGACCCGACGCTGCCCAGCCAGGTGCAAACCGACATCCGCTTTGTAGAAGTGAGCCGCACCAAACTCAAGGAGGCCAGTACCTCGATCTTTGGCCGGGGCGGCAACTTTCTGTTCGGCGCCCCGAACAATGTTGCCAACCCCGCGGCCACAGGATTCCGTGGGCTCCCGGTGAACAACGACACCTTCAACATCGGCTTTGGCGGCGGCCGTGTCTCGGCCATGATCAACGCCCTGGAAAGCAGCGGCTTTGCCTACACCCTGGCCCGGCCGAGCCTGGTGGCGCTCAGTGGCCAAAGTGCGACCTTCCTCGCCGGTGGTGAAGTACCGATCCCGGTGCCCAGCAGCGGCAGCAACACCATCTCCATCGAATACAAAGAGTTCGGTATTCGCCTGACCCTGACCCCGACCGTCATCGACCATGGGCGAATTTCCCTGAAGGTCGCGCCAGAGGTCAGTGAGCTGGACTACACCAACGCGGTCAACATCCAGGGTATCTCCGTGCCGGCGCTGACCATCCGGCGCACCGACACCAGCATCTCCCTGGCCGACGGCGAAAGCTTCGTGATCAGCGGCCTGATCAGCACCAACAACACCTCCAGCGTCAGCAAATTCCCGGGCCTGGGTGACATCCCGATCCTCGGTGCATTCTTTCGCGACTCCAGCATCAATCGCCAGGAAAAAGAGCTGCTGATGATCGTCACCCCGCACCTCGTGCAGCCCTTGGCGGCCAACGCCCAACTGCCTTCGTTGCCAGGGGAAAAGCTGCGCAATTACGACCCGAACTGGTACCGCCTGTACTTCCTCGAAAACGGCAATTTCGACCGCCGCAGTGGACTGTCCGAATGAGTGAGAGCCTGAGCCAGACCTTTTTGGCAATTACCCGCAACACCACGGATCTGGAATGGCTTCAGGGCGCGCTCGCGCCCCTGGGGCAAGTGGTCAGCGCCGGTGCCGGCAGCCTCGACGAACTGTTGGCACTGGTAGACGTGACGTTCGCCAACCTGGTGTTCATCGGCCTGGACCGGGAACACGTCACCACCCAGTGCGCCCTGATCGAAGGTGCCCTGGAAGCCAAGCCGATGCTTGCCATCGTCGCCTTGGGCGATGGCATGGACAACCAGCTTGTACTGAACGCGATGCGCGCCGGCGCACGGGATTTCGTGGCCTACGGCTCGCGCTCCAGTGAGGTTGCCGGCCTGGTTCGGCGCCTGAGCAAACGCTTGCCGGCGGTCACCCCGAATACCCATCTAGGCGGGCTGACCGTGCTCTACGGCACCCAAGGCAATGCCGACGGCGCGCTGATCGCCAGCCACCTGGCGCTGGTGGTGCAAAAAAGCGGGCAGCAAACGCTGTTGCTCGACCTGGGCCTGCCACTCGCTGACAGCCTCGCACTGCTGGGGCTGGAGAGTTCTTTTCATTTCGGCGACGCCCTGCGTCACTTGCGGCGCCTGGACTCAACCCTGATCAACAGCGCCTTCACCACCGCCGAAGCCGGTCTGCGCATCCTCGCCTACCACAACAACGACGAGCCCCTGGAACGGACCAGCGCGGCCGAGCTGTACATGTTGCTCAGCGCCCTGCGCCAGCACTTCCAGCACATCGTGGTGAACCTGACCGGCCAACCCGACAGCGAAGCCTTGCGCACCTTTGTCAGCCATTGCGACAAACTGCTGTGGTGCACCGACCAAAGCGTGCCGGACTGCCGCCGCAACCTGGCCGTACTCAATCTGTGGCGAGAAAAAGGCATGAAGCTCGACCATGCCCGCCTGCTGGTAGACCGCTACCTAAAGGGGGCCGCCCCGGACTCGGAGGCACTGGGCAAGATCTTCGGGCTGGAAGTAATCGCCGTCCTGCCCTGGAGCCCGGAAGTGCGCCTGAGTGCCAAGAACCAGGCCCAGACCCTGTTCGCCCTGGCCCCACGGGAAGCCCTGACACAGACGTTGCGCGGCTTGGGTGAGCGCCTGGCAAAACGCTCCGAGGGCCTGGAAAAACCCTCCACCAATTGGCTCAACCGCCTTCTGAGGACCAAATGAACGGCGAGAAGCTGTTTGGCGTCGCCCCGCGCGGCAACGTCGGCAACACCGATCACGACGGCCTGAAGCTGGTGCTGCATCGCTACATCATCGATGCCATCGAGGATTCGGGAAAAAACCTGCTGGAAGGCACACGCCAGTCCCTGGCGCAGTTTGTGATCGACAAGGTGGCCGAATACATCACACGTATGCACCTGGCGATTTCCCGCTATGAGATGGAGCGCCTGGCCGAAGAGATCGTCGATGAGCTGACCGGTTTCGGCCCGCTGGAAGTGCTGCTGCGCGACCCGACCGTCACCGAGATCCTGGTCAACGGCCCGCACCGGGTATTCGTCGAACGCGATGGCCTGCTGCAACAAAGTGACTTACGCTTCATTGACGACCACCATGTCGAGCGGGTCATGCAGCGCATCCTCGCCCCCCTGGGACGCCGGCTGGATGAGTCGTCGCCGATGGTCGATGCGCGCCTGCCCGATGGCAGCCGGGTCAATGCGATCATTCCGCCGATTGCCCTGGACGGGCCGTGCCTGTCGATTCGAAAGTTTCGCAAGGACATGCTTAAAAGCAGCGACCTGGTGGCCATGCAAACCATCGACCAGGCCATTTTCGACTTTTTCAAGGAAGCCGTCGGCAAGCGCTGCAACATCCTGATCAGCGGCGGTACCGGCACCGGTAAAACCACACTGCTGAACATTCTCAGCCAGTTGATCAACCCCCGCGAGCGCCTGGTCACCATCGAAGACGTGGCCGAGTTGCAACTGGGCCATCCCCACGTTGTGCGCCTGGAAACCCGCCCGCCCAATGCCGAGGGGCATGGGGAAGTGAAGGCCAGTGACTTGATCCGCAACGCCCTGCGGATGCGCCCCGACCGGATCATCCTCGGCGAGATCCGGGGCGTGGAAGTCATCGATGTGTTGACCGCCATGAACACCGGCCACGACGGCTCGATGAGTACCGTGCACGCCAACAACGCCCAGGACGCCTTGCTGCGCCTGGAAACCCTGGTGGGCCTGACCGGCCGGGTCGTCGCGGAAAAAACCCTGCGGCAAATGATCTGCGCGGCGCTGGATGTGGTGATCCAGCTGACGCGCCTGCCCGATGGCCGCCGCTGTGTCAGCGAAGTGGTGGAAGTGGTGGGCATCCGCGAAGACGTGTACGTCACCAACACCCTGTTTCGCCACGACAAGCGCACCGGCTTTGGCTTCCTGCGCGAAGCGGTCAACCCGGCCGGTGACAAGTTGCGTCACGAAGGTCACCTGCCGGTGTAGGAGGCAACCCGATGATCGGTCCGATTCTGCTCGCCCTGCTCGCCGTAGCCCTTCTGGTGCTGGGGATAGGCCTGATGCGCAACGGTTTGCGCAAGGCCCAGACCGACCGGGTGTTGGAACGCCTGGCCGAAGGGCAACCCCAGGCCATGAAAGACAACGCGGTGACCACCAGCCTGGAACGCACGTTTATCCGTGCAGGCCTCGGCCGGCCAACCGAGCGCCTCGGCCTGTGGCTGACCCTGTGGGCCTTTGGCGCCCTGCTGGGGGGGCTCGTGGGCCAGTGGATAGGCTTGTTTGTGATGGTGGCGGCACCGCCCTTGGCACTGCGCCTGTACATCGCCGTACGCTACCAGCGGCGGCTGCGCCGGATGATCGAACAACTCCCGCAATTGCTCGATCACGCCGTACGCAGCCTGAAATCCGGACGCACCCTGGCGGACGCCATCCTGAGCGGAATCGATGCCAGTGACGACCCGTTGAAAAAGTCCATGGGCCGTATCAAGCGCAATGTGCAATTGGGTGTCAGCCTGCCGGAGGCCGCTCATGACTATGCCGAGTTTTATGAACAGGATGAATTGCGCCTGTTTGCCCTGGGCCTCAAGGTCAACCACCGCTACGGCGGCAACGCCAGTGAGCTGCTGGAAAACCTGATCAAGATGATCCGCGAGCGCGACCAGGGCGCACGGCAATTACGCGCCATGACCGGTGAAACCCGGGTGACCGCGCTGGTGCTGGCGGTACTGCCGGTGAGTGTCGCGGGCTACTTCCTGCTCGTTAATCCGACGTACCTGATGGCCATGTGGGATGACCACAGCGGCCAACGCCTGATGCTCGGTGCGTTCGCCTTGCAAGTCATCGGATGCGTGGCGCTGTGGCGCATGTTGCGGAGTATCTGAGATGGCGATACTGATCAGTGCCGTATTGTTTCTTGCCGCGTTATCACTGCTGCTGGCGAATATCCTGAGCAGTCGTCGTCAACAACGCGTGGTCGCCCAGCGGCTGCAGGGCGAGCCAAGCCGCAATGACAAAATGAGTGAGTGGTTGCACCAGTTGGGCAGCACCCGGATCGGCCAGCGCACCATCAGCCTCGATAACGAAACCCAAATCCTGCTCAACCGCATGGGCTGGAGAAAAACCAGCCAACGCTCGATGTTCGCCGCTTGCCAGATCGGTTCACCGATAGTTTTGCTGGGGCTGACCGCGATGACACTGGAGCTGTTCTTTCCCGGCACTGAGCATGAGTGGGTGATCTCCCTGCTGGGCGTGATCATCGGATACCTGCTGCCCAAGCGAGTACTGGTTGCACTTGCCAAAAGACGCCAGGGGAAAATCTCCCGGGAAGTAGCGACCTTCATCCCCCTGGTGCGCATTCTGTTTGAGTCAGGCATGGCCGTGGAGCAGGCGCTGCGGGTCATGGCCTACGACGCGCAAAAGTTGCTGCCGGTACTGACCGCCGAACTGCGCCTGGTGCTGGCACGCGTCGATTCCGGGCTGGAGTTGGGGGAGGAATTGAACAAGGCCAGCCAGATGCTGGACGTCGATGAACTCAGCGACACGTGCCTGATCCTCCAGCAGCTTCTGCATCAGGGCGGCGGGGCAATGAAGTCGCTGCAATCGCTCAAGCAGTTGCTGGATGACCGGCGCCTGACCCGCCTGCAGGAATACATTTCCAAGATGTCCGCCAAAATGTCCGTGGTGATGATGCTGTTCCTGTTTCCCGCATTACTGATCGTATTGGCCGGCCCTGGCTTTATCGCCATCGCCAAAGCCTTCGTGCCTTGAGAGGACATGCAATGAAGACATTGATGGTCGCCTGCAGCCTGTTGTTGTTAAGTGGTTGCGCCAGTAACGGGCAACTGCCGTGGGCGGGTTTCAGCGCGCAGGGCAGTTGTGCCAAGCCCAACTCCAATCAGGAGTTATCGCTGAACCTGGCCGACGACATGGCCAACGAGGGCAAGCTGCACGCCAGCCTGGCCAACCTGCAAAACCTGCCGGACAACCTGCCCCAGGTGCGCCAGCGCCAGGCCAAGGTGTACCGCCTGCTGGGCCGCAGCGAAGCCGAACCGTTGTACCGCAGCCTGCTCGGCACCTGCATGGCTGCCGAAGGCGAGCACGGGCTCGGCCAGCTGGCAGCGGCCAGGGGAGACAACGGCCAGGCCATGGCGCACTTGCAACGCGCGGCCAGGATGTCGCCCACCGACGAGAAAATCCGCAACGACCTGGGCGTGGTGTACCTCAATCAACGGCGCGTGGAAGATGCACGCTTCGAATTCCTGACGGCCATGGAGCTCAAGCAGAGCGATCAACTGGCGGCGATCAATCTGGTGACGCTGATGATCTACCAGGACAACTGGGAACAAGCCGCACAAGTGGCCAGCCGCATGGGCCTGAGCCCGGAACAAGTGACGCAAGCCCAGGCCCGGGCGCAGCAACTCAAGGCGCCCGTCTCACCGACGACAGCGCCAAAAGATCAGGTCGCAACCGTAGGCGACGTGCTGCAAGCGCCGGTCAAATAGGTCTCTGAAGGGAGTACACACGATGAAATTCACACTGCTCGCCACGCTGCTGTTCGCCAGCCTGCCGCTGACGGTGCTGGCTATTGAGCCGGGGCCTTCTTCGCCACAGCAAAAACAGACCGAAGGCTGGCTGCAACTGCAGGTCAGTGGCGAACGCGCATCTCCCATCCGGCAGAAGGCCACGCCCGCTGAACGCGACCAGGCCATGCAACGCCTGCTGGACAGTTACAAACACCCTATTCCTGAGTACTACGACCAGAAACTGGGCGGCAACACCCCAGGCAGCAACAACTAATGCGCAGTGACGCGCTGGCGCGCCGCAGAATTGTTCGGCGATAACGCCAGCGCCAACTGGGTTCGGTTGTGCATATGGGTCAGGCGCAGCACTTGGGACACGTAGAGTTTCACGGTGTTTTCAGTGATGCCCAGCTCACAGGCAATCTGGTAGTTGGTCTGGCCCTTGCCTACCAGCCTTGCGACATCCAGTTGGCGGGGCGACAACTGATTGAAGATCGCCGGTATTTCAACCCGGTCAGTGTCGCTGACTTCACCCTCGGCTTCAGTCGACAGGCCGGATTGCGGACTGCTGCGCACCTTGTCGAGGTCATGATAAAGGTCATCGATGGACGCCGAGAGAAACTGCAGCTTCTGGTTCAGGTGCCCCAGGTCGAGATCTTTCTGCCGGTCCTGCAGCGCGACCACCTGGCGTTGCAACCCTTCGAGCAGCTCGCCCAAATTGATCGGCTTCTGGTAGTAATCGGCAATCCCGGCGCGCAAGGCCTTGATCACGTCCTGCTTGTCTGCACGCCCGGTCAGCATGATGGCCTCAAAGACCCGTTGCTTGCCGGCCAGGTGTTGCAGGGCCTGGACCAGTTCGATGCCATCCATCTCGGGCATATGCAGATCGCACAGCACCAGGCCGATCTCGGCATCGTCGCGAAAACGCTCGATGGCTTCCTGGCTGGATGCGCAAGGGACGCAACGGTAACCGTTGCTTTCAAGAAATTCGCAAAGCTCTTCCACGATCAAAGGCTGATCGTCCACCACGAGCACTTTCACTTGAGAGGTAAGCTTGTTCACGCGCTACTCCATGCCTGGCAAGCAAAAGGACCGATGTATCCATTCCGACCATTTTTCCCATACAACTTACCCATAAACGTAGACGTACTTTCCTACTATGTACATAGCGTTACCCTACGTGGCGACTAATGGGATCCAAAACCAGGACAGGCAAAAACCGATCAGTAAAAACGGCACGAACGGCTGCCTGGCCGAATGTGCCGGATCAAGGTACTGAAAGGTGTTCCTAAGCCCTTGATTCATCAGCGGCCACACCCTGGGCGCCAGCAACAGCCAAGCTGCGCTCGCGAGGCCGGCGCCGATAAAAGTGCCCAGTACGTAGAGGTAGTCGGTTGCCAGCCCCAATGCCGCGATCAGCTTCACGTCACCGGCGCCCAGGCGGCCCAGCGCGTACCCCGGCAGGGTGAACAACAACGCCAGGACAAAGGCCACACCGCCCTCGACAGCCGGTGCACCGAGCCAGGTCGTACCGCTCCAGAACAGGTAACCCAACGCCAGCAAGGCTGCGCCGAGGGTCAAACGGTTGGAGACCTGACGTAGACGGATATCTTGCACAGCGCACAGCGCGAGCCAAACGACCAGGACGAGGCTTTGAATCACGTAAAAAAAATCCCTTTTTGCTGAATGATTCTATGCTGATATCAGGTAATTGTAGTCAGGGTAGACGAGTCATGAAAAAAGGCCTCGCTAAAAAGCAAAAAGGTGCCGCCGCGCTGGAGTTCGCGATGGTCTTCATGATTTTTTTTGCCATCTTTTATGGCCTGGTCAGCTACAGCTTGCCGTTATTGCTGATGCAGTCCTTTACCCAGGCCGCCGCCGAAGGCGTAAGACGTAGCGTCGCGCTGGACCCCGCCACGCCTGGCTACGTCACGGCACTGCCGCTGCAGGCCGTCAGTGCGGCGCAGGCACAACTGGCGTGGATCCCCTCCCAGTTCAAATTCCTTCCCGGGTACGTGACGGCCGTCTACAACTCGTCAGGCGTGTTGACGGTGTACATCAACTACCCGACGTCCAGCCTCCAAAGTGTGCTGCCGTTCCTGGTACTGCCAGGCATCGGTACCGTCCCCGCCCTGCCTCCCATGCTGTCTGCCCAGTCGAGCATGCAGTTTTGACCTCAGGCGATAAACTCTTCGGCCGCCTGCTCGGACGTGGCAACCAGCTGCCTGCTGACGCACCGGCAGCGATCCCGGCAACCGCCGCGTTGTTGTTCTACCTGGACGCCCAGGGCCGCGTAATGGATGTCCATGGCCCGCTTCGCCATCGACTCGAACACCCCGCTGCGCAACAGCAACAGGCACCCTCGCTGCTCGACTACCTCACTGCGGCGAGCCGCCTGGTGATCGAGGGCACGCCCAGCGACTGGCAGGGGCAAAGCCTGGACCTGGAGCTCAAGGGGCTCGCCGGGCAAACCCTGCATACC
Source organism: Pseudomonas sp. C6002 (assembly GCF_013385805.1). NCBI lineage: Bacteria > Pseudomonadati > Pseudomonadota > Gammaproteobacteria > Pseudomonadales > Pseudomonadaceae > Pseudomonas > Pseudomonas sp. C6002. The sequence goes on along the minus strand of NZ_JACAPH010000004.1, from coordinate 329,741 downwards.
CGTGGCTGGGTTCAACCCGAAGGCAAGGGCTGGCTCCTGCAATTGCTGGACATTGGCGACCTGATTGCCCATCGCCAACTCACCCAGGTGCGCGAACACAATCAACGGGTGAGCGACCAGATCAGCGAGCAACTGCGGGTCTGCAGCCTGGTGCGCCTGCCCGAAGTACTGCAAGACACTCTGCAGGCTATTTCCCAGCACTGGCACATCCCCTGCGTCGCCATCGCCTTGCTGGATGAGCAGGGCCAGGCGTGGTGCATCGAGGGCTGTTACACCGCCCACGATGCGCCGGTACTCTGGAGCAACGGCCAAGCCCTGGGCTCCAGCCTCGACAGCCTGGGCGGCACGGCGCCAGTGAGCCTGGAGGTAAACCGTGGCCACAGCGAACACCCACGCCTGCAAGGCCTGTTTGGCAATACCGATGGTTTTCTGGTGCCCTACCGCGACGGACTGGGCGTGGGCGCATGGCTGCTGTGCGGGGTGTATCACCGTCAGGAACACACCAGCGACCGTGACTGGTTGCAACTGACCGCCGCCCTCGCGGCACCGCTGCTCGGCCGCCTGCGCGAACTGCGCCATCAACAGCAACTGGAACGCCTCGACGCGCTGCAAGGATTGCTCGGCACCGGCTGGTGGGAGCTGTCCCCACACACTGAAGACCTCGAACTCGCCCCACCGCTGCTGCACACCCTGAGCCAAGGCGAGGCCATCACACAGCTGTCGCTACCCATGTGGCTCAAGCTGATTCACCCTGCCGACCGGGAAGAACTCGCCAGCCGCCTGCAAGACCTGAAGACCCTGGGCAAACCGCTGTCCACCAGTGTGCGCCTGCAACGTGCCGACGCGGCGCTTAACCCCATCTGGTATCGCGTGCAGGGGCAAGCGTTGGGCTCGGGTGAGCATCGCCGCCTGGTGGGCTTCATGCTCGACATCAGCGACATAAAAAACCAGGAGCAACAGGCCGCCGCCGCCCACGCACGCCTGGATAACCTGATCGCCAGTTCCCCGGCTGTGATCTATGTGCAGCGCTATGTCGAGGGCACGCTGCAACCGGTGTTCTTCAGCGACAGCTTGCTGCCGCTGCTTGGCCGCACCCTGGCCGACTTCACCCCGGCGACGCTGAACCAGTGGATCCACCCCGAAGACCGCGACCTCTACTTCGACCGTACCCGCCAACTGCTGCGCGAAGGCAGCGTGCGCAGTCGCTACCGAGTGCTCGACACACAGGGCAATTACCACTGGCTGCTGGATGAAGCCCGGCTGCTGCGCGACGACCTCGGGTTGCCCGTGGAAGCCGTGGGCCTGTGGCTGGATGTGACCGAGACGACCCTGGCGGCGCAACGGGTCAAGGAAAGCGAGGAGCGCTATCGAATCCTCGTGGAAGACTCCCCGGCCATGATCTGCCGCTACCTTCCGGACCTGACCCTGACCTTCGGCAACACGCCCCTGGCCAACTACATGGAATGCCTGCCTGGACAGCTGCCGGGCATGAACCTCAGCCAATGGTTGTCGGACGAACAACACGAGGCGTTTGTACTGCGCATCCGCCAGCTCACCCCGGAATTCCCGGTGAGCACCGCCGAAATCAGCCTGCAACTGCCGGGGCGCACACATGCCTGGTGGGTGTGGTCGGACCGGGGCGTGTTCGACGAACAGGGCCAATTGCAGGAAGTGCAGGCCGTGGGCCGCGACAACACCGAAGTGCGCCGCTCCCAGCAGCAACTGACCCAAAGCGCCAAAATGGCCACCCTCGGCGAAATGGCCACCGGCCTGGCCCATGAGATCAACCAGCCGTTGAATGTGATGCGCATGGCCATCGTCAACGTGCTCAAGCGCTTGAGCAACGGTGATGCACAAATCGACTACCTGACGGAAAAACTCCAGCGTATCGACTCCCAGGTCCAGCGCGCAGCCCGCGTGGTAGACCACATGCGGGTGTTCGGCCGCCGTTCGGAAGTCGAACAGCAGCCCTTCAACCCGGCGCAGGCGGTGGAAGGCACCCTTTCGCTGCTCAGTGAAGGCATGCGCGGCAAAGGCGTGGACCTGCGCGTGGCACAGCTAGACGTGACGGTGCAGGTCAAAGGCTATGTCGACCAGCTGGAGCAGGTGCTGATCAACCTGATGGTCAACGCCCGCGATGCCCTGCTGAGCAAACGCGAACACGACCGCGACCTGCAACCGTGGATCTCGGTGCAGATCGAGCAGGACAGCCGCCACGTACGCATCTGGGTCGAGGACAACGGCGGCGGGATTGACCCGCGGCTGCTGGAGCGGATTTTCGAGCCGTTCTTCACCACCAAGCCGATTGGCGTGGGCACCGGCCTGGGGTTGTCGGTGAGCTATGGCATTGTCGAAAACATGGGCGGCCGATTGAGCGTCGCCAACAGTGAACATGGGGCGAAGTTCTGTGTGGAGTTGCCGGTGGTTGAAGCCTAATTCACCAGGGCCGCTTGCCCATGCGGCCGGCAACTGAGGTTGGCGCCCACTTCCACCGCGTTCAGGTTAACCCCAAGGTTCGACAACAGGCTGTTCACCACCGGGTCCAGAATAGGGCTGAGCACTCCGCCAATCACGGTGCCCAAGGTGCTGTTGAGCCCGTTGAGCACTGTGCCCGCCGTCGTTAATAACCCTCCCAGCAGATTGAACCCCGTTGGCTTGTAGACCTGGAACTGGATACCGCTCAACGCGTTACTGATCGCGCTGAGAAGGCTGGCTGTCGATGAAGCGTAGTACTGCGGCGGCAGGTTGATTTCCGGCGGTTGGGGGTACGTGTGGGAAGGCAAGGCACTCGTCGCAGCGCCCACCGAGCTATTGATGCTGAGGCCAATACCACCACCGTAAAACGGCTTGCGGGTCGCAGGGTCGCACGTCGTCGGGCCGAGCCCCAGCAAGGGCCTGAAACAGGTAATGGCCCCGATATCCACCACTGGTAAAGGCGGAATCGGATTGAGCACGGTGTTGCTGTTAAACGCGTTGATCAACTGCGGGCTCTGACCAATTTGTACGGTAACAATCGAGGCATTGGTTTGGGTAGTCAGGGTCTTCGTCGCGTCGCTGACACAGGTAAACCCGGTGACATAGCTTTCCGCCGTACCCAGTTGAAGTACCACGTCTATTCTGGCAGCCGGTGGATTTGAGGAAGACGACAACACCTGCAAACTCGTCATCTGGCAATAGCCACCCAACAGGCACAACACCGAATTGATTGTTCCGCCCAGGTTCAAGCTCAACAGGTTGTTCAATACGTCGGAAAGCGGTCCGACCAGGCCATTCAACGCGAGGTCCACCGCCGGAGAGCTCAGCACTGGCAACCCCAGGGTCAGGCCCAGGCTTAGCTGGGCGGTTTTCACATAAATACGCGTCGCTGGAGTCTTGTCCTTGGCATAGGTAGGGTCACCGATCGCCGACAATTGTGGCGGCTGGATCACTTTCAACTGGACCCCGCCGTTAAGCAGGCCCGGGATATTCATGGGGATGGTAGCTACCGCGCCGTTCTTGGTGTTGGCCAGTTGTACAAAGGCTTCGGCCAGTTGAAATACGTTCAAACTGGTGTTCAGCCCCGCCGACACCGCCCCCGTTTGCAGCTGAAGCAGGCTGCCCAGGGTGACATCAAGGTTGCCGATTATCGCGTTGATACTGGTAAGACCGCTGACCGCCACGCTGGTCGTATTGCCTCCGGCACTGAGCACCGTAATGGCTGCGTCGACCAGTTGACTGATCTTGACCGTCTTGGTCAGCAGTTGATCGTAGGCTCCGGCCGTGACGCCCACGTTCAACGCCAACTGGTTGAGGTAGCTGAGCAAGTTGATGTTGGTGTCTACCAGGCCCTGCCAGCCTGCCACGCTCAGGTTCAGTGAGCCGCCCAAGAGTTGGCCGAACAACAGGTTCAGTGCTGCTGATTTGCTCGAGTCCACGGTGACCAGGGTCGATTTGATCGTCAGTTGCGCCTGAGGCGGCAGGATCTTCGGCGCCGCCACCGCGACGGCAGACAACTGGGTGTTGAAGTTGTAGCCGCTACCACTGAACAACGCCCAGACCCCCCCGGCAACGCTGGTCATGATCGGGCGCGAGGCAGTCACCTGGATGGCATCGGTCTTGGTCGCGTCTGCGGAGAACACCCGCTGGTTGGTGGCGCCGGTGGTCAGCACGCCGCATTTCACTATCAGGGCGTTTGCTGGCGGGATGACATAACCGTTGCGCACTGCGCTGGCACGGGCATAGGTGGGCGCGGTATTGGTGGCGGGCAGGCAATCCCCCTTACGCTGCACTGCCTCCAGTGCCGCCATATCGGCAATCCCCTGCAACTGGCGTTTTTCCAGGTACAAACGGCTGCTATCAACCACCAGCAACATGAATACCAGCACCATGCCCAGGGTCAAGACCGCCACCAAGCCAACCGCACCGCGCTGCCTTGCAGGCCCGGCGTGGTGACCGGAACGAAGTCGAAGAGACATCGAGCACTCCTTTGCCGGCACACTGCCGAGCGCTTACTCTCCTGTGTTGCTTGGGAGTGTAGTCAAGAGCGGCGGGGGCTGCAGGCCAGTCGCCATAGAACGGCGACTGGCGGAGGGCTGATCAGGCGATCAATGCGGCGGGTAGTTGGAAAGCACCTTGGTCACCGTGGCACGAATAGCGGCACTGCGGTCTTGGGGTTCAGGCGAGCTGGCGAGGATCTGCTCATCGCTGCCACGCCACACCAGCTTGCCATCCTTGCCGTCGAGCAAGTCAATCTGGATGGTCGCGACCTTGTAGGTGATGTTGCGGGTTTCGTTATACATCGGCGCCCCCCAGTAACCATTCCACGGGCCGCCCCAGGCGCCGCCGTAATTGGTGGTGACTTGTTGCTGGCGGTCTTCGACGATCAGGTAGGTCTGTACATTCAGGTCAGCCTTGGTGCCCGGCGCGGCAGGACGCAGGCCACGCTGGTCGAGTTGCTCGCCCACGGCCTGGCGGATGCGCTGTTCGGTGAGGTCACTCTTGATCCGTGGGTCATCCGGGCGGTATTGCAGCGCGGGTTCTTTCCAGCTCCAGCTGCGGTAGGCGCCAAAGTCCCGGCTGGCGTCGAAATCATGGTTGACCTGGCTGGTCTGGCAACCGCCCAGCAACACAACAACAGCAAGTGCAGCAATACGACGAAGCATGGTTTTTCTCCAAAAGACAATCCGGGCCTGAGATGAGAATAGCTGCTAACTGGGCGGGTAGGCAGTCATTGCCTTTTGCATCGCCTCACGCAGCGAGTCGGCGCGCTCGCTGAGGCTGCCCTGGCTCGTGGTTTCGGCGCTGGTGCTCCATACCGGCTGGCGGGTGCGCGCGTCGAACAGGCTGATGCGCGCCACGGCCACCGTCACTTCATAAGTGCGTACCACCGGCACCGTGTTGTACATGCCGTAGCCGTTGCCGTAGCGGTTATAGCCGCCGTAACCGTAGCCATAGTCGTCCTGGACCTGGCGCAGGCGTTTTTCCAGGCGCACGTCGGCGCTTACCAGCAGGTCGGGGGCGCGGTTGTCATGCAAGGGGCGCAGGCCGCGCTGGTCGAGGGCGCCGCTGACCGCCTCGGCAATCTGCGCCGAATCCGCCCAGGCCGAGCCTGCCGGCAGCTGGTTGTTGAGCCAGGCCCAACTGCGGTACGCGCCGTAGTCGCGCACCGGCGCCGGGTAGGCGCTGGCATCAAAGGTGTTGGCCGCCTGGGCAGGCGCCGGCGGCATCGGGGCAGATGCCGCCACATACGGGTTGGGGCTTTGGCAACCCGCCAGGCCCAGGCCCAGCAGGATCAGTCCAAGACAGCGCTTCATTTCGACCTCCGCAGACTGGGCCGCTTAAACCGGACGGCAGATCCAGTGCAAATAACGCCCAAGTCCGGCAAAGCTTGGGTGACGACGGTGTGCGAGCTCCATCTCCAACAAATCCTGCAACTCGGCGCGGGCCTGGAATTCCACCGGCATGTAGTCGTGGAACACCCGCACGCCACTTTGGGTTTCGACCTGCCACAGGCCCTCTAGTTGCGTCGCCAACTCCCGTGGGTCCAGGGGTTGTTGCGGCGTAAGGCTCTGCTTTTCGCCGGCCATGTCGTTCTTGCGCATTTTGCGGAAGTGGCCTTTGAGCAGGTTGCGGTAAATCAAGGCGTCGCGGTTATAGAAAGCCAGCGACAGCCAGCCACCGGGCGCGGTCAACTGGTGCAGCACCGGCAGGATCGCATGGGGTTCGGCCAGCCACTCCAGCACGGCGTGGCACAGCACCAGGTCATAGGGTTCGGTGAGCTGGCCCAGCAGGTCTTGCCAGGGGGCTTGAATGAACGTGGCTGTCTGCCCGGCTTCGGCGAAACGCTGGCGGGCGCCTTCGAGCATCGGCTCGGCGGGTTCGGCCAGGGTTACATCGTGGCCGCGCTCGGCCAGCCACAGCGACATATGGCCCAGCCCCGCGCCGATATCCAGTACCCGCAGCGGGCGGTCCGGCAGCGCTTCAATCAGATCGGCTTGCAGCACCGCCAGGCGAATCGCGCCCTTGGCACCGCCATAGATCTTCTCGGCGAAACGGGTGGCCAACTGGTCGAAATGACGGTCGCTCATTTGGCAAACCGCCGTTCGCTGTCGGCCAGCTTGGCCTGTACCACCTGATCCATGTCCAACCCCAACTCACTGCACAACAGCAGCAGGTACAGCACGATGTCACCGACTTCCTGGCCGGCATGGGCGAGTTTGTCGGCGGGCAACTGGCGCGACTGGTCTTCGCTCAACCACTGGAATATCTCCACCAGCTCGGCCATTTCAACGCTGGCGGCCATGGCCAGGTTCTTGGGGCTGTGGAACTGCTTCCAGTCGTTGGTATCGCGGATGCGGTGCAGGCGTTCGGTGAGGTGATCGAGGTTCATGGGGGGCTCCTGAAGGTGTATAGCTTCGGGCGCAAGCCGCGCGAAGGCAAGTGAATCCCTGCGGCCCGTAAACCTCTATGCTAGAAGGGAACTAGCTTGGGCCAATAACGAACAAAGGCTCAGGTTCGGCAGCTACGCCCACCGTCTTATCAGGACACACACATGCAAACAGACTTTTTCGGATGGCTGGGTCTCAAGATCGGCCAGATCATCCACTTTATCGTCGAGTTGTTCAGCGGGCTGTTCAATACCCTGTCCCACGCGGGCGGCGACTTTGTCGACGGGCTGTCCAGATCCTTGGGGATGGACACCTCGATCATCAGCATCCTCATGCTGATTATCGGCTTGATGCTGTTGTACTCGGCGGTGCGCGCGTTTATGCGGGCTTCGATCATCATGGGGATTATCTGGTTGATGCTCGGGCTGTGGGTGCTCAGTTGGGTGGTGCATTAATAAAGGGCCAGCAGGGTAAATCCCTTTAATTTGAGGGACGTTTCCGAGACAATCTTTCGGCCTTGTGCCTGTTGGGATGGGTGGCTAGTCTTCGGCCCTTCACTGCATATCAGTGATCGGGTTTAGTCGCCCGGAATTAGTGAGCGCAAGTTGTCGCCATGCTTCATGGCGGCTGTGCGCAGGGCACCTTCGGGTGCGCCGGGTTCCACTAGCCGGTCGACTAACCTGCGTACAGCCGCCACCCTCGTTTAGTCGCGCGGGTGTCAGCTCCTTACCTTCTAGTGGAGTTACACCATGCATAAGCTCGTCCCCGATCCACCCAGCGACCTCCTCAACGACCGCGCCGCCTTCAATCGCGCCCTCGAACATTACCTGCCATCCCAAGGCTTCCACACCATCAACGAAGACCTGAGCTTCGAAGATTCCCTGCTCTACACCGCCAGCCTGCTCAGCAGCGCCTCGGCGACTGCGCTTGATTGCGGCGAGCTGCTGGAAAGCCCGCAGCGCGCGAAGATCCTGGCGGTTTGGCACTTGCTGGAAATTGCCAAGACCACCGTCGACCGCTCCATCGAATGCCTGCACCCGCGCAAAACCTGACACTACGCGTTCAAAAATGTGGGAGCGGGCTTGCTCGCGAAAGCGGTGGATCAGCCAATACATCCGGCGACTGACACACCGCTTTCGCGAGCAAGCCCGCTCCCACATTGGCCCTGCGGCGCAGCTAATGGACAGTTACACTACCGCTCCCCAAAGGAGCCCGCATGACTTCCCTGCTAACCGACTGGCGCGACCGCCCCACCCACCGCCGCGTGTGGGCCCTCGCCGCGCCGATGATTTTGTCGAACATCTCCGTACCACTGGTGGCGCTGGTGGACAGCATGGTCATCGGCCACCTGCCCCACGCCCACCAACTCGGCGCCGTGGCCGTTGGCGCCAGCCTGTACACCTTCCTCGCCTGGGCCATGGGTTTCCTGCGCATGGGCTCCACCGGCTTTGCCGCCCAGGCCGCTGGGCGTGGTGATGGCGCGGCGCTGCGGCAGATTCTGTTGCAAGGACTGCTGCTGGCGCTGGGCCTGGCGATGTTGCTGGGCAGCATCGGCATTCCGTTAAGCGGCCTGGTGCTGGACTGGATGCAGCCCTCGCCCGAACTTAACCAACTGACCCGCGAATTCTTCCACACCCGCCTCTTCGGCCTGCCCGCAGCGCTGGCCAGCTACGCGCTGGTGGGCTGGTTCCTCGGCACCCAGAACGCCCGCGCGCCGCTGGCGATTCTGCTGACCACCAACCTCGTCAACATCGCGCTCAACCTGTGGTTCGTGCTGGGTCTGGATTGGGGTGTGGTCGGCTCGGCCCGCGCCTCGGTGATCGCCGAATGGACCGGCGCCCTGCTCGGCCTGGCCCTCACCCAAAAAGCCCTGCGCGCCTACCCCGGCCATATCGCCTGGGCGGCACTCAAGCTGTGGCAAAGCTGGCGCCCGCTGCTGGCGGTGAACCGCGATATCTTCATCCGCAGCCTGGCCCTGCAATCAGTGTTTTTCATGATCACCGTGCAAGGCGCTCGCTTGGGGGATGCCACGGTGGCGGCGAATGCGCTGCTGCTCAATGGTCTGTTGCTGACGGCCCACGCCCTGGACGGACTGGCCCACGCCGTGGAAGCCCTGTGCGGCCACGCCATCGGCGCCCACGACCGCCAGGCCTTACGCCGCTCGCTGGTGGTGGCCTGTGGTTGGTCGTTGCTGGCGAGTATCGGCTTCGCGATCCTGTTCGCCGTGTTCGGCCACCTGTTTATCGCCATGCAAACCGATATTCCGAGCGTGCGCGAAACCGCCGACATCTACCTGCCCTACCTCGCCGTACTGCCGTTGATCGCCGTGTGGAGCTACCTGCTGGACGGCCTGTTCATCGGCGCCACCCGCGCCCGGGAAATGCGCAACGGCATGCTGCTGACGGTGGTGATTGTGCTGCCCTTCGCCTGGGCCTTGCAGGGCCTTGGCAACCACGGATTGTGGATAACCTTCCTGTTGTTCATGGCCCTGCGCAGCCTGACGCTGTGGGCAATTGCCTGGCGCCTGAACAAGCAGGACCGCTGGCTTACTGGCCCGGCGTGAACGTGATAAACGCCGTGACCCGGTCCAGCACGGGCGCCAGCCAGCGCAGCGGCCGGGACATCGACGCCACCAATGTGGCGTGGCTGGTCTTGGTGAAGTAGAACTCCTCCACCGGCACACCCGCCGCTCGCAGCTTTTTCGCCAACCCGCCGGTGTTGCGCTTGGGGTTGACCAGGTTGTCGTCCACCGAAGCAATCAACAGGCTGGGGGGCGCGCTTTGGCTCACGTGGTTGATGGGTTGGGAATCGGGCGGCGAGTCCGGGTAGAAGAACACCGGCCGCACATCGCGGTTTTCAATCGGCAGGAAATCATACGGCCCGGCGAGGCCGATCCATCCCTTGAAGACTGACGGCGACAGGCCAACCCCGGCCAGCCACTGCGGGTCCAGCGCCAGCATTGCGGCGTTGTAGGCACCGGAACTGTGGCCCATCACATACAGCTTGCGGGGATCGCCGCCGTATTCGGCACTGTGCTGATACGCCCACGCGACTGCTTGGGCGCCGTCCTGCAAAAACAGTGGGTAGCGCACTTGCGGGTAAAGCCGGTAGTCGGCGATCACCACCACGATGCCGCGCGAAGCCAGGGCTTCGCCGACGAAACCGTAGTCATCCCTTGAGCCGCTGTTCCAGCTGCCGCCATAGAAAAACACCACGACGGGCGCGTCGGGCAAGGCGGTGACGGGGCGGTAGATATCGAGTTTCTGGCGGGGGTCATCGCCGTAGGCGAGGGAGGAGGTTTTGGTGAAGGTGCTGGTGGGGGTGAGTGCGTTGAGCACTTTGATCGGGGAGCAGGCTGCGAGCAGCGTCGCGATGGCCAGGGTGAACACTTGCAGGAGCTTTTTCGACATTATTCAGGCCCTATAAAAACTGCAGGACTTGCGGCGATCCAAATGTGGGAGCGGGCTTGCTCGCGAAGGCGGTGTATCAGTCTGCACATGTATTGACTGACACACCGCCTTCGCGAGCAAGCCCGCTCCCACACTGGATCTCTGTCACATTGAGATCTTTGTCAGCCTGGGAGCGGTGTCCTTACGAGGACAGGTACGACGAACGCGTCAAACCAAGACGCAACGCATCCAGGAACTGAGTCCGCTCCGCCGCCGTGATCTTCGCGCTGGCGCACTTGTCACGGTAGTGAGTCATCAACTCCTCCGGCGACAAGTGCACGTAGCGCAGCATGTCTTCGATGGTGTCGTGGGTCTCGATCCCGGCGCTGTACACCGAACCGTCGTCACGCTGGTAGATGTTCACCGAGTCGGTGTCACCGAACAGGTTGTGCATGTCGCCGAGAATTTCCTGGTAGGCACCCACCAGGAAGATCCCCAGCAGGTAGTCCTCGCCTTCTTTCACAGCGTGCACCGGCAAGCTGGTCTCGATGCTTTGCTCATCCACGTACTGCTTGATCTTGCCGTCGGAGTCGCAGGTCAAATCCTGCAGCACCGCACGGCGCAACGGCTCTTCGTCGAGGCGATGCAGCGGCAATATCGGCAGCACCTGGCCGATGGCCCAGGTGTCCGGCAGGCTCTGGAATACCGAGAAGTTGCAGATGTACTTGTCGGCCAGCTTGTCGTTGAGTTCGTCCAGCACCTGGCGGTGGGAACGCTGGCGGGCTTTCAGCGAGTCGTGCAGGCGGCGGCAGACGGCGAAGTAGCATTGTTCAGCCAAGGCTTTCTCGGCCAGGGTGATCTTGCCGTCGGCGTACTGGGTCGCCACGTCGCTCATGTAGTGAGTGGCGCGCCAGTAGGTTTCGGTGACCATTTCAATGTCGGTCGGGCCCAGCAGGTCCACCAGCCATTGCACGGTTTCCGGCAGGCTTTCCTTGTTCTCGATCAGCGGCACGTCGTCGTTGTGCTTCTCGACGTCGGTAACTTGCACCACCAGCATGGCGTGGTGGGCGGTCAGGGAACGGCCGCTCTCGGAGAAGATGTTCGGGTGCGGCAGGCTCTGCGCGTCGCAGAATTCCTTGAGCATGCCCACGACCACGCCGGCGTAGTCGTCCATGTCGTAGTTGATCGAGCTGGCGTTACGCGAGTGGGTACCGTCGTAGTCCACGCCCAGGCCGCCGCCCACGTCGATGTGGTCTACCGGCAGGCCGAGGTTGCGCAGTTCGCCGTAGTAACGAATGGCTTCCTTGAACCCGTGCTGGTAGTCGGCCAGGTTGGCGATCTGCGAACCCATGTGGAAGTGCAGCAGGCGGATGCCCTGGTCCAGGCCCGCCGCGCGGAAGCGCTCGACCACCGACAACAATTGCGCCGCCGACAGACCGAATTTGGATTTCTCGCCACCGGTGTCTGCCCACTTGCTCGACGCCAGGGACGACAGGCGCACCCGCAGGCCCACCTGTGGCTTGACCTTGAGGTTGGCGGCTTCTTCGATCACCAGGCCGACTTCGGATTCTTTCTCGATCACGATGAACACGTTGTGGCCCAGCTTCTGGCCCATCAGCGCGAGGCGGATGAACTCACGGTCCTTGTAACCGTTGCAGACGATGGTGCCGCCTTTCGGCGCCAGGGCCAGCACGGCCAGCAGCTCGGGCTTGGAGCCGGCTTCCAGGCCAATGGACACGTCCTGGGTGGCGATGATGTTCTCGATCACCGCTTCCTGCTGGTTCACCTTGATCGGGTACAGCGCGGTGTATTTGCTCTGGTATTCCAGGCGCTCGATATTGGAGTCGAACGCGCCGGTCAGCTGGCGCACGCGGTCTTGCAGGATGTCGGGGAAGCGCACCAGCAACGGCAGGGACAGGCCGCTTTTGCGCAGCTCGTCGACTTGCTCGTACAGGTCCACAGGCGTGCTGTTCGGGCCGTTCGGACGGACTTCAACGCGACCGGCATCATTGATCGCGAAATACCCGGCCCCCCAATGGCGAATCCCGTAAACACTGCGGCTGTCCGCAACTGTCCATTGGCTGCCATCGTCTTTGCGTGTGCGTCGTACGGACATCGAAGTCCCCTATAAATGAAGTCGAAGTGCACCGGCCTGATCAGAGGCTGGCGCAGTCTAAAGAATGAAAATGACGATTTGCCTGTGAGAGGGGTAGACCCCACTTGCAGGACAGAGTTTAGACACCGGTCAGGAACAGGCTCTGTGAAAACCATGGAGACGACAGTTCGCGTTCAGCCAGCGGGCTATCGGGGTGGTTTTCACAGAGGCTGCTAGCCGCCGGATTTCTTCGCCTTGTAACCCAGCTTGATCAGCTCGGCCAACAGCAACTCGACGTGGTCGCCCTGGATCTCGATCACGCCGTCTTTCAGGGCGCCACCGGTGCCACAGCGCTTTTTCAGCGTGGTGGCCAGTTCCTTCAAGGCTTCTTCGGCCAGGGGCACGCCAGTGATGGTGGTCACTGTCTTGCCGCCACGGCCCTTGCTCTCGCGACGAACGCGGGCAATACCATCGCCTTCGGGAATCAGGGTTGTTTTGCAGGTACAAGCGTCCACGGGCTGGCGACAGTCCGGGCAGTGTCGACCTGCGTCGGTGGAAAATACCAGGCCACCAAGGGCGGCGAAGGATGCGGCTTTTTTGGCCACCGGCAATCCTCTTGGGAGGACAAAGACTGATCGATGGGATCATCGACCGCGAAGCCCCACTCAGGCAGGGGCAGCGCTACTGAGCCGCCGATGTTCAAACCACTGTAGGAGCGAGCTTGCTCGCGAAGGTCGTCAACGATAACGCGGGCCTTCAGACAGCACGCGTCGTGCTTACGTTTTTCGCGAGCAAGCTCGCTCCTACAGGGTGGAACAACAGCGGTTCAGCCTGAAAAGTCGCGCAGTGTAACGGCAAAAACGCCCCTTGCTAAGAGCCAAATGGCGCCAATTTATGCAACTTTAGCGACGCAGGGCCAAATAACGACGCAACCCTTCCTGGGCATCCGGGCAATAGGGCTTTTGCTCGGCCTCCTGAAGCACCGTCGCCAGGGGCAGAAAGCGCGCTTCCATGACTTCTTCCGGCTGGATTCGCAGCGGCCCGTCCCACACGGCCGAGAACGAGGTGCACCAGAGCCGGCTGTCACCGTCTTCGAAGTAGAAGTGATCGTGGGCGGTCAGTTCGACGCCGCTGACGCCCAACTCTTCTTCCAGCTCACGGGCCGCCGATTCGGCATAGGACTCGTGGGCCGCCACCATTCCGCCCGCCGCCGTGTCCCAGAAACCCGGGTACATGGCTTTGCTCAGGGTGCGCCGGTGCACACACAGCTCACCGGCCGAGTTGAACAGGAAAATAAAGGTGCAGCGCCCGATCAGCCCGCGCCGGCGCAGATCGGAACGTACGAGGCTGCCGAGCAGGTTGTCCTGCTCGTCGACCCAGGCAATCAGTTCGGCGTCGGAGGCGGCGCGGTGCGCTGCCTCCCTGGTGGAAGCGTCCATCATCAACCCTGGTTCAGGAGCTGACGCAGGTCGATCACTGCAGCGTTGGCCCGGGAAATATAGTTGGCCATGACCAGCGAATGGTTGGCCAGGATGCCAAAGCCACTGCCGTTGAGAATCATCGGGCTCCATACCGGCTCTTGCGAAGCTTCCAGCTCACGAATGATCTGGCGCACGCTGACGGTGGCGTTCTTCTTGGCCAGCACATCGGCAAAGTCGACTTCGATAGCGCGCAGCAGGTGGGACAGGGCCCAGGCCTGGCCGCGGGCTTCGTAGAACACGTTGTCGATCTGCATCCATGGGGTTTCCACCACTTCTTCGTCGACCTGCGGCACTTCACCCGGCGCCAGCGCTTCGGTTTTCAGCGCGGTGTTGAGCTTGACCCGACCCACACTGGCCGACAGCCGTTGCGACAGCGAACCCAGGCGGGTCGCCACATCACCCAGCCAGTTGTTCAGGTTGTCGGCACGTGCATAGAACAGCGCGCCTTTTTGATTCGGGTCGGACAAGCGCGCTTCGTAGCGGCTCAGGGAATTGATGCCTTCCTGGTATTCCGACTCGCTGGACGGCAGCACCCAGCTCTTGTTGTCGAAGTTGAAGCGCGGTTCGGCCTTGGCCAGGTCTGCGTCTTCCGCCGACTGCGACTGGGAGCGGGCGAAGTCCTTGCGCAGGGCACGGGTCAGGTCACGCACCTGCACCAGTACGCCGTACTCCCAGCTCGGCATGTTGTCCATCCACAGGCCCGGCGGGAAACGGTCGTTGGAAATGTAGCCACCCGGCTTGTTCAGCAGGGTGCCCACCACCGTTTTGAGGGTTTCGACGGTGGTAAAGCCCACCACCATCTGCTTGCCATCCTTCTCGGCGGCAATTTGCGCATTCTGCTGGACCGGGAACAACGCAGGCTCTTCGCTCCAGTACCAACCCAGGGCACCGGTGACCAACAGGTACAACGCAACCAGCGAGAGCAACGCGCGGCTCATCAGCAGGTTACGGAAATAGCTGCGGGGGGCCGACTTGGTTTCAGGGGCCGGGCCCTTTGCACTGCCTGCGCGGTTTTTCCAGTCCAGCATGGCGATATCCTTTCAATCACTTGAGTTCAATAGCTACGACCACAACCCTGCCCCATCGTGCCGAGCAGTGCGGCGCTTTTAGCCAGGGTGGCGCGAGTACGCGGTTCGACTATAAAGGATGCACGCTGTTTACGCCCGCGCGACTGCATGGTCGATAAATGAATCTCTGCGACCTTGCAGTTAATTGACGTATGACACTCGTGCAACGGAAAAGAGGTGCTAGCATAGAGCCATCAGTTCGACCTCAGCATGCAGCCTAACTAGTAGTCAGGATATGACCGAGCCAGAAGACCCCAGCCGTGAGCGTCTCAAGCACCATTTTGCCCAGCGGGTAATTCATCAGGCACGTCAAATTCTTGAGATCTGGCAGCGCCTGCAACGCAGCGAATGGTCGACCACTGACCTGTCAGAGCTCAGTGAGGCCAACCTGCGCCTGCTGCGTTTTGCCGAGCGCTTCGAGCAGCCGGAACACGGCCAGTTGGCGCACCAGATCGGCGCATCACTCAAGGCGGTGGATGACAACCGCGGCCGCCTGAGCAGCCACCTGATCACCGAACTCAACCGTTTGATGCAGCGCCTGTCGCGCACCGGGCTGCGCCAGGGCGACCAGCTGGAACAAACCCTGCTGCCGCCGATGCGCAAGCCGATCTACGTGATGTTGGCCGATCACGACCGCGCCGACCGCCTGGCCAAGCAGCTGGAATTTTTCGGCTTGAGCGCCCAGTCCCTCGACAGCGTGGCGGCGTTTCGCTCATCCATGGCCGAGCGCTTGCCGGCGGCCATTGTGATGGATGTGGATTTTTGCGGCGCCGGCCTCGGCCTGAAGCTCGCCGCCGAAGCCCAGGAAGGCCTGGAGCAAAAGCTGCCACTGCTGTTTTTCAGCCTGCACGAAACCGACACCCCAACCCGCCTGGCCGCCGTGCGCGCCGGCGGCCAGGAGTTCCTCACCGGCACCCTGGAGGCGTCGAGCCTGCTGGAAAAAATCGAAGTGCTGACCTGCGTCGCCCAGTACGAACCTTATAAAGTGCTGATCATCGACGACTCGCGGGCCCAGGCGATGCACACCGAGCGCCTGCTCAACAGCGCCGGCATCGTCACCCGCACACTGATCGAACCGATCCAGGCCATGGCCGAGCTGGCGGACTTCCAGCCCGACCTGATCATCCTCGACATGTATATGCCGGCCTGCACCGGTACCGAGCTGGCCAAGGTGATCCGTCACAATGACCGCTACGTCAGCGTGCCGATCATCTACCTCTCGGCCGAAGACGACCTGGACAAGCAACTGGACGCCATGAGCGAAGGCGGCGACGACTTCCTCACCAAACCGATCAAGCCCCGGCACCTGATCACCACCGTACGCAACCGCGCCGCGCGGGCACGCAACCTCAAGGCGCGGATGGTGCGCGACAGCCTCACCGGGCTGTACAACCACACCCACATCCTGCAACTGCTCGAAGACTGCAGCTTCCGCGCGCGCCGCGAGAGCAAGCCACTGAGTTTTGCGATGCTCGACATCGACCACTTCAAGCGGGTCAACGACAGCCACGGCCACCCCATGGGCGACCGGGTGATCAAGAGCCTCGCGCTGTTTCTCAAGCAGCGCCTGCGCAAGACCGACTATATAGGCCGTTACGGCGGCGAAGAGTTTGCCATCGTGATGCCCGACACCGACCTCGACAGGGCTTGCCAAGTACTTGACGAGATTCGCGGGCGCTTCGCCGAGATTCACTATCCCGCCCAGCCCCAGGATTTGTGGTGCACGTTCAGTGCCGGCGTGGTGGAGCTGTGTGATGGCTCCGACAGCCTGATGATGGCGGCCCAGGCCGACGAGGCGCTGTACCGCGCCAAGGATGCCGGGCGTAACCGGGTGATGTCGGCGCGTGCATCAAAGCAAAGTGCCACCTTTTCACCGGAATCCACCGAATCCGTCATAACTCTGTAATGGAAACGCAATAACTTCAGGCACTTACTTCTGCTGTCGGTTGAAACCACGCATGCGCCTGAAGCTGCTGACGAATCTGAACACCCTCCTTCTGGTCGCCGTTTGCCTGGCCCTGGGCGCTACGCTCTGGTGGTCGCAACGTGCCCTGGAACGGCCTTACCTGCTGATGGAGCGCTACCTTGGCCTGTCGCAGACGTTCCAGAACCAGGCCGCGCGCAATATCGACGATTACCTCGCCAGCGGCGACGCCCTGCGCCTGAGCGGCGCCAGCCAGAGCCTGGAAAACCTGTTGCAGCAGCTGGATGAGTTACCCGCAGAGCTGGCGCAAAACCTGCGTCCCAGCCTTGCCGACCTGGACACCTTCGGCAAGACCGACCTGCTGGCCGCCGGTAAGCTGGCCGGCGACCCGCAAGCCCTGTTGCTGCAAGCCGAACGCGAACTCGGTGCCAACCTGGAGCAACTGAACCAGTACGCCAGCGGCGTCAGTACGCCCGAGGCGGCGCGCTATCTGCCGCCGTTGCTCGCTGCGTCCCAGCACCTGGCGAAACTCTCCCTGGCCCGGGACAAGCTGGTGAGCAGCGGGCGCAGCGAACTGGCTGACGATGTGGAGCGCGAAGTCAGTAATATCCGCAGCCAGGCTGACGTGCTGGGGCAGCTGCCATTACTGGGGGTGACCGCCAGCAGCGAGTCCAGTACCGACGATTTCTCGGCCATGATGGGCCTGGAAAACACTGAAAAAACCGTGGCCCAGGACACCGGCGTCGACCTCAAGCGCGAACTCAACAGCCTGCTGACCCGCTACCCCGCCGAGCTGAAACGCACCCGCGAGCAAATCCAGCAACGCACCGAACTGGCCACCGCCACCCACCTGAAAATCAACGCCGTGCAGCAAGCCATCGCCGGGCTGGAGCCTGTGGTGCGCGCCCAGCACGCGCAGATCCAGGGCGAAGTGCGGCTGATGCAAGGCGTGATGATCGGCCTGATTTTGTTGATCGCGCTGTTGATCGACACCTTGCAACGGCGCCTGGCGCGGGTGCTGACCAACCTGGCGCCCGCCTTGTCCACCTGGGCCGAAGGCGACTTCAGCCAGCACATTGCCTTGGGCAAGACCAACCGCGAACTGCACGATATCGAGGAGTCCCTGAATCGCCTGCGTGCTTATCTGGTGGACCTGGTGGGCACCATCCGCGGCAACGCCGAGCAAGTGGCCGGCAGCAGCAGCGCCCTGGCGGAATTGAGCAGCGGCATGCACGACGGTGCCGAGCGCCAGGCCGGTGACACCGCGCAGATTCGCGATTCCCTGGGCGAACTGGAAGCCACGATCCAGCAGGTTGCCGGCGACGCCAGCCAGGCCGCCCAGGCCAGCCGCAGTGCAGGCCAAGCCGTGGAACAGGGCCAACGGGTGATCGGCCTGAGCCTGACCGGATTGCACGCCTTGGTCGGCGAAGTGCAGATCAATGCGCAGATGATCGAGAAACTCGCCGAGGAATCCGCAACCATCGGCGGCGTACTCACGGTGATTCGCTCGATTGCCGACCAGACCAACCTGCTGGCGCTGAACGCCGCCATCGAAGCCGCCCGGGCCGGTGAAGCCGGGCGCGGGTTCGCCGTGGTGGCCGATGAGGTGCGCACCCTGGCCCAGCGCACCGCTGGCGCCACCGCCGAAATCCAGCACCTGATCCTCGGCCTGCAAACCGCCGCCCGGCAATCGGTGGAAGGCATGCGTGCCCAGGTCGAACACGCCGAGGCCACTGCCGAACAAGCCCAGGCGGCTGACGGCGCTCTGGATGAAATCGTCGGGGCGATCCAGACCATTTCCGACACCGCCGTGCGGATCGCCGATGTGACGGCCCAGCAAAGTGGCGCCGTGAGTGAAATCCGCGATAACAGCGAGCGGATTCACCAGCTGGGCGAGGACAACTTGCTGCGAATTGGCCAGGGACGCCGCCAGGGCGAGCACTTATTGGTACTAGGCGGGCAACTCAACACCGCCGTGCAGGCATTCCGCGTCTGACCGGCTCTCCCGTCTTATGAAGATCAAAATGTGGGAGCGGGCTTGCTCGCGAAGGCGGCGCACCCGTCAACGCATGTGGCGGCTGA
Source organism: Pseudomonas sp. C6002 (assembly GCF_013385805.1). NCBI lineage: Bacteria > Pseudomonadati > Pseudomonadota > Gammaproteobacteria > Pseudomonadales > Pseudomonadaceae > Pseudomonas > Pseudomonas sp. C6002. Next base: position 310,837 of record NZ_JACAPH010000004.1, on the reverse strand, counting down.
ACCACCGCCATCGCAGGCAAGCCAGCTCCCACACTGACCGGATTCAGCCTTGCGGTCACATATTTTGCGCAATCCTCGCTAATCGTGCTGCCTACTGCATAGAACTGGACAGTCACAAAGCCTTTGCGGCATAGTCGCCGGGTTCTACCGTGCCCACATCAATAACAAGGAACAGCCGATGGCGACCTTACTGGTTCTTCACGGACCCAACCTGAACCTGCTCGGCACCCGCGAACCGGGCGTCTACGGGGCAGTGACCCTCGAACAGATCAACCTCGATCTGGAACGACGGGCACGTGATGCCGGCCACCATTTGCTCTACCTGCAAAGCAATGCCGAGTACGAACTGATTGATCGCATCCATGCCGCGCGCAGCGAAGGCGTGGACTTTATCCTGATCAATCCCGCCGCTTTTACGCACACAAGCGTTGCATTACGTGACGCGCTGCTGGCGGTGAGCATCCCATTCATCGAAGTGCATTTATCGAACGTGCACAAACGCGAACCTTTCCGCCATCACTCTTACTTCTCCGACGTTGCGGTAGGAGTGATCTGCGGCCTTGGCGCCAGCGGTTACCGACTGGCCCTGGAGGCCGCCCTGGAACAGCTTGAAGACACGGCCAAGCGCCCCTGACCGACCCTTTGGGAGTTGATGATTCATGGATATCCGTAAAGTTAAGAAACTGATCGAACTGCTGGAAGAATCCGGTATCGACGAGCTGGAGATCAAGGAAGGCGAGGAATCCGTACGGATCAGCCGTCACAGCAAGACCCCGGCCCAACAGTTCTACGCACCACAGATGCAAGCGCCGGCTCCGGCCGCTGCACCCGTGGCGGCTGCTCCGGTCGCGGCTGCTGCCGAAGCCCCTGCGGCTCCAAAACTGAACGGTTTCGTGGTCAAGTCGCCAATGGTCGGTACCTTCTACCGCACCCCGGCACCGACCTCGCCAGCCTTCGTTGAAGTCGGCGCAACCGTGAAAGTGGGCGACACCATCTGTATCGTTGAAGCGATGAAGATGATGAACCACATCACGGCGGAAAAAGCCGGCGTCATCGAATCCATCCTGGTAGAAAACGGTCAGCCGGTTGAGTACGACCAGCCGCTGTTCACCATCGTTTGAACCGCGGAGCGCCTTCGATGTTGAAACCTGCGAAGAAACTGCAAAAAGTCCTGATCGCCAACCGCGGCGAGATCGCGCTGCGTATCCTGCGCGCCTGTAAGGAAGAGGGCATCAAGACCGTCGCTGTTTACTCGACGGCCGATACCGAATTGATGCACGTGAAACTGGCGGACGAAAGCATCTGCATCGGCCCGCCACTGGCCACGAACTCGTACCTGAAAGTCTCGAACATCATCGCCGCCGCTGAAGTGACCGGCGCTGATGGCATCCACCCCGGCTACGGCTTCCTCGCGGAAAACGCCGATTTCGCCGAACAGGTGGAGAAATCCGGGTTTGCCTTCATCGGCCCGAAAGCCGAAACCATTCGCCTGATGGGCGACAAGGTGTCGGCCAAGGACGCCATGATCGCGGCCGGCGTACCTACCGTTCCAGGTTCCGACGGCCCGCTGCCTGAAGACGAGGCAACCGCCCTGCGCATTGGTCGCGAAGTCGGTTACCCGGTGATCATCAAGGCCGCCGGTGGCGGTGGTGGTCGCGGCATGCGCGTGGTGCACAAGGAAGAAGAACTGATCGAAGCCGCCAAGCAGACTCGCTCGGAAGCTGCCGCCTGGTTCGGCAACCCGATGGTCTACCTGGAAAAGTACCTGACCAACCCACGTCACGTGGAAGTGCAGGTACTGTCCGACGGCCAGGGCCACGCCATCCATCTGGGCGACCGCGATTGCTCGCTGCAACGCCGTCACCAGAAGGTACTGGAAGAAGCGCCGGCACCGGGCCTGGACGAAACTGCTCGCCAGGAAGTACTGGCTCGCTGCGTCAAGGCGTGCATCGACATCAACTACCGTGGCGCGGGCACTTTCGAGTTCCTGTACGAGAACGGCCGTTTCTACTTCATCGAGATGAACACTCGTGTGCAGGTAGAGCATCCGGTTTCGGAGATGGTCACCGGTATCGACATCGTCAAGGAGATGCTGAGCATCGCCGCTGGCAACAAGCTGTCGTTTACCCAGGATGATGTGAAGATCCACGGCCACTCCCTGGAGTGCCGGATCAACGCCGAAGACCCGAAAACCTTTATCCCAAGCCCTGGCCTGGTCAAGCATTTCCACGCGCCCGGCGGCAACGGCGTACGTGTGGATTCGCACCTGTACAGCGGCTACAAGGTTCCGTCCAACTACGACTCGCTGATCGGCAAGCTGATCACCTGGGGCGCCACCCGCGACGAGGCCATGGCCCGTATGCGTAATGCCCTGGACGAAATCGTGGTAGACGGCATCAAGACCAACATCCCGCTGCATCGGGACCTGGTTCGCGATGAAGGCTTCTGCGAAGGTGGTGTGAACATTCACTACCTGGAACACAAGCTGGCTAATCAGTAAGCGAAGTGCTCCACCCAACAAAGCCGCCTTCGGGCGGTTTTGTTGTTTCTGCCCACCCGATTTTTCTGGATGGATACATTCCCCTTGTGGGAGCGGGCTTGCTCGCGAATGCGGTGTGCCAGTCAACACATCCATTACTGACACACCGCATTCGCGAGCAAGCCCGCTCCCACATTTTGTTCTGTGTACACCAGCAGTACAGTCGTCTTCTGCTGTTCGCTCGCGTAAACTTGCGCGTCTTTCGCAGCCCTACCCCGCTGCACACTCATTTTTTCAAAGGTGCCCGCCATGCCTTGGCTGCAAGTCCGTCTCGCCATCAGCCCAGAACAAGCCGAAACCTACGAAGACGCGTTCCTCGAAGTGGGCGCCGTGTCGGTGACCTTCATGGACGCCGAAGACCAGCCGATCTTCGAACCCGAGCTCAACACCACTCCGCTGTGGTCCCACACCCATCTGCTGGCCCTGTTCGAAGACGGCACCGATGCCGCCAGCGTCCTGGCCCACATGGAACTGCTCACCGGCGGCCCGCTGCCGGAACACCACAGCGAAATCATCGAAGACCAGGACTGGGAACGCAGCTGGATGGACAACTTCCAGCCAATGCGTTTTGGCCAGCGCCTGTGGATCGTGCCGAGCTGGCACGCCGCCCCCGAGCCTGACGCCGTGAACCTGCTGCTGGACCCGGGCCTGGCGTTCGGCACCGGCACCCACCCCACCACCGCGCTGTGCCTGGAATGGCTCGATGGCCAGGACCTGAAAGACTGCAACGTGCTGGACTTCGGCTGTGGCTCGGGGATCCTGGCGATCGCTGCCCTGCTGCTGGGCGCCAAGGAAGCGGTCGGTACCGATATCGACGTGCAAGCCCTGGAAGCCTCCCGCGATAACGCCGGGCGCAATAACATCGCCGAAGAGAAATTCCCGCTGTACCTGCCGGAGCAATTGCCCCAGGTGCAAGCCGACGTGCTGGTGGCCAATATCCTTGCCGGGCCGCTGGTTTCCCTGGCGCCGCAGCTGTCGAGCCTGGTCAAGCCGGGCGGCCGCCTGGCGCTGTCGGGCATCCTCGCCGAACAGGGCGAAGATGTTGCCGCCGCCTACGCCCAGGATTTTGAGCTGGATCCGATCGCCAACCGCGATGGCTGGGTACGCATCAGTGGTCGTCGGCGCTAGAATGAGCGCCTGCATGAATCGGATGGCCGCATGACCGACAGTTTCGTCACCCAGTGCCCACACTGCCAAGCACGCTTTCGCGTCAACCACGCTCAATTGAGCGTGGCCCGTGGCGTGGTGCGCTGTGGGTCGTGCCTGCAAGTGTTCAATGCCGCTCGCCAACTGCTGGAGCAGCGCGCCAATGCGCCCGCGCCCCAGGCACCACCTGCGGCAGAGCCGCCGGCAGCCGTAGAACCGCCACCCCAAGCGCCGCGAGCCATCAGCCAGAAGCAATGGACCGCCGAAGAGCTGGACCTGGATAACCTGGACCTCGACGTAGAACTGGCCAAGCTGGAACGCCGCGAGATCCAGCACACCCAACCCGTGGGTGCCGACCGTCGCCAGCCCGGCGCCGATCGTCGGCAAAAGGAAGATGCCCTCAGCGCCAGCCGTGATACGGCCAAGGCCGAGGAAGAGCAATGGGCCTCCAGCCTGTTCAGCGAACCCCGGGATGAACGGGCCCAAGCCCCGCAAACGGTCGACGAGGAACCGCAACCGGCCAAGGCAAGCCCAGGCAAACCCAAGCGCACCGAACCGTCGATGTCGTTTGAAGCGGTCGAGCCGGACGACGAACCACCGCTGCACACAAGCACCACCGATGACGAACTCGACCCACCGGTAACCGCCGTAGCAGACGAGCCGGAACCCGAACAACCGGAACGCCCGCAGCCCAAACGCAAGCGCCCTCGCCCCGAGGCTGGCGCCCACGACGACCTGCTTTCGGACCTGCAAGACGACCCGCTGCACCTGTATTCACAGAAGCGTTCCTCCGGCTGGGGCCGCCGCCTGTTCTGGGGCTTGCTGGTGCTGCTGGCCGCCGCCGGCCTGGCGGGACAATACGTCGCCTACCAATTCGACGACCTGGCACGCCAGGACGCCTACCGCCCATGGTTCCAGGAACTGTGCCCGAAACTGGGCTGCACCGTGCCATCCCGGGTCGATATCGCCCACATCAAGAGCAGCAACCTGGTGGTGCGCAGCCACCCGGAGTTTGCCGGTGCCCTGGTGGTGGACGCGATCATCTATAACCGCGCGACATTCTCCCAACCGTTCCCGCTGCTGGAGCTACGCTTTGCCGACATGAACGGGAATATGATCGCCAGTCGTCGCTTCAAACCCGCCGAATACCTCAGCGGCGAGTTGGCAGGCGTGACCGAGATGCCCTCCCAGACGCCGATCCACATTGCCCTGGACATCCTCGACCCGGGCAACAAAGCGGTGAATTACAGCCTGAGCTTCCACTCCCCCGAGTGAAACGGCTGCCTGGCCGGTGCTTGACGGCAGATTATTGACTGCATCGCCTTTGACCAAACCTGCGGCGATAAGAAAATAACTGCTCAGATTTTATCCAATTCAGCCTTTATCCAGTCATCGAGAGCGGGTATCATGCCAACCCTTTTTCGAACTCTAATGATCCGGCCCCACAACAGGGAAGTCCTATGTCGGCGGTACGCATCGGCCCATACACATTGCACAACGGCTTGATCCTCGCCCCGATGGCGGGCGTCACCGACCAGCCCTTTCGTCAGCTTTGCAAGCGTTTGGGCGCAGGGCTTGTAGTCTCGGAAATGGTCACCAGCGACATGAGCCTGTGGAACACCCGCAAATCGCGGATGCGCATGATCCACGAAGGTGATCCCGAGCCCCGCTCGGTACAGATCGCCGGCGGTGATGCGCAGATGCTGGCGGATGCGGCCCGGGCCAACGTGGAGTTGGGGGCGCAGATTATTGATATCAACATGGGTTGCCCGGCCAAGAAGGTCTGCAACAAGGCCGCAGGTTCTGCCCTGTTGAAGGATGAGCAGTTGGTGAGCGAGATCCTGCATGCCGTTGTCGCTGCAGTGGATGTGCCGGTCACCCTGAAGATCCGCACCGGTTGGGACCGGGACAACAAGAATGGCCTGACGGTGGCGAAGATCGCCGAGCAGGCGGGCATTACAGCGCTGGCGGTGCATGGCCGCACCCGCGCCGACCTTTACACCGGTGAAGCCGAGTACGACACCATTGCCGCGATCAAGCAGGCGGTGTCGATTCCCGTCTTTGCCAACGGCGACATCGACTCAGCCGAGAAAGCCCGGCGCGTGCTGCACGCGACCGGCGCCGATGGCCTGTTGATTGGCCGGGCTGCCCAGGGGCGGCCGTGGATTTTTCGTGAGATCGAGCATTTTCTGCGTACCGGCGAAACCTTGCCGGCACCGGAGCTGATCGAGGTGGAACGTATTCTGCTAGAGCATCTGGCCGCCCTGCACGCCTTCTACGGAGACGTGATGGGAGTACGCATTGCTCGCAAGCATGTGGGCTGGTATCTCGCAACCTTGCCGGGCGCCAGGGAGTTTCGCGCCCACTTCAATCGTTTGGATGATACGGAAGCACAGTGCGCCAACGTTCGTGAGTTCTTCTCCGAGCGTTACAAGAGCCTGGTGACAGGGGACGGAGAAGGGGTGGCCGCATGACGATGATGACCGAGACTTTAGTGAGTGGAACAACACCCGTGAGCGACAACGTCAATTTGAAACAGCACCTCAACACGCCGAGCGAAGAAGGCCAGACCCTTCGCGGGAGTGTCGAGAAGGCGCTGCACAATTATTTCGCCCACCTTGAGGGCGCTGCCGTCACGGACGTGTACAACCTGGTGCTCTCCGAAGTCGAAGCGCCGTTGCTCGAAAGCGTGATGAACTACGTCAAGGGCAACCAGACCAAGGCCAGTGAGCTGCTCGGTCTGAACCGTGGCACGCTGCGCAAGAAACTCAAGCAGTACGATTTGCTGTAAGCATTCAATCAAACCAGAAAGGCGCCCGCGTAAAAACGGACGCCTTTTTTGCTGACTCCTTTGCTTTTGATGGAAATTGAAATGACCGACCAGACTACCCGCCTGCCGATCCGCCGTGCCTTGATCAGTGTCTCCGACAAGACCGGGATCCTCGAATTTGCCCGGGAGCTGGAAGCCCTGGGCGTGGAGATTCTCTCCACCGGCGGGACCTTCAAACTGCTGCAGGACAACGGCGTGGCCGCAGTGGAAGTGGCGGACTACACCGGTTTCGCAGAAATGATGGACGGTCGGGTCAAGACCCTGCACCCGAAAATCCACGGCGGGATCCTCGGTCGTCGCGGTATCGACGACGCCATCATGAGCGAGCACGGCATCAAACCGATCGACCTGGTGGCCGTTAACCTGTACCCGTTCGAAGCCACCATCAACAAGCCAGGCTGCGACCTGCCGACCGCCATCGAAAACATCGATATCGGCGGCCCGACCATGGTTCGCTCGGCAGCCAAGAACCACAAAGACGTGGCCATCGTGGTGAACGCCAGCGACTACGCCAACGTACTGGAAAGCCTGAAAGCCGGCGGCCTGACCTACGCCCAGCGCTTCGACCTGATGCTCAAGGCCTTCGAACACACCGCTGCCTACGACGGCATGATCGCCAACTACATGGGCACCGTGAACCAGGCCGCTGAAACCCTCAGCACAGAAGGTCGCAGCCAGTTCCCGCGCACCTTCAACAGCCAGTTCATCAAGGCCCAGGAAATGCGCTACGGCGAGAACCCGCACCAGAGCGCGGCGTTCTACGTTGAGGCCAAGCCTGCTGAAGTCGGCATCGCCACCGCGACCCAACTGCAAGGCAAAGAGCTGTCGTACAACAACGTGGCCGACACCGACGCCGCGCTGGAATGTGTGAAGAGCTTCGTAAAGCCAGCCTGCGTGATCGTCAAGCACGCCAACCCGTGCGGCGTGGCCGTGAGCCCGGACGCTGAAGGCGGTATCCGCCAGGCCTACGAACTGGCCTACGCCACCGACACCGAGTCGGCCTTCGGCGGCATCATCGCCTTCAACCGTGAGCTGGACGCCGAGACCGCCAAGGCGATCGTCGAGCGTCAGTTCGTTGAAGTGATCATCGCGCCATCCGTCAGTGAAGAGGCTCGCGCCATCGTTGCCGCCAAGGCCAATGTGCGCCTGCTGGCGTGCGGCGAGTGGTCGGCCGAGCGTGCCGCTGCCTGGGACTACAAGCGCGTCAACGGCGGCTTGCTGGTACAGAGCCGCGACATCGGCATGATCGGCAGCGCCGATCTGAAAGTGGTGACCAAGCGCGCCCCGACCGAACAGGAAATCAACGACCTGATCTTCGCCTGGAAAGTCGCCAAGTACGTTAAATCCAACGCCATCGTCTACGCCAAGAACCGCCAGACCATCGGTGTCGGCGCGGGCCAGATGAGCCGCGTGAATTCGGCACGCATCGCTGCGATCAAGGCAGAACATGCCGGCCTGCAGGTCGCCGGTTCGGTGATGGCGTCCGACGCATTCTTCCCGTTCCGTGATGGCCTGGACAACGCCGCGAAAGCCGGTGTTACCGCCGTGATCCAACCGGGCGGCTCGATGCGTGACGCAGAAGTGATTGCAGCGGCTGATGAAGCCGGCATTGCCATGGTCTTCACCGGCATGCGCCACTTCCGTCACTGATTGCTCGTTCCCACGCTCTGCGTGGGAATGCAGGCCGGGACGCTCCGCGTCCCAAAGCGTGACGCAGAGCGTCACAAGAGGCATTCCCACGCAGAGCGTGGGAACGGTCAGAATTCAGCGTCATCCGAGGTTTTTGAAATGAATGTTTTGATCATAGGCAGCGGTGGCCGTGAACACGCCCTGGCCTGGAAAGTTGCCCAGGACCCACGTGTCCAGAAAGTTTTCGTCGCCCCCGGCAACGCCGGTACCGCCATTGAAGCCAAGTGCGAAAACGTCGCCATCGACGTGTTGGCCCTTGAGCAACTGGCGGACTTTGCCGAGAAAAACGTTTCCCTGACCATCGTCGGCCCGGAAGTGCCCTTGGTAGCTGGCGTTGTGGACCTGTTCCGCAGCCGCGGCCTGGACTGCTTCGGCCCAACCGCCGGCGCTGCCCAGCTGGAAGGCTCGAAAGCCTTCACCAAGGATTTCCTGGCGCGCCACAAGATCCCGACCGCCGACTACCAGAACTTCACCGAGATCGAGCCGGCCCTGGCCTACCTGCGTGAAGTCGGTGCACCGATCGTGATCAAGGCCGACGGCCTGGCCGCCGGTAAAGGCGTGATCGTCGCAATGACCCTGGCTGAAGCCGAAGACGCCGTGCGCGACATGCTCGCCGGCAACGCTTTCGGTGAAGCCGGTTCGCGCGTAGTGATCGAGGAATTCCTCGACGGCGAAGAAGCCAGCTTCATCGTGATGGTCGACGGCAAGAACGTCTTGCCGATGGCCACCAGCCAGGACCACAAACGTGTGGGTGACGGCGACAGCGGCCCGAACACCGGCGGCATGGGTGCCTACTCCCCGGCGCCAGTGGTTACCGCCGAAGTGCACAAGCGCGTGATGGACCTGGTCATCTGGCCAACCGTGCGCGGCATGGCCGACGAAGGCAATGTGTACACCGGTTTCCTGTACGCCGGCTTGATGATCGACAAGGCCGGTAACCCGAAAGTCATCGAGTTCAACTGCCGCTTCGGCGACCCGGAAACCCAACCGGTGATGCTGCGCCTGCAATCGAGCCTGGTGCTGTTGGTTGAAGCTGCGCTGGCCCAGGCCCTGGACAAGGTCGAAGCCCAGTGGGACCCGCGCCCAAGCGTCGGCATCGTGCTGGCCGCCGGCGGCTACCCGGCCGACTACGCCAAGGGCGATGTGATTGAAGGTCTGGACGCGGCTGCTACGCTGGAAGGCAAGGTGTTCCACGCGGGCACCGCGCTCAAGGATGGCAAGGTCGTCACCGCCGGTGGTCGCGTACTGTGCGCAACCGCCATGGGCAGCAGCGTAGATGCCGCCCAGCAACAGGCTTACAAGCTGGCGGCGAAGATCGACTGGAAAGGCTGCTTCTACCGCACCGACATTGGCTACCGCGCCATTGCCCGTGAGCGTGGCGAAAGTCAGTAAACAGCTATCCGTTCGGTTAGGCAGGGGCCTCTGGCCCTTGCCCTACGCTTGTGGCCCCGCGCATAGTTATACCCATGCATCAACCTACGAAGGGATTTCGCCGTGCGCTGGCTCAGGATCGCCATAGGTTTCACTGTCAGTCTGCTGACCTTGCTCTGCTTGCTCCCGGCCCAGGCCGCCGCACAAGGCAGTGGCTGGGCAGTATTGCTTGATGAACAGGCCGATCTGCAACTGAGCGACATCCGCTCGCCCCGCTACATCAATCAATTCAGCCCCATCGAACTGGACCGGATTACCGCCGCGCAACCGGACGGTGCGTTGTGGGTACGCTTCAGGCTGCAACCCGGCAAACACGAGCAAGTGCTGCGGGTATTCGCCCCTGACCTGTCACACCTGAACCTGTATGTACTCGACGGCGACACCCTGGTGGAGCAGGAAGCTACCGGCACCCGCCAGCCCCAGGCCGAGCGCCCGCTGCCCAGCAGCGACTTCATGCTGCCGATGCCGCAAAGCCAGAAGCCGCTGGACGTGTACCTGCGCATGGTCTCGGAACACGAGCTGCGCCCCTACATCACCCTTGAGCCGGCCGTGCTGGCTGCGGCCAACCAGAACCAGACGCTGATCTACGGGCTGCTGTTCGGTTGCCTGGTGATGCTGATCCTGCACAACCTCACCCGCTACGCCTACCATCGCTCCCGCAGCAGCCTGTGGCTCGCCGCCTGCGAATTGCTGTTGCTGCTCAGCCTTGCGCTGCTGCTCAACGTGCTGGGCCCGTGGTTGCCGAACTGGCACGCGGTACAAACCCCCGGTGCCTACCTCGCCCTGCTGCTGACCGCGCCGTGCGGGCTGATGTTTGCCTACCGCTTCTTTGCGCCACTGGGCCCGCATCCGCTGAACAAGCTGTTGATGGCCGACATCCTGCTGATCGTCCTGACCGGCCTGTTGCTGCTGTTCGTCAACACCTTGCCCCTGAACATCATCACCTACGCCCTGGTGGCGCTGGCCGGCCTGAGCATGTTGTTCGTCTCGGCCTATCACTGGCAAAAGGGCTACCGCCCGGCGCGCCTGTTCATGCTGGCGATGGTGATCTTCAACATCGGCACGCTGATTATTCTCCCGGCCTTGCTGGGCCTGACGCTGGTGCCGCCACAAGGCTTGATCATCACCCTGCTCGGCTTTATCTGCCTCAGTGGCCTGTTGATGAGCCTGGCCCTGGGCGAACGCCAGCGCGCCATCACCGAAGACAACTTCAGCCTCAGCCGCGACCTGGCGGCCAGCAACGCCGAAATCGCCGCCAAGGCCGAATTCCTGGCGAAGATCAGCCACGAAATTCGCACGCCCATGAACGGCGTGCTGGGCATGACCGAGCTGCTGCTGGGCACCCCGCTTTCAGTCAAGCAACGCGACTACGTGCAAACCATCCACAGCGCCGGCAACGAACTGCTCACCCTGATCAACGAGATTCTCGACATCTCCAAGCTGGAATCCGGGCAGATCGAATTGGACGATGTGCAGTTCGACCTCAACGCGCTGATCGAAGACTGCCTGAGTATTTTCCGCGCCAAGGCCGAGCAGCAGAACGTCGAGCTGATCAGCTTTATCCAGCCCCAGGTACCCCGGGTGATCAGCGGCGACCCGACGCGGCTGCGCCAGGCACTGTTGAGCCTGCTGGAAAATGCCCTGCAAAAAACCGATGAAGGCGAAGTACTGATCGTCGTCGCACTGGACGAGCGCAGCAGCAAACCGCGCCTGCGCATTGCCGTGCAAGACAGCGGCCTGCCGATGGAACCCGCCGAGCGCGACGCCCTGCTGCACAGCGAGTTGCACAGCAAGAACTTCCTCTCTGCCACCCGCCTGAGCGGCCATCTGGGCCTGGTCATTGCCCGCCAGCTGATCCTGTTGATGAACGGCGAATTCGGCATCAAGAGTGGCAGCCAGCAAGGCAGCACCCTGTGGCTGACCTTGCCGCTGGACCCGGAACGCCTGGAGCACCCGACCTCCGACCTCGACGGCCCGCTCAAGGGCGCGCGCGTGCTGGTGGTGGACGACAACGACACCTGCCGCAAAGTGCTGGTGCAGCAATGCACGGCCTGGGGCCTGAACGTGAGTGCCGTGCCTTCGGGCAAGGAAGCCCTGGCGCTGCTGCGCACCAAGGCGCACCTGCGGGACTATTTCGACGTGGTGCTGCTGGACCAGAACATGCCCGGCATGACCGGCATGCAACTGGCGGCGAAGATCAAGGAAGACCCGAGCCTGAACCACGACATCCTGCTGATCATGCTCACCGGCATCAGCAATGCGCCGAGCAAGATCATCGCGCGCAACTGCGGGATCAAGCGCATCCTCGCCAAACCCGTGGCCGGCTATACCCTCAAGACCACCCTTGCCGATGAGTTGACCCAGCGCAGCAAGGGCTCCGTGCAACCACGCCAGCCGGCGATCAGCGCGCCGGCCCCGGTGACCGTGCCGAGTGACTTCCGGATCCTGGTGGCGGAGGACAACAGCATCTCCACCAAGGTGATTCGCGGCATGCTCGGCAAGCTCAACCTGCAGCCGGACACCGCCAGCAACGGCGAAGAAGCCCTGCAGGCAATGAAGGCCCAGCGCTACGACCTGGTGTTGATGGACTGTGAAATGCCGATCCTCGACGGCTTCTCCGCCACCCAGCAACTGCGCGCGTGGGAAGTCAGCAACCAGCGGATTCGTACGCCAATCGTGGCACTCACCGCGCACATTCTTTCGGAACATAAAGAGCGTGCACGCCAGGCCGGGATGGACGGGCACATGGCCAAGCCGGTGGAGTTGTCGCAATTGCGCGAGCTGGTGGAGTACTGGGTGGCACAGCGCCAACAGCGCCCTGAGCACGCTCCCACCTGACCCATGCATGACGCAGATCAAAATGTGGGAGCGGCGGTGTGACGATTCGACTTGCTCGCGAAAGCGGTGTGTCAGTCAAACATGTATTGGCTGACACACCGCTTTCGCGAGCAAGTCGAATCGTCGCACCGCCGCTCCCACATTGGATTGTTGTCGCTTCACAGATAGCGCTCTGCCACAGGCCTGATAAACTCCCGCTCGCCCTCCTTCGCTGCGAGCTCCCACCATGCTCCACGTGCTATTCAGCGTTTACCTGAAGATGCTGGTGCTCTACAGCCCCTTCTTCGTGCTCTCCTGCTTTATCAGCCTGACTCGCGGTTACTCCAGCAAGGAGCGGCGGCGCCTGGCCTGGAAAGTGGCCCTCGCCACCCTGGTATCGAGCGTGTTGCTCTACCTGTTCGGCCGGGTGATTTTCAGTGTGTTCGGCATCACCGTCGACGCCTTCCGCATCGGCGCAGGCAGTGTGCTGTTCATCTCGGCCCTGGGCATGGCCCAGGGCAAGTCAGCGGTGCAGACCGACAACGTGCAGCAGGACGTGACCATCGTGCCGCTGACCATTCCCCTGACCGTCGGCCCCGGCACCATCGGTGCGCTGCTGGTGATGGGCGTCAGCCAGCCGCACTGGGACGACAAGATCACCGCGATCCTCAGTATCGCCCTGGCCAGCCTGACGGTGGGCGTGGTGCTGTACCTGTCCAACCGTATCGAACGCATCCTCGGCGACCAGGGCTTGCAGATTGTCAGCCGGTTGATGGGGCTGTTCGTGTGCGCCCTGGCCGCACAAATCATCTTCACCGGTGTACGCGGTTACCTGGTGCCGTAGATCAAATCCTGTAGTTGGCGATAGCCAGGCGGACCTTGTCCCCTGCGCTGTCCCGCAGCAGTTGAATCGTGTCTTCGTTGACCACCGAGCTGTTCAGCACCAGGCACGTGCGGCCACTGAAGGCCTCGACGGATGCACTGTCCCACTCCAGAAACGGTATGCCCAGTTGCTTGCTGACGCCGTGGGAGCTGTACGTCACCAGCACCATCGAAACTTCCCCGGCGATTTCCGAGCAGGACGCCAAGCCGAAATCGCCACCGTCACGCGTGGTGGTATTTCGCTTGAATAACTCAAATGAGGCCGGGAGCTGCTTCAAGGCTTCAACCGCCTCCGCCACCCGTTTGGGCAATACACTGATCAGCGGCCCCGACAGAAACGTCGAGGCCACGGTGGCCGCCATCAGGTTCAGCGCCGCCAGCTGTACCGACAGCCCCTTGCGAGAGGTGTACACCCGCTCGAAACTGCTCCTGACCGGCATCCAGCCGAGGCTGCTCATGACCTTGATGAATTCGTTGTACCAGGCCTCTGTGCCCCGGGCGACCCGCAGCACATCGCTGACGTAGCTGCTCGCCAGCAAATAGCTTTTGCGGGTGTACTCCTTGTTGAGGCTGGTCATGCCTTGCACAAACGACATGACGCTGTTGTTCACCACCGCCGCGTCCAGCTCATCATCCGCCTCGGGCTTCACCGGCGCGCTCAACCCCGACGCCAGGCCGGGCGCGCCCGGAAGCCGGTAAGCGGCAATCAGCTTCCTCCTTTTTGCGCTGTTGATCCGTTTGTTGTTTCGCTCCATAGCCATTTCTCCATAACCCCCAACATGGGGCTCAACGCCAACACTAGTCGACTTGCCGGGGATTTTGAGCTGCTGGAAATTGACCACGGGACGCGCCACGACCCGCAGGAAAAATCACTGCAGGCGGCGCAGCTGAGTAAACGCTGGGGATGAGGCGGCGGCACACAAAAGCGCCGTGCTTTTCTTCAAGCCGTAGAGAAAGGTATGACTTGAGCCGATGCAAAAAAACCTCGGCAAGCAGACCTTTCCGGCATCAATGACTGACGTTTCAAGGCGGCCCCATGGCGGGGCCGCCGTTGTTTTCAGGAGGCGGGTTTCTCGCCGTACCAACGTGGCGTGTAGACCCACTCGCCACCACCTGCCCGCGCAAAGACGCAGGTGGTGGACGAACCGATCAGCACCATGGTGCGCATGTCCACCTGCTCCGGCGTCAGTTGCCCCAGGGTGGTGACTCGCAGGGTCTGGCCCGGGCGACCGATGTCACGGCCCAATACCACCGGTGTTTCAGGCGTGCGGTGCTGCGCGACGATTTCCAGGGCGCGTCCCAACTGCCAGGGCCGCGCACGGGAAATCGGGTTATAGAACGCCAGCGCCAGGTCGGCCTGGGACGCCAGGTCCAGGCGCTTCTCGATGATCGACCAGGGTTTGAGGTTGTCCGACAGTGACATCACACAGAAGTCATGCCCCAGCGGTGCACCTGCCTGGGCCGCCGTGGCGAGGGATGCCGACACGCCCGGCAAAATCTCCAGGTCGACCTGATGCCAGGCCGGGTCGCCGGACTCGTGCAAGGCTTCGATCACCGCAGCGGCCATGGCAAATACACCGGGGTCACCCGAAGACACCACCACCACCGAACGCCCCTGCGCCGCCAGCTCAAAGGCATGACGCGCGCGCTGCATCTCTTCGCGATTGTCGGTGCAATGCTGGATCTGGTCCGCGCGGAACGGCCCGGCCATGCGCACATAGGTTTCGTAACCCAGCACGTCGGTGCAGCGGGCCAGCTCGGCTTTTACTGCCGGGACCATCAGTTCGGCAGCGCCGGGGCCCAGACCGATCACCGCGAGGCGGCCACGGGGACGACCGATCAGGGACGGGTCCAGAGGAGCCTCGGCCACCGTGATCGCGATGTCCGCCTGAGGCGCCAGATCGGCGAAGCGCAATGGCACGCCCAGCTCCAACGCCGCTTCGTGCAATGACGAATCGGCCATCTCCGTTTCAGCCGCCAGCAGGCAAGCCAGGGACTGCACGGCGAGCCCGGCATCCTGCAACGCCGCACGAATTCGCCCGGCCAGTTGCGGCCCCGGCTGGCAGGTAACCAGCACCGTCTTCGGATAAATCAGCAACTCATTGGCCGCAGGTGTGCGCTCGGCACTGCCGACGTGAATCGCCAGGCGCGCCTGTTGATCCTGGGGCAAGTTGGCCTGATCCAGCCACGGCGCCGCGCCTTCAATGCGTACTGATTCGCCAGCCAGCAAATCCGAGACAAAGCGTTTGCCCAGTTCCAGATCCCCCAGCTGATAACCATGGGGCGGGTTAAGCAGGCAGGTACCAAAACGCAGCTCGCCACTGGTGGTGATCGCGGCGGCAACGTCCAGGGCAGCGGCGATTTCCCGCGCCATCACGTTTACACCACCGAGGCCACCGAGCAACGGCACCACCGCGCTGCCGTCTTCGGCAACCGCCAGCACAGCAGGCTCGACGCCCTTCTCCAGCAGCAGCGGCGCCAGGGTGCGGATCACAATCCCGGCGGCGCACAGCGCGATGATCGGCGTGCCCTGTTGATACAACTGGCGCACGCTGGCGCCGAATTCGTTATAGGCCTGATCTGCGCCCTCGACCCGCCCGGCCAGGCCGTGGATCAGTGCGTCGGGATACACCTGCTGGATAGCGCGGGCCGTGGCGAGGCTGCCCTGCCCCAGGATGACAATCGCGGGAGCCGTCATCAGCCTTGCCACCTTTCACCGGGAACGATGATCAACGAGAAATACGGCGAGGACGTCGGATCGACCTGATCCAGGGCGACGATTTTCTGATTGGCCATGGTCGCGCGCTCGACGTACAACGCCCGGCTCGCCAATCCCAATTCTTCCAGTACCTGACGCACCTTGGTGAAGTTGCGCCCCAGCTTCATGATCACCGCCGCGTCGGCATCCGCCAGGCGACGCTTGAGTTCGTCATGGGGCAGCACGCCGGAAAGCACCGACAGGCTCTGGTTGCGATACACCAACGGTGCGCCCAGTACAGAGGCGCCACCGAGCATCGAGCACACACCCGGGATCACCTGGGCTTCGTAGCGCTCGGCCAGGCGGTCGTGCAAATACATGTAGGAGCCGTAGAAGAACGGGTCGCCTTCACAGATCACCGCCACATCGCGCCCCGCGTCCAGGTGTGCCGCAACGTCGACACTGGCGGTGTCGTAGAAATCGCTGATCACTTGCTCGTAGGACAGCGGCGCCGGCAACACTTCAGTGGTGACCGGGTACACCAGCGGCATCAGGGTTTGCTGGGGCACCAAATGGTCTTCGATGATGCCGAAAGCGTTGCCCTTCTTGCCCTTGGCCACGAAGTACGCCACCACCGGCGATTCGCGCAGCAGGCGCAGAGCTTTGAGGGTAATCAGTTCCGGATCGCCGGGGCCTACGCCCAGGCCGATCAAACGTCCGCGTGCCGGCATTATTCGACCTCCGTGGCCAAGGCGTTGACCGCGGCGGCGGCCATCGCACTGCCGCCCAGGCGGCCCTGCATGATCACGAACGGTACGCCGCGGCTGTCTGCCGCCAGCATCGCCTTGGATTCGGCGGCGCCGACAAAACCCACCGGGAACCCGAGGATCAGTGCAGGTTTTGGCGCGCCGGCGTCGAGCATTTCCAGCAGGTAAAACAGAGCTGTCGGCGCATTGCCGATCACCACCACACTGCCTTCCAGGTGCGGGCGCCACAGCTCCAGGGCGGCGGCGGAACGGGTGTTGCCCAGCTCGCGGGCCAACTCCGGCACGCTGTCGTCGCGCAGGGTGCAGATCACCTGATTGTTGGCCGGCAGGCGCGTACGGGTCACGCCTTCGGAGACCATCCGCGCATCACACAGGATCGGCGCGCCAGCGGCCAGGGCTTCGCGCCCGGCCTTGCCGGCACCTTCGGAAAATTGCAGGCCGTCGATGGCGTCGACCATGCCGCAGGCATGAATCACCCGCACCGCGAGTTTTTCCAGGTCGGCAGGGATGCGATCAAGCCGGGCTTCTGCGCGAATGATCGCGAAGGAGTTGCGATAGATCTCCTGACCGTCGCGGATGTAATCAATCATCGGTGTTGCTCCGTGGGTGAGCGCGCAACAAGGCGCCCGCCGCTTCAATAGAAAGAGTGCGCGCGTGCAGGCGGCCGAAACCGGGCAGGCCTGCGTCGCGAAAATAGAGGTCGTAGTGGCCGGGACTTACCGCCAGCAGGGTGACCGGCGCGGTGTGTGCGGCCGCGCAGGAACGCGGGCAGCCGGACAGGTGCACGCTGTGGCCGGGCGCAAGCGCGGCCAGTTGCACGGCGTCGGCCTTGGTGTCGGACAGGCCTTTGGCGCAACCGCCGGCGCCGGTGCAGGCGATCATCCGTGCGAGGGGTTGGTCCACCGAACACAAAAAGCCAAGCTGTTCGAGGCGTTCGGTGACAGCCGCCGCATCCTGGATATTGGGCAGCAGCAGGCCTTGCCATGGCGTGACACGCAAGGTGGCGTCGCCATGGTCGACGGCCAGTTGCGCAGCGCCCCTGAGCATCGCCGAATCCAGGCGGCCCAAGGGTGCGACGGCGGCGACGTAGACCTGGTTTTTTTGGCGCTGTGGATAACTTCCCAGGTGCAGCGGCGCGGAGTTGGAGTGCCTTGAAAAGCCATCAACCGGCTGCAATGGCATATTCAGCTGCCGCAAAAAGTTATCCACAGCGGTTTCAGCCAGCAGATGGCGCATACGGGTCTGATCAGGCCGGGCCAGTTCAAGGAACCGTTCCAGCACCGCCACCACCAGTGCATGCCCTTGCGCCAAAGGTACCGCCGCCAAGGGCGCTTCCCGCGCCGGGCAGCCTGCCAGGCCGAATGCCAACAGCGTGTTGCCATTGGCATCGAAGGCTGACAGCCACAGGTCGTGATGATGCTCGAGCATGGCCAGGGCTTCACCGCCGTCCAGTTGCACGGCGAACTTGGCCGACAGCTCATGGAAACGCGGGTGGGTTTCCAGGGTGGTGAGGATCTGGTCGGCCAACGGTCGGGTATCGAACAGCATCTCGCGGTCAATGCCGGCACTGGGGCTGAGCATCAGGTTGCGCACATCATCACCGGCGGCACGCTTGGGGCCCAGGTCGGCGGCCAGCAAGGCGGCGATCAATGCATCCTGTTCGGCGCCGATCCCGCGAATCTGCAGGTTGGCGCGGTTGGTCGCCTCGATCACCCCGCCGGCATGGGCCTGGGCGGCGTCGGCCACGGCAAACGCCTGCTCGGCACGGATCGAACCGCCCGCCAGTTTGATGCGGCAAATCCCGCCATCCAACGCCTGGACAATACGCAGCAACCCCGGACAGGCCGAGGGGCGCAAGGTATTGGACAGTGGTGTTGGTTTCACGGGGCTACCGGTTCACGGGTAAAGGCGCGGTATTATGCCTGCTTTGTCCGGCGGTATGAAAAGCCTGCCCGTCGGATGTCGTTCAAGGAATTCATATGTCGCCCTGGCTGACAGTAGTAGGCATCGGTGAAGACGGCTTCAAGGGCCTGGGCAGAAACGCCCGGCACGCCCTGTTGCGCGCCTCGCGCATTATTGGCGGGCAACGCCAGCTGGACTTGTTGCCGGTGTGCATCCGTGGCGAACGCCAGGTGTGGCCCAGCCCGTTTTCCCTGGAGCCGGTGCTGGCCAGGCGTGGTGAAGCGGTGTGCGTGCTGGCCAGCGGCGACCCGATGTTCTATGGCGTGGGTGCGAGCCTGGCGCGGCAGGTGCCGGCCGATGAGCTGCTGATTCTGCCGGCGCCCTCTTCCGTGTCCCTGGCGGCGGCGCGTCTGGGCTGGCCGTTGCAAGAGGTAGTGACGCTGTCGGTGGTTGCCCGGCCGATGGCGGCGCTGAATGCGCATCTGGCCAGCGGCGTGCGTTTGCTGGTGCTGAGCAATGACGGCCAGAGCCCGGCGGCGATTGCCACACAATTGGCCGAGCGCGGGTTTGGCGCAAGTCGCCTGAGTGTGTTTGAACACCTCGGCGGGCCGGATGAGCGGCGCATCGACGGCATCGCCCGGGATTGGCCTGGCGAACCGATTGCCGCGTTGAATCTGCTGGCCATCGACTGCGTGGCCGACGCCAACACAGCGCGCCTGTCACGCCTGGCAGGGCTGCCGGACTCGGCCTTCAGGCACGACGGCCAACTGACCAAGCGCGACGTGCGCGCCATGACCCTCGCCCGCCTCGCGCCGATGCCCGGCGAACTGCTGTGGGACGTGGGCGCGGGCAGCGGCTCCATCGGGATCGAATGGATGCGCGCCCACCCCAGCTGCCGCGCCCTGGCCATCGAGGCCGATGAAGGCCGGCAACTGTTGATCGAACATAACCGTGATGCACTCGGCGTCCCCGGCCTGCAGTTGATTCGCGGCACCGCGCCCCACGCACTCGCTGGCCTGGAAGCGCCCGACGCCATCTTCATCGGCGGCGGCGTAACCCGCGACGGCGTGCTCGACACTTGCTGGCAACACCTGCGCCCGGGCGGCCGGCTGGTGGCCAACGCCGTGACCCTGCAAAGTGAAATGACCCTGATGGCCTGGCGCGAACAACACGGCGGCGAGCTGACCCGCATTCATGTGGCCCAGGCCCAGCCACTGGGGGGCTTTGATACCTGGCGCCAGGCGCTGCCGATCACCCTGCTGGAAGTGATCAAGCCGCTATGAAACGCATCCTGCTGTTGGGCGGCGTGACGGAAGCCCTGGCCATCGCCCGCACACTGGGGCCCGAACATATCTACAGCCTGGCGGGTGTTGGCCGCGTTCCCACCGACCTTACGTGCCAGGTGCGCGTCGGTGGCTATGGCGGCGCGGAAGGTTTGGCGCAGTTCATTCGCGATGAAGGTATCGAGCTGGTGCTGGACGCGACCCATCCGTATGCCGCACAGATCAGCGCCAACGCCGCCCATGCCGCAGGTTTATGCGGCATTCCCTGCTGGGCCCTGCGCCGCCCGGCGTGGCAGCCACAGGCGGGTGATGACTGGCGCGAAGTCGGTGACTGGGCGGAGTTGATTGAAGCTCTGAAACCCTTCAAGCGACCACTGTTCACGCTGGGCCGTGAACCGTTACAACACCTCGACGAAATCCCCGCCGAGCAGTTCTGGACACTGCGCGCACTGGATGTGTACCCCGGCAATGAACGCTGCGAAGTGATCGGCGCCCGTGGGCCGTTTTTGATCGAGGATGAGCGGGCATTGTTTGAGCGACGGCAGATTGATGTGCTGATCAGCAAGAACAGCGGCAGCACGGCTACCGAGCCGAAGCTGGAAGTGGCACGGGAGCGGGGGGTGCCGGTGTTGGTGTTGAGGCGGCCGGTGTTGGCGCAGGTGGATAGGGCATTCACGACAGTCAACTCGGTACTGGAAGCATTCCAGTCTGTATGACGCAACACGAAACAAAGGTGGGAGCTGGCTTGCCTGCGATGCAAACGACACGGTCATTCAGATACACCGCGGCGATGCTATCGCAGGCAAGCCAGCTCCCACACTAACCTGCGTCGCGCTGTTAGCTCCGCGCGGCAGCCGTCTGTCCGGCTGCATCGTGCACCCGATCAGCCAGTAACTCCGCCAGCTCGATCAACTGAGCGACGCCCAACAACTCCTCTCGCTTCGATCCTTCCAGGCTAAACGCCAAGTCGCAACTCAGCGCGTTGGCCGAGGCGAGTGTTTCAATGAGGTTGACCAACAGGTCTTCGGTGCTGATTCCGTCGGCTACGGTGAACAGCCGAAAAGGGGAATTGGGGGTAGGTTTAATCATTGTGAAGCTCCGGAGAAGTACAAAGGAGCTACCACTGATCGCCGCGATGCGATGGGGGTGGTAGCTGAACGCGGGTTCGCGGACCGGCTCTCCAGAACACCGGCATACCCGAAGGTATCCCGCGCACAGCCACCATAGCGCCGCACAGTAGACGATAAAAAAGCGCCAACTGAAAGGACACGATGACGCTTTTGCGTCTGAAGAAATCCGGGCCGCGACGCCCGACCACTGAGTTTGCAGTGGTGTTCGGAGACTAGAGATTGAGTTTCCTAGAGACAACCGCCAATCACTGTCGGAAATTTCTGTGGAGGGCCTCCACATTCGAATCGAACACAATCCAAACTGTGGGAGCTGGCTTGCCTGCGATAGCATCACCTCGTTCCAGCAGGAAGACCGAGTCGCCTGTATCGCAAGGTGCAATGACCTCGTAGGAAAGCGCCTCAATCATCGACATCCTTTTGACAACCTCGCTTTAAAAACTGATTCGCCTTACACCCCCCTCCGAACCAGCCGGCTGGTTCAGCCAAAAGCCCTCGCCCTAAGCTCCCCTCCCGCAGTTTTGCACCAGAGTCTGCGATGGGGATGCACTGCTTTTGCGGAGCATCGTGACTTGTCATTCTGTATCCCAAGGAATACGATCCAAGATGATTCACTTCAAGAAATCCAAGCATTTCCTGGAGTGGCTTGATTCGTTAAACAATAAACCGGCCCGTGCACGCGTACTGGCAAGGTTGAATAACGCACAATCAGGCAACTTCGGAGACTGTGAGACAGTAGGAAATGGCGTTTCGGAAATGCGCATCCACTACGGTCCTGGATACCGGGTTTATTTCACTCGTAGAGAGGAGGTGGTTTACCTGTTGTTGATAGGCGGCGATAAATCAACGCAGAAACGCGATATCCAGCGCGCTAAGCAAATTGCAGCAGACTTTGAAAAAAAGGAGTAAGCCATGACTGAATTTACAGACTTCGACATAGCGGAACACCTCAAGACTCCTGAAGATATGGCCGAGTATCTTGAAGCGTGCTTCGAGGAGGATGCCGGTGACGGACTGCTTATTCGTTCAGCCCTCAACAACATCGCCCGCGCCCAAGGCATGACTCAAGTAGCCCGCGACGCAGGCCTCGGACGCGAAAGTTTATATAAAGCCCTCTCCAGCACTGGCAATCCCGAGTTCGCGACTATCATGAAGGTCATGAAAGCGCTCGGCCTGAAGCTGCACGCCACAGCTGGTTGATAGCACTGCGACACCAAACCACACCGCCCCTTTTTACTTATCCTCCCCGATCAGGCTAAATACCCACCTGATCGCTTAACCCTACGGATTGTCCGCCATGGCCCGTCAACGCTTTGCAATTGCCTGGATAGCCTGCCTTGCAGTGCTGTTCAACGCCTTTGCCATGCCGCTGGCGGGTGCGATGCAGCAGGCGGATGACCCGGTCAAGCAACTGCTGTGGGGCAGTTTCTGCTCCTCCAATGCCAACAAGCTCACGGCCATTGCCTTGGGCAAGCTGGAGATTCCGGCGCCGCAGCAGGACGATCACTCCACCATGCAGCATTGCTGGTGCTGCTCGGGCTCGGCGCCATTAGTGGCGTTGCCGGGGCATTCACCAACACTGTATTTCGCACGATTCGACGCGGTGCAAGACCTGCCGCCGCCGTCATTGCAATCCCCCACCCCGCGCCAGCAATGGCCGAGCCTTAACCCCCGCGCCTCTCCAACGGTCTGATTTCTTCGCAAGTGAACTGCGTTTAGAACCGTTCTGGAGAACTGCCATGCTCAAATCTTCCCTGCTTCTGGCTGCGTTGTTGCTGCCGGTGTGTGCTGCTGCCAATGCCGAAGACTTCAAGGTCGGCGAACTGGTGGTCAGCGAACCCTGGTCCCAGGAACTGCCGCCCAATGCGCCGACCGTCGCGGCGTATTTCGTGATTCATAACCAGGGCGAGCATGCGGATCGCTTGCTCAGCGTCGACACGCCCGTGGCCGCCAAGGCCGAACTGCATGAGCATGTGATGCAGGGCGATCTGATGAAGATGCAGCAGGTGACCAGCGTCGCGGTGCCGGCCAAAGGTGACCTGGCGTTCGCGCCCATGGCCTACCACGTGATGCTGCTGGACCTGAAGGACCGCAGCGTTTTGCGCGACGGCCAGCATTTTCCGCTGACCCTGAACTTTGAAAAGGCCGGGCCAGTGAAGGTGGAAGTGTCAGTGCAGAAGCAGCCGCCCATGGCCGGCCACGAACACATGCACGCCCAATAGATAAACCTTGATGGGCGCCCCACGCGCCAGGTTGTCCCCGCACCGCCGTAAGCCTGTAGGCCTTATGCGCGGCAGCTGGATCAGCCTGTTCGCCATGCTGATGATCTTTATCGGTCCGCTGATTTCCCAAGCGATGCCGATGGATCATCACGCCGGCATGTCGATGGAAATGTCCATGGACGCGCCGAGCTGCCATGGCGACACCAAGCCTGCGACCGATCACCACAAAGCACCCGACGAACACCACGTGCTCTGGGAAAAGTGCGGCTATTGCAGCCTGCTCTTCAGTTGCCCGGCGCTGCCTGGCAGCGTGTCGTTTGTCACCCTCGGCAGCCCGCCGCCCGCCAACGCCCTGACCCCCGCCCCACGCCTGGGCCATGCCCGGCAAACCGTGTTCCCCGGCGCCCGCAGCCGCGCCCCGCCCATCATCGCGTAAGCACTTCACACCGTTACTTCACCCCGGCCGACTTTAGACAGACAGCCGCAGGCTGCTGGCCGTGTTGTTTACGAATGAATGATGGAATTTTTCATGTCCAGGTTTTCTGCTGACACCCGTTTGGGATGTACTCCCATTTTCGCCGTTCTGTGTGGCGCGCTGCTGGTTCCTCAGGTCCACGCCGACGAGCCTGCCGACCAGAACGAACTGAGCCCGACGGTGATCACCGCCATTGCCCCCAGCTCACCACTGACCGTCGTCACCAACCCGAAAGACCCGCGCCAACCGGTGCCCGCCAGCGATGGCGGCGACTACCTCAAGACCATCCCCGGCTTCGCCCTGGTGCGCAACGGCGGCACCAACGGCGACCCGGTGCTGCGGGGCATGTTCGGCTCACGCCTGAACATCCTCACCAACGGCAGCATGATGCTCGGCGCCTGCCCCGGCCGGATGGATGCGCCCACCTCCTATATTTCACCGGAAACCTACGACAAGCTCACCGTGATCAAAGGCCCGCAAACCGTGCTCTGGGGCCCGGGCGCTTCAGCCGGCACGGTCCTGTTCGAGCGCGAGCCCGAGCAATTCGGCGAGCTGGGCACGCGGGTCAACGCCAGCATCCTGGCGGGCTCCAACGGGCGTTTCGACAAAGTCGTCGACGCAGCAGCCGGCGGGCCGCTGGGTTATGTGCGGGTGATCGGCAACCAGGCCCACGCCGATGACTACAAGGACGGCAACAACGACACCGTCGCCTCGCGCTACGACAAGTGGAACGGCGACGTGGCCGTGGGCTGGACCCCGGACGCCGACACCCTGCTGGAACTCACCGCCGGCCGTGGCGATGGCGAAGCCCGCTACGCCGGGCGTGGCATGGACGGTTCGCAGTTTTTGCGCGAGAGCCTCGGATTGCGCGTCGAGAAATCGAACATCGGCGAGGTGCTGGATAAGGTCGAAGCGCAGGTCTACTACAACTACGCCGACCACGTGATGGACAACTACACCCTGCGCGTCCCGTCGGGCACCGGGATGATGGCCGGTCCCATGGCGGCCAACGTCGACCGCCGCACCCTCGGCGCCCGTATCAAGGCCACCTGGCGCTGGGCCGATGTGCAGTTGATCAGCGGCATTGATGCACAAACCAACGAACACCGCGAACGCAGCGCCATGGGCGTCGACACCTACAAGGACCTGCCCCGCAGCAAGGACGCCAACTTCCACAACTACGGGGTGTTCGGCGAACTGACCTGGTACGCCGCCGACCGCGACCGCCTGATCACCGGCGCCCGCGTCGACCGCGCCTCGGCCAAGGATTTCCGGCAAACCATCAGCTCCGGGATGATGAGCAGCCCCAACCCCACCGCCGGTAAAACCCGCGCCGATACGCTGCCGTCGGGCTTTGTGCGCTACGAGCACGATCTGGCGGACAGCCCTGCCACCCTGTACGCAGGGCTTGGGCATTCGGAGCGTTTCCCTGATTACTGGGAGCTGTTTTCTCCCGACACCGGGTCGGTCGGTTCCGTGAATGCCTTCGACGGTGTGAAGCCTGAAAAAACCACCCAGCTGGATTTTGGCCTGCAATACAAATCCGCCGATCTCGACGCCTGGGCCTCGGGCTACGTCGGCCAGGTGCGTGATTTCATCCTGTTCGACTACCAGCCGGGAATGATGGGCACCACCTCCCAGGCGCGCAATGTGGACGCGCGAATCATGGGCGGTGAATTGGGCGCAGCCTACAAGCTGACCGCCAACTGGAAGGCCGATGCCACCTTCGCCTACGCCTGGGGCAAGAACACCAGCGACGGCAAACCGCTGCCGCAGATCCCACCGCTGGATGCGCGCTTCGGGCTCACCTACAGCCAGGACGACTGGAGCGCCGGTGCCTTGTGGCGGGTGGTCGCGGCGCAAAACCGCATCGACCAGAACAAGGGCAACGTGGTGGGCAAGGACTTCGACAAGAGCTCGGGGTTTGGCGTGTTCTCGCTGAACGCGGCGTATCGCATCAACAAGAATTTCAAGGTCAGCACCGGCGTCGACAACCTGTTCGGCAAGGCGTACGCCGAGCACTTGAACCTGGCCGGCAACGCCGGGTTCGGCTACCCGGCCAATGACCCGCAAGCCATCAAGGAACCGGGGCGCACGCTCTGGACCAAGGTGGACATGAGCTTCTAAGCGCATCACAGGCAAGCCCGCTCCCACAGTTGCAATGCATTCCCTGTGGGAGCGGGCTTGCCCGCGATGGCGTCCTCGATAACACAAAAAATCCAAGCCTTTGCGGAGCACCCTGATGAACCCACCGAAGATTTCCTTCTACAACCTGGCCTGGCGCTGGCATTTCTACGCCGGGCTGTTTGTCGCGCCGTTCATGGTGCTGCTGGCCCTGACCGGCATCATCTATCTGTTCAAACCCCAACTCGACCCGCTGATGTACGGCAACCTGCTGACCGTGCAAAGCGCCGAACACGCGCTGAGTGCCGACGAGCAACTGCAACGTGCCCAGGCTGCCTATCCACAAGGCAAGATCAGCAAGTACCTGCCACCTGCCGACGCCACCAGCAGCGCGCAATTCGTGATGCACAACGACGGGCGGGAAGTGACTGTATTCGTCGACCCGTATCGCGGCACCGTGCTCGGCGAACAGGATGCCAAGTACAACCTGCAAGCCATCGCCCGCGCGCTGCATGGCGAGTTGATGATCGGCACCGTCGGTGATCGCCTGGTGGAACTGGCCGCCGGCTGGGGCGTGATGCTGGTGATTTCGGGCGTGTATCTGTGGTGGCCGCGAGGCAAGTCGGCGGCGGGCATTCTGTGGCCGCGGCTGGGCAGTCGCGGTCGCTTGTTCTGGCGCGATCTGCACGCGGTAGCCGGTTTCTGGGGCGCGGCGTTCCTGCTGGTGATGCTCCTCAGCGGCATGACCTGGACCGGCTTCTGGGGCAAGCAATACGCCGAGCTGTGGAATAAATTCCCGGCGGCCATGTGGAACAACGTGCCGCAGTCCGACCAGCAGGCCCGCAGCCTCAACACCGCGAGCCAACAGACCGTGCCGTGGGCCATGGAAAACACGCCGATGCCGATGTCTGGCGAGCATGCCGAGCACATGAAGCACGCCGGCATGAGCCAGGGCCCGGCAGCCCCGAGTATCCGCCTGCAGCAGGTGGTCGACCTCGCCAACTCACGCAAGGTCGAACCCGGCTACAGCATCACCTTCCCCACCACTGCCGAAGGCGTGTTCACCCTCGCGGTGTTCGCCAACGACCCGCGCAATGACGCCACCCTGCATGTGGACCAATACTCCGGCAAGGTCCTGGCCGATGTGCGCTGGGAGCACTACAACAGCGTGGCGCGGGTTACCGAATCGGGCGTGATGCTGCACGAAGGCAAGATGTTTGGCGTGGTCAATCAGATCATCGTGCTGCTGATTTGCCTGATGATCCTGCTCAGCGCCGTCAGCGGTGTGGTGATCTGGTGGAAGCGTCGGCCACAGGGCAGCCTGGGGGTTCCACCGTTGCGCCATGACCTGCCGAAATGGAAAACCGCGATGGTGATCATGCTCGGGCTGGCGATTGTCTTTCCGCTGGTGGGCGCCTCGCTGATCGTGGTCTGGGCACTGGATCGCCTGGTGCTTTCACGGTGGTTTGGCCAACGTGAATCTGCCTCAGGTTCAGCGTGAAACAGACGAGATGCCCTACCTAGAGGCGTTATGTAGTCTTACGCGGGCTTTCGCCCACGCCGCACAAAGTGTTATGTTGTAACACTTAATGTGTTCTCCCACTCGCCGCGCCCTGCGGCGAGTACCGTCTCGAAGAAGCGATTTATCGTCCGATGAACAAGTACCTTGCGTCCGGCCTGTGCCTGCTCGCCCTGCAAAACACTGCCCAGGCCCTGACGCTTCCCGCCAGTGCCGTCTCCGCCCCCGCCGTCGACGACGAGCGCGTCGACCTGAACACCCCGACCACGGCAGGTTCACGCCTGAACCTCACGGCCCTGCAAACCCCGGGCAGCGTTGAGAGCCAGACCGGCGAGCAGATTCGCGCACGGGGCGATGCCACGGTGCAGGACGCGATTTCCCGGGCCACCGGCATCAGCCGCACCGGCACGCCGGGCGACGGTGGTACCTCGTTGTCGGCACGCGGGTTCACCGGCCAGAGCTCGGTGCTGCAGTTGTACGACGGCGCGCGCATGTTCGATGGCGCGGGCACTTCCACCTTCCCGGTGGACACCTGGTCCGTTGAGCGGGTGGACGTACTGCGCGGCCCGGCCTCGGTGATGTACGGCCAGGGCGCCACCGGCGCGGTGATCAACACCATCGCGAAGAAACCCTTCGAGGGCGAGATCGAAAACCATATCCGCCTGGGCTACGGTTCTTATGACCGCCAGCAGCAAGCCCTCGACAGCGGCGGCTCGCTGACCGACACCCTGAGCTATCGCCTGAACATCAACCGCCTGCGCAGCAACGGTTTCATCGACCGCGGCGAGTCCGGCAGCGACTTCGTCAGCGGTGCCCTGCGCTGGCAGGCGGCGGATAACCTGAGCTTCACCCTGGCCTCCGACTACGGCGACCAGACCCCGCAAAACGACTACGGCACACCGCTGATCAACGGCCAGTTGCACAAGGGCCTGCGGGACAAGAACTACAACGTCAGCAACGATATCCAGCACTACAACGACCAGTGGACGCGCCTGACCAGCGAGTGGCAGATCAACGACAACGTCACCGCCACCAACGAACTGTCCTACCTGAAAAACCAGCGGCGCTGGCAGAACGCCGAGAGCTA
Organism: Pseudomonas sp. C6002; assembly: GCF_013385805.1. Taxonomy (NCBI): domain Bacteria; kingdom Pseudomonadati; phylum Pseudomonadota; class Gammaproteobacteria; order Pseudomonadales; family Pseudomonadaceae; genus Pseudomonas; species Pseudomonas sp. C6002. The sequence continues at coordinate 282,299 of NZ_JACAPH010000004.1, read as the reverse complement.
CAACTACGTCGACGGCGGCCTGGTGCGCCAGAGCTACCTGGGCATCAAGCACAACCAGGAACAGGTGGGCGACCGCCAGACCTTCACTTTCAAGCACACGCTGTTCGGCCTCGACAGCCAGACGGTGACGGGGGTGGAGTACAACCGCATTCGCTTCCGCCTGGCCAGCAACTCGCCGTTCGATGACCTGACGAACGCCGGCCAACCGGTGGACATCAACCACCCGGTACCGCAGCCGTTTGAAAGCGCCAGCCCCTTCATTCCGCAGTCCGTCAGCACCACCAAACAGCTGGCTGCGTTCGCCGAAAACCGCCTGCAACTGAACGATAAACTGTCGCTGATCACCGGCGTGCGCCGCGATTACCTGCACATCGACAGTGACTCCCTGGTGGATGGCAGCGACGCCAACAAGACCTTTACCGGCAACAACTGGAAAGCCGGCCTGGTCTACGCGATCACCCCGGACACCTCGGTCTACGGCCAGTACGCCACCAGCACTGACGGCGTTGGCAGCCTGATCACCCTGAGCCCGAGCCAGCAGCAGTTCGGCCTGTCCACCGCCAAGCAAACCGAGATCGGCCTCAAGCAGGCGTTCTGGGATTCCCGTGGTGAATGGACCCTGGCGGCCTACCACATCGTCAAAAAGAAACTGTTGGTGAGCGTTCCAGGCACCACCCTCAAGGAACAAGTCGGCCAGCAATCCTCCAACGGCCTGGAAGCCAGCCTCGACCTGCAACTGCCCGATGCCTGGCAACTGCAAGCCAACGCTGCGATCGTGCGGGCGCAGTACGACGACTTCTCCGAAGTGGTCAACGGCCAGTCCGTGTCCCGCGACGGTAACCGCCCCACCGACGTGCCGCGTCGCACCGCCAACCTGTGGCTGAGCAAGGCCATCACTGACGACGTGCGTGCCGGTGCGGGTGTGCGTTATGTAGACTCGCGTTTCGCCAACACCGCCAACACCAGCGAAGTGCCGAGCTACACCGTGGTCGACGCCAGCGTTTCATGGAAAGCCATGCGCAACACGACATTGGGCCTGCAATTGAATAACCTGTTCGACCGCACTTACGCCGTCAGCCAATACAACGACGGCCAGCAATGGATCCTGGGCGAGCCGCGCTCGTTCTTCGTGACGGCGGACTACACCTTCTAACTGAACGCAACACTGTCCAAATGTGGGAGCGGGCTTGCTCGCGAATGCGGTGTGTCAGGCACTGTATCTGTTACTAATCCACCGCTTTCGCGAGCAAGCCCGCTCCCACATTTGTCCTGTGTTGGACCTGAGAGTAAAGATGACCTCACTCAACCTCACCGCCCTCGCCTGGACCCCACCAGGCCACGAGCACTGTCATCACCAGTTCCAACTGCGTGACGCCAGCCTGCACGTGAACGCCGGTGAGTTCGTCGGGCTGATCGGGCCCAACGGCAGCGGCAAGACCAGCCTGCTGCGCTGCGCCTATCGGTTCAGCAAACCGGCTGACGGTGAGGTGCTGCTGGAACACCAGAACGTCTGGAAGCAATCCTCGAAGTGGTGCGCGCAACGCATTGCCGTGGTGCTCCAGGAGTTTCCCGACGCCTTCGGCCTGCGGGTGGATGAAGTGGTCGCCATGGGCCGCACACCGCACAAGGGCCTGTTCGACAGCGATACGCTTGAAGACCAGAACCTGATCCGCCAGGCCCTCGAATCCGTCGGCCTGCTGGGCTTTGAAGACCACGCCTTCGCCACCCTCTCGGGCGGAGAAAAACAGCGGGTGATCCTCGCCCGCGCCCTGGCCCAGCAACCGCAACTGCTGATCCTCGACGAACCGACCAACCACCTCGACCCGCGCTACCAACTGCAATTGCTGCAACTGGTCAAGCGCCTGAACATCGGCACCCTGGCCAGCATTCACGACCTGAACCTGGCCGCGGCGTTCTGCGATCGGCTGTACGTGATCAACCACGGGCGCATCGTCGCCAGCGGCACACCTCACGAAGTGCTGACCGCCGAATTGCTGCGCGAAGTGTTCGGCGTTGAAGCATTGATCGACACTCACCCCTTGTCCGGCTACCCCCGAATCACCTGGATAACCCAACCATGATCCTGCGCTCCCTGCTGTCTCTCGCGTTGCTGCTCGGCACTTCCCAGGCGTTCGCCGAAGCGACCCATTACCCGCTGAAAATCCAGAGCTGCAACCGCGAAGTGACCTTCGCCGAGGCCCCGAAACACGCGGTCAGCCACGACATCAACATGACCCAGATGATGCTTGCCCTGGGCCTCAAGTCGCACATGGCCGGCTACAGCGGCGTGACCGGCTGGAAGTCCGTGACGCCGGAAATGGCGCAGATCCTCGACGGCCTGCCGGAACTGGCGAGCAAATACCCGTCGGTGGAAACCCTGCTCAACGCCAACGTCGACTTCTTCTTCGCCGGCTGGGACTACGGCATGCGCGTCGGTGGCGACCTCACCCCGCAAACCCTGCAACCGTTGGGCATCAACGTCTACGAGCTGACCGAGTCCTGTGCCTTCGTGATGAAGCGCCCGGCGGCCACCCTGGAAGACACCTATAACGACCTGCGCAACCTGGGCAAGATCTTCGATGTGCAGGACCGCGCGAATGCCTTGATCGCACAGATGCAGGCACAGGTCGCCCAAGTGCAGGAAAACCTGCCGGCCGACAAGCCCCGCGTGTTCCTCTACGACAGCGGCGAAGACCGCGCCATGACCTCCGGCCGCCTGGGCATGCCCCAGGCGCTGATCGACGCCGCCGGCGGGCGCAACATTCTCGATGACGTGGACGCCAGCTGGACCCGGGTCAACTGGGAAACCGTGGTGGAGCGCAACCCGCAGGTCATCGTGATCGTCGACTACAGCGAAATCACCGCCGAGCAAAAAGAGCAGTTCCTGCTGAACAACCCGGCGCTGCAATCGGTGGACGCGATCAAGAACCAGCGCTTTATCGTGATCCCCTACGTGCAGGCCACGCCGGGCATCGACAACGTACTGGCGGTTGAAACCCTGGCCAAGGGGTTTCACGGCGAATGATTACCCGTCGCTATGCCCTGCTGCTGAGTGCCCTTGGCGCGTTGTTGCTGATCTCATGCGTGGTCTCGCTGGGGTTCGGCTCGGCGCGGGTACCGGTGGACGTGGTGTGGCGGATCCTGCTGCATAAAGCCTTCGCCGTTGGCGAGGTGCACTGGAGCGCGGGGCAGGAACATATCGTGTGGCTGATCCGCGTGCCGCGCATGCTGCTCGGCGCGTTGGTGGGCGCCGGGCTGGCGTTGATCGGTGCGGTGTTGCAGGCGGTAACGCGCAACCCGCTGGCGGATCCGCACCTGCTGGGCGTGACCTCCGGCGCCACCCTCGGCGCGGTGATCGTGGTGCTGCATGTGGGTGAAGTGATCGGCTTGCTGACCCTGCCCATCGCGGCGTTCATCGGTGCGTTGCTGAGCATGATCGTGGTGCTGGCGGTGGCCAGTCGCAACGGTCGGCTGGAGAGCGACCGCCTGCTGCTGTGCGGGGTGGCGGTGTCGTTCGTGATGATGGCGGTGGCGAATTTGCTGCTGTTCATGGGCGACCATCGCGCCGCCTCGGCGGTGATGTTCTGGATGCTCGGCGGCCTCGGGTTGGCGCGCTGGGAACTGCTGGCCATTCCCTTCGCCACCGTGTTGCTGGGGCTGGTGTTGCTGCTGGGGATGGCTCGCCCGTTGAACGCGCTGATGGCCGGCGAACAGACCGCCGTGACCCTGGGCCTGAACGCGCGCAATGTGCGGCTCAAGGTGTTCCTGATCGCCTCGCTGATGACCGGCGTGCTGGTGTCCATCAGCGGCTCCATCGGCTTTGTCGGGCTGATGGTGCCGCACATTGCCCGGCGCCTTGTAGGTGCCGAACACCGGCGTTTGCTGCCGGTGTGCGTGCTGTTGGGCAGTGTGTTCCTGGTGTGGGTGGATGTGGCGGCCCGCACGATGATTGCCCCCGAAGACCTGCCCATCGGCGTGGCCACGGCGGCCATTGGCGGGTTGTTTTTTATCGGGCTGATGCGGCGGCGTTAAACCCCCTGGTCGGCCTGCTTGAATGCATGCAACAAGCGCCGCGCCACCTGGCTGCGGGGTTGCCAGAAGCGATCGGTTTCCAGGATGGTCAGCTTGCCCGAGGTCGCCAACCGGCGGATCACCTCGCTGGGCTTGACCTTCACCACACCCGTGTCTTCGTCGATCCAGTCATCGCGCAGCAACTGGCTTTCGTCCGCGTGATAGCTGGGCTCATACACAATCAACGCGCCGTGCACCGGGGTGAAGTAGTAACGCGCCCCCGCGATCTTGTCCTGGCGCAGCATCTCGATGAACCCGCGGATTTCCTTCTGGGCAATGAAGTTGTGGGCCAGGCCTTCTTCGTAGCGATCCGCCAGATGCTGGCGCTCGGTGTCGAGCTTGAACAACTGCTGGACGCCCATCACCTTGTAGCCCGCCGGGTAGCGGGTCGATGTGCCGGGGTAGCCGAGGTTCATGATGCCTTCGAACAATGCCTTGTAGGCCGGTGTGTCCGGCCGCAGTCCCACGGCCACCGAGGGGCCCGGGTCTGCCACCGGTTGCACGGCGATGAAGGTGTCGCTGTCGCCGTTGCCCAGCACCGCTCCCAGCCGCGCCTGGTGCTCCAGCGGCACAACCTGTTGCCATACCTGGCGCGCGGCATCGTCCGGGTGGGCGCACAACGGGCCCAGGGCCATGCGGGTATCGCGCACTGCCAGTGTCGTGGCCAGGCGCTTTATCCGGGGCAACAAGGCATCCCAGAACGGGCTGCTGTCGAGTACCCGCAGCTCGCCGGACTCCACCAGTTTCAACACATGGCTGTCGATGCTGCCACGACTGTTGAGGTGTTTCAGATACGCCGCCTGCCGGCGGCTGGAATCCCAGTCCGGGTCGATCCTCACCGCCTGGTACCGAAACAGTGAGCCGTCGGCACACGACACATGCAACGCCAGGAACCGCTCACTCTGTGCCACCCGCAAAAAGCTCAGCGCCGCCAGCACCACGGCCGGAGCCATCAGTTGCGCGTAGCCTTCGGCCTGGGGCAACTCGGGCGCAGCACGCTGCGGCAGTCTCAGATACAGGCCTTGCAGGCTGTACCCGCTCGGCAACTGCCCGCGCAGGAACGCCCGGTCGAGGGCAAAGCCCAGGTCGTCGCCCTTGACCGGTGCGCAGGCGACAAAATGCCCATTGTCGGAGGACTTGAGAATCACCCCGAAGCTCAGTTCAGTGCGCGCATGGGCGTATTGATGACCATGGCGTGCCGCGTCGTCGGCATGCTTGAACACCGGGCCCAGCTGCCGATCCGCCACGGCATGGACCGCCGCCTGCGGCGCAACGTAGGCCAGGCCGGGCATCCAGCCCGGCAGCACACGCTGGGCAGTGCCCCACAACGGGCCGCCCTCCAGTACTTGCAAAGTCCCCACCCGCGCCAGCTGATTGACCAGCTCGGTGGGGCTCTTGCGGCCACTGCGCATCTGCTGCTCGACGGCATTGCTGTAAGGGTCGTGCAACGCCAGGCTGTTGGGGGCCAGGGAGGTTTCCAGGTGGCTGAGCAACTGCGTCGCTTCGTTGCGCCGGGCCGAATCCAGCAAGCTGCGCTCGGCGTCCTGGGTACTGAAACCGATGAGTGAGCCGTCGGGCGTCAGCAGGTATTCGTGGGTCCACAGGTGACCCGACTTCAGGGCGGTCTCCAGTACTTTGGTCGAGAACAGGTTTTGATACACCGCGTTTTCTTCAGAGGGTAACCAGAACTCCAGCACCCGGGCGACACGTGACCGGTAACGCGCGACCATTTTCCAACCAGGGGCCAGCAGCGCCTGGCTGACGTCCAGGCCCGGCAGGATGACGTTCGGGTCGAAGTCTTCACTCAACACCGGCACCGCCAGGGTCGCGACAAACTTGCCGTTGCGCTGCAACACCAGCCCGCCTTGCAGCGTGTCGCGCTGTGTGCCCAACTGTTGCTGGACGTAACGCACCGCATCGGCCTGGTTGCTGAACAGCGGGCTCAATGGGCGACGCATAAAGTTGGCGAAGGCGGTCCATGGGGCCTGGCTGACATCCAGTTTACCCGCCAACGCCCAGCATTCGCTCGGCACCAAAACGCTCAACCAGCTCAACTTCGCCACTTCGTTGACAAACCCGACCGCCGAGAGCTGCCCGCTGGCCATCAAGGTCTGCACGTCTTCATAGACCCCCGACGGCTGGCGGACCGGGTTGAACAGCGTCGATGCCACCGGCGTTTGTACCCGCAGCAACGCCTGGTCCAGTGTCGAGATAAACACCGGCAAGCCCGTCAGTGCGCCTGTCTCTCGTTGGCGCTTGGCCTCGACGGTGGCACTGGCCAGATCCCCGGCCGAAATAAAATGCTGCGCCAGCCAGTGTTCGGCGGTGGTCAGCCCCTGTGGCATCCAGTTGCGCCGGTAAACCAAGGCGTGCAGTTGATAACCCGCGGGGTAGATGAACTCGCCTTCGTCATCCACGGCAAACACGGCGCTCAAGGCGAACAGCCCGGCCCTATCCCAGGCGGGTACAAGCTCGGAGCAGACAAAGGCGTCCTGATCGCGATGCTTGAGCATGAAACCGAAACCGGTTTGCGTCGGTGCTTCATGGTCCAGGCGCGCGTGCAGTGCCCGAGCCGCGTCAGCGGCACTGGCGCAGACCGGGCCATAGGCAATCTGCTCCGGACGTTCGCGCCGGGGTATCGGCAGGCGTGGCCGCCAGTGTTCGGCGATCAGCCCCGGCGCGCCCCACAACGGGTTGGCCTGCACCACCCGCACGCTGCCGGCCGCCGCCACCTGGCTGATCCACTCCCGCGCCGTCAGCGTGCCGCTGGCCAGGTTGAGGGCCGTTGGGCTGCGATGGGGCAAGGGGTCGAGCGCCTTGAACAGGTTCGCCTGGGCGGCAGAGTCGATCAGGTCATACGCCAGCAAACAATCTTCGGCGCCCGACAGGTAGGCCACGGACACCTGTTGGCGATTGCGGATCAGCGTGTGCACGTCCAGGGCGCTGAACATCTGCGCCTCCAGGCAGGCATCGTCCCGCGACCAGCCCGGGCGCTGCAGGCGCTCGGGTTCCAGCAACGAAACCCCGCGGCTGGAACCGTACACGGCCTTCAGCATGTGACCGGGCGGGAGCAGTGAGCGGCCCTTGACGTCCTGGGGGTAGACAACGCCCAGGGCAAAGCGCCCGGCGTCGCTGGCCGACAATGGCTCAGTGGCCACGTAGAGACCGTCCGGGCGCTGCAGGATATAGCCGCAGTATTCGCCCTCACGCCAGCTGCCGATTTGCCCGTGGGCATAGCGTGCCGCGTCTTCTACCTGGAGAAACCCGCGGCTCAGTTGCGGGCGGGGTGCCAGTGCGTAAGGTCGCCAGGTGTCGGCGACCAGCCCCGCCACATCCCACAACGTGCCCGGTTGCAACACCGACAGCGCCCCGGCGGCGGCGATCTTTTGGATCATCTCGTGGGGCGTCACGGTGGCGGCCCGCAGTTCATCCCCCAGCCCGTTGTCCGTCACCCGGCCATCGGGCAGCACCTGGTAGAGCTGGCTTTCCTCGGCCGAGCCGGAAGCGTCATAGGCCAGCTGAGCGCCGTCCGCCGTGCTGAGGTAGTAGGCCAGATTGCTCTCGGGGTGGATGCGCAGCGCGGCAATCCCCTGGGCAAAATCCGTGGTGTCGATAAAGCCCTCGTACAACCAGGGTTCGGCGCCGATGCCGGTGGCGTCCGGTGCGCTGCGGCAGTACCAGCCACGCAGGGCGAAGCCTGGCGGCAGGCTGGCATTGCCAAAAACATTCGCCAACACGAAAAGGGTTTTGCCGGCGGGTATCGGTGCGCAAGGCTCGCTGACCACATACTGCTCTGCACTCGAGTGCTTGAGGATGCAACCGACTCGCCGGCCATCCGCCGTTGCCTGCATACGGTCATGGGCATAACGGGCGGCGGTTGCCAGGTCAGTGAAAACCCAGCTCAGTGGCGTATCAATGGGGGCTGCGGCGGCGAAAGGCGTTTCGGGCTCCCAGGTGGCCGGGACCCGGCCCTGGACGTTGTACCAGGTCTCATCCGCCAGCAGCACCGTCAACTCACCGAGTTTTACCAGCTCTTTGATCAGCCCTTCACGCGTGCCGTCAAAACCTTGTACGCGGGCCACACCTTGGCCATCGCGCTCAACTTGTGCCAGGTACTCGCCGAATTCACGCTCGGCCCGAGAACCGCTGACAGCGTATTTGATCAACGTACCGTTCGTTCCGCTGGTGTAAAGCACCTTGATCTGATCGGAAAAAACCAGCGTCATGTCGATTGCTTGAGTCGACGGTGTACTGACCAGGAACGCCAGCTGTCGCGAGGTTTTTTGAGGATAGTTGGCACGCACCTCGGCCAGGTCGTAGACAGGTCGATTGAACTCGCCAACCATTTGGTGCCCTTCAAGCTCGACCCGCGTCAGAGCGTTGTCGGTGGGCAATGCCCCGCCCCACAACGACAGCCACCTGTCAGGGTCTGACAGCCTGGAGGCCACAAACAGCCCATCGCTGCGCTTGAAGATGTAAGCCTGGAGAAAAGAACCGTGGGGTGAACCCACCTTGTAATGCAGGTAGCGTGCGACATCATCGGCAGTGACGAAGGCAGGGCTCAGCGACGCATGGACTTTCGCGAAGGCCCTCCATTGCGGTCCTACCACTCCGGCCTTGTCCCATATCCGTCCGGGCTCAACCACCGTTAGCGTGCCCACGGCAGCCACTTGCCGGACAAACTCGGAAGGGCTCAAGGTAGCGTCCTTCAAGCGTCCGTCGAGATCCGCGCCGCGATTGGCGAACAGCTGGGACTGCGCCTGCGAGCCGGTGCAGTGGTACATCAGCAGCGCGCCGTCGTTGGCGCGCAAGTAAAAGTGCAAGCCCAGGTCGTCGGTCCCCGCCATCATCACCACGGCAGCCAACGCGGAAGCCGTGAAGAAGTTTTCCGCCAGCCACGACTCTTTCGCCACGGTCGGTTTCGCTTGCGGTGATAGGGAGCAGTAAATACCGAAGGTCAAAAACTCACTGTCCGCCTTGTGCACTTTTGGCAGTGACAACTTGCCACTGGTCAGCGCAAACGCCGCCTTGAGTTCATCCGACGGAAATTCGGCCACGTACTGGTTCGACGCGCTTTTGTACAGGTAGCCAAAGAGACTCTCCTGCCGTGCAAACCCCAGCGGCGGCAAGACTGATCGCACCGCGTCCTGCCACCGGCGGCTGACTTGGCTGGCGAGAGGCGCCAGTGCGTCCTGCCCGATTTGCGACAGGGTCTGATTGAGGGTCCACGGCGCCAGCAGTTGGCCAGGCTTTCCACCCAGCTCGGCGTTGGCAACGATGACCCGCAGGTAGCCGGCCCTGGCCGTCTGATTGATAAAGGCGATGTAGTCGTCGAAATCGGCCGCAGGCTTGGCCGCCATCAACTGGTTCAAGAAGCTGGCCTCAGTCGCAGAGCCGCTGCTTTCATACTGGATGAGCGAGCCATAGAACCCGGACAGGTAGTAACGGGTGCACAGCATGCGCACCTGGATGATGATGCGCAGGATATTGATGGGGAAAAAGCTGCGATCCAGGCGCCGCTGCGCGCCTGTCCAGTGCTGTATCTGCGCGGAGCGTCGGGTGCCATCCTCGCCGCGCGAACTGTACAGGGCGTGAACGCTGTGGCCCTCGTACGCCAGGAAATTCCTGTTGGCATCGACCTTGAGCAGGTCGCTCTGGAAATCGAATGCAGTGGCGGTGCCGGCCACCGGCACGCTTGGCAGGTACATCCCGTCATCACGCTTGAAAACCAGCCCGCCAAATACCGTCTCGCGCCGGTTGCCGATCTGTTGATGCGCCCAATGGGCGGCATCGTGATCGGTAACGAACGCCGGCCCCAGATGGGGAACCGGCCTGCGCGTGCTCGCCGCTTGATCGTCTTGAATGTGAGTACTGTCCATGTTCATCGTCACTTGAGTGAAGTTAAGAAAACTGGCGCCGTCCCTGGGTTGCCGGGGGCACCAGGCAGGCTTCACTTTCAAGGGTTTGGCCGGACGCAGGCATTAGATAGTTAAGGCTCGGGGCGCCAGGCACCATCAGGGTGCGCCTGCACGCACAGCCTGCGTTGATTGGCGCCGCATTGGTGCATCGCCCACCCCCACAGCCCGGTCACGGCTCGCGCGCACCACGATTGCGCGCCCCGGCACAGCCTTTGCAATCACTCCCTCATCACATCATTGAGTCATGGAGATTGCACAATGAAGCGTCGCAGCTTGATCAAGGCTTTCACACTGTCGGCATCCATCGCCGCGATGGGTATGACCTGGACGGTGCAGGCCGCCGAGACCATCAAGGTCGGCATCCTGCACTCGCTGTCCGGGACCATGGCGATCTCCGAGACCTCGCTCAAAGACATGGCGCTGATGACCATCGACGAGATCAACGCCAAGGGCGGCGTGAACGGCAAGATGCTCGAACCGGTAGTGGTGGACCCGGCTTCCAACTGGCCGCTGTTCGCTGAAAAGGGCCGCCAGTTGCTGACCCAGGACAAGGTCGCCGTGGTGTTCGGTTGCTGGACCTCGGTGTCGCGCAAATCGGTATTGCCGGTGTTCGAAGAACTCAACGGCCTGCTGTTCTACCCGGTGCAATACGAAGGCGAAGAGATGTCGCCGAACGTGTTCTATACCGGTGCGGCGCCGAACCAGCAGGCGATCCCGGCGGTGGAATACCTGATGAGCGAAGAAGGCGGCGGCGCCAAGCGCTTCTTCCTGCTGGGCACCGACTACGTGTACCCGCGCACCACCAACAAGATTCTGCGTTCGTTCCTGCACTCCAAAGGCGTAGCGGATAAAGACATCGAAGAGGTCTACACCCCGTTCGGCCACAGCGATTACCAGACCATCGTGGCCAACATCAAAAAATTCTCCGCCGGTGGCAAGACCGCAGTGATCTCCACCGTGAACGGCGACTCCAACGTGCCGTTCTACAAAGAGCTGGCCAACCAGGGCCTGAAGGCTACCGACGTACCGGTCGTCGCCTTCTCCGTGGGTGAAGAAGAGCTGCGCGGCATCGACACCAAGCCGCTGGTGGGCAACCTCGCCGCCTGGAACTACTTCCAGTCGGTGGAGAACCCGGTGAACAAGAAATTCGTCGCAGACTGGAAAGCCTACGCCAAGGCCCACAACCTGCCGGGCGCGGACAAAGCCGTGACCAACGACCCGATGGAAGCCACCTACGTGGGCATCCACATGTGGGCGCAGGCGGTGGAGAAAGCCAAGTCCACCGACGTCGACAAAGTGCGTGAAGCCATGGCCGGGCAGACCTTTGCCGCGCCGTCCGGCTTCACCCTGACCATGGACAAGACCAACCACCACCTGCACAAGCCGGTGATGATCGGCGAGATCCAGTCTGACGGGCAGTTCTCGGTGGTGTGGCAGACCCAGGAGCCGATTCGTGCCCAGCCGTGGAGCCCGTATATCCCTGGCAATGACAAGAAGCCGGATTACGCCGTCAAGAGCAACTAAGACCGACTCGGTCTAAATGTGGGAGCGGGCTTGCTCGCGAAAGCGGTGTGTCAGTCGACGCATCCGAAACTGAGCCAGCGCTTTCGCGAGCAAGCCCGCTCCCACATTGTCCGTGCATGATCAGGACATTTTGTATGCCCACTGCCCTATACCGCTTCATCCTCGCCGCCCTGCTGTTGCTGCCCCTCGCCGCACACGCCAGCGACGCCGAAGACTTCATCAACGCCAACCCGATGCAACAAGCCAAGCTGCTCCAGGACTGGGCCGCCCAGCCCGACCCGGCGCGCATCGAGCTGGTGGACGCCCTGCAACAAGGCCAGATCAGCGTCAACGGCGAAACCAAGACCGTACGCCTGAACAACCGCCTGCGCGGCCTGATCGACAACGTGCAAGCCAGCCAGGAATTGCTCGCTGCCGACCCCAAGGTGCGCCTTGCCGCCGCCCAGACTCTGCAAAAAAGTGCACAACCTGCGCAGCTGAAATTCCTCGACCAGCAACTCGCCGGCGAAACCAATGATGACGTACACACAGCCCTCAGTCTCGCCCTGGCCAACCTGCAACTGGTAGATCCCGACCCGGCCGTGCGCCTGGCCGCCGTGCGCTTGCTCGGGGGCACCGGCGACCCGCTGGCCCGCACTCGCCTGGAAGCCCTGCTCGCTCCCGGCGTCGAAGCCGACGCCACGGTGCACACCGCCGCCGAGACCAGCCTGGCCCAGGTCAAACGCAAACTGATGGTGGGCGAGATTCTCGGCCAGGCCTTCAGCGGCATGTCCCTGGGCTCGATCCTGCTGCTGGCGGCGCTCGGCCTGGCGATCACCTTCGGCCTGCTCGGGGTGATCAACATGGCCCACGGCGAGATGCTGATGCTCGGCGCCTACTCCACCTATGTGGTGCAGTTGCTGATGCAGCGCTACGTGCCCCAGGCCATCGAGTTCTACCCGCTGATCGCGCTGCCGGTGGCGTTTTTTGTCACCGCCGCCATCGGCATGGCCCTGGAGCGCACGGTGATTCGTCACCTCTACGGCCGCCCGCTGGAAACCCTGCTCGCCACCTGGGGCATCAGCCTGATGCTGATCCAACTGGTGCGCCTGGTGTTCGGTGCGCAGAACGTTGAAGTGGCCAACCCCGAGTGGCTGTCCGGCGGGATCCAGGTGCTGCCCAACCTGGTGCTGCCGTACAACCGCATCGTGATCATCGCCTTCGCGCTGTTCGTGGTGGTGCTGACTTGGCTGCTGCTGAACAAGACGCGCCTGGGCCTCAACGTGCGGGCCGTCACCCAGAACCGCAACATGGCCGCCTGCTGCGGCGTGCCCACCGGACGCGTGGACATGCTCGCCTTTGGCCTCGGCTCCGGCATAGCGGGCCTCGGTGGCGTGGCCCTGAGCCAGATCGGCAACGTCGGCCCGGACCTCGGCCAGAGCTACATCATCGACTCGTTCCTGGTGGTGGTACTCGGCGGTGTCGGCCAGTTGGCCGGTAGCGTCATGGCCGCCTTCGGCCTGGGGATAGCCAACAAGATTCTTGAACCGCAGATCGGTGCCGTGCTCGGCAAGATCCTGATCCTCGCGCTGATCATTCTGTTCATCCAGAAACGCCCGCAAGGACTCTTCGCACTGAAAGGACGGGTGATCGACTGATGAACCAGCCATTGATGCTCACGGCCGCGCAAAAGGCCGGCCCCAAGGTGACCGTCGCGGTCGGTGCAGTGGTGCTGATCCTGCTGCTGGCGCTGCCGTTGTTCTCGCTGTTGTCACCGGAAAACCCGCTGCACGTTTCCGCCTATACGTTGACGTTGGTGGGCAAGATTCTGTGCTACGCCATTGTCGCCCTGGCCCTGGATCTGGTGTGGGGTTATGCCGGGATGTTGTCCCTCGGCCACGGCCTGTTTTTTGCGCTGGGCGGTTATGCCATGGGCATGTACCTGATGCGCCAGGCGTCCGGCGATGAGCTGCCGGCGTTCATGACCTTTTTGTCGTGGACCGAGTTGCCGTGGTACTGGACCGGCACCAGCCACTTCCTCTGGGCAATGTGCCTGGTGGTGTTGGCGCCGGGATTGCTGGCACTGGTGTTCGGGTTCTTCGCCTTCCGCTCACGGATCAAGGGCGTGTACTTCTCGATCATGACCCAGGCCCTGACCTTCGCCGGGATGCTGTTGTTCTTCCGCAACGAGACCGGGTTTGGCGGCAATAACGGCTTTACCAATTTCCGCAGCATCCTCGGGTTTGGCATCACCGAGCCGGGTACGCGAGCGGCGCTGTTTGTGGCCACCGTGGTGTTGTTGGTGGCGAGCCTGTTCATCGGCTGGCGCCTGGCCCAGAGCAAGTTCGGCCGGGTGCTGACAGCGCTGCGGGATGCGGAAAATCGCCTGATGTTCTGCGGCTACGACCCGCGTGGCTTCAAGCTGTTCGTGTGGGTGTTGAGCGCGGTGCTGTGTGGTTTGGCGGGCGCGTTGTATGTGCCGCAAGTGGGCATCATCAACCCCAGCGAAATGTCGCCGACCAACTCCATCGAGGCCGCTGTGTGGGTGGCCCTCGGCGGGCGTGGAACCTTGATCGGCCCGCTGCTGGGCGCCGGTGTGGTCAACGGCATGAAGAGCTGGTTCACCGTGGCGTTTCCTGAGTATTGGCTGTTCTTCCTCGGTGCGCTGTTCATCATCGTCACCCTGTACTTGCCCAAGGGTGTGATTGGCCTGCTGAAGAAAAGGGGCGACCAATGAGAATTACAGCGACGGCGGAATTCATGCTCGAGCCCATTCTTGAACCGAACAAAGACCAAGGCAGCGCCCGCGATGCCATTGGCCTCGGTCAGGCCGCCGGCAAAGGCCTGAACACCCGCCACGGCACGATCCTGACCCTGGAAGACATCAGCGTCAGCTTCGACGGCTTCAAGGCGTTGAACGACTTGAACCTGTACATCGGCGTCGGCGAATTGCGCTGCATCATCGGCCCCAACGGCGCGGGCAAGACCACGCTGATGGACGTGATCACCGGCAAGACCCGGCCCAGCCACGGTAAGGCCTGGTTCGGCGAAACCCTCGACCTGACGAGCATGAGCGAAGTGCAGATCGCCCAGGCCGGCATCGGTCGCAAGTTCCAGAAGCCCACGGTATTCGAAGCCCTCAGCGTGTTTGAAAACCTGGAGCTGGCGCAGAAGACCGACAAATCGGTGTGGGCCAGCCTGCGGGCGCGCTTGAGTGGCGAGCAGAAAGACCGCATCAGCGAAGTGCTCGACACCATCCGCCTCACCGCTTCAGTCAATCGCCCGGCCGGCTTGCTGTCCCACGGCCAGAAACAGTTCCTGGAAATCGGCATGCTGCTGATGCAAGACCCGCAACTGTTGCTGCTGGATGAACCGGTGGCGGGCATGACCGATGCCGAAACCGAGTTCACCGCCGAGCTGTTCAAGCGCCTGGCGGGCAAGCATTCGCTGATGGTGGTGGAACACGACATGGGCTTTGTCGGCTCGATTGCCGACCACGTGACGGTGTTGCACCAGGGCAGCGTGCTGGCCGAAGGGTCGCTGGAACAGGTGCAGGAAAATGAGCGGGTGATCGAGGTTTACCTCGGTCGCTGAACCTGATCGTTCCCACGCTCCGCGTGGGAATGCATCCGGTGACGCTCTGCGTCACACGGCGGACGCGGAGCGTCCATTGCGGCATTCCCACGCAGAGCGTGGGAACGATCATTAAGGGGAACTGAACATGCTGCAAGTCGACAAGCTGCACCAGTACTACGGCGGTAGCCACATCCTGCGCGGGCTTTCCTTTGAGGTAAAAGTCGGCGAAGTCACCTGCCTGCTGGGCCGCAACGGCGTGGGCAAGACTACCCTGCTCAAGTGCCTGATGGGTTTACTGCCGGCCAAGGAAGGTGCGGTGAACTGGGAAGGCCGCGCCATTACCGGCTTCAAGCCGCACCAGCGGGTGCACGCCGGTATCGCTTACGTGCCCCAGGGCCGGGAGATTTTTGGCCGCCTGACAGTGGAAGAAAACCTGCTGATGGGCCTGTCACGCTTCCCCGGCTCCGAAGCCAAGGAAGTGCCCGCCTTCATCTACGAGCTGTTCCCGGTGCTGCTGCAAATGAAGCAACGCCGGGGTGGTGACTTGTCCGGCGGCCAGCAACAGCAGCTGGCTATCGGTCGGGCCCTGGCCAGCCGCCCGCGCCTGCTGATCCTCGATGAACCCACCGAAGGCATCCAGCCGTCGGTGATCAAGGAGATCGGCGCGGTGATCAAGAAGCTCGCGGCACGCGGCGACATGGCGATTCTGCTGGTGGAGCAGTTCTATGATTTTGCCGCGGAACTGGCCGACCAGTACCTGGTGATGTCCCGGGGCGAAATCGTCCAGCAGGGGCGTGGAGAAAATATGGAAAGCGAGGGTGTGCGCGGGCTCGTTACGATCTAATCTGTAGCGTCCTAACGATAAGCACTGACCATGACCCTACCTGCCCCCACCGCGCTGTTCACCCCAAGCTGGCACGCCGAGCTGGAACTCGGCTACGCGCGTTTCGGCGACACCACGCGCCCAGTGATGCGCCGCCACCTCGGCCCACTGCGGGTGCAAAAGCATCTGTACGCCGAAGGCCCCGAGGTGTGCCAGCACATCATCGTGCACCCGCCGGGCGGGATTGCCGGCGGTGATCGTCTCGATATCAGCGCCCATGTCGCCGAAGGTGCGTGGGCGCAACTGACCAGCCCCGGCGCGGCCAAGTGGTACCGCGCCGGCGGGCCGGCGTATCAGAAACTGGAGCTGACGGTTGAGGCGGGCGCGACGCTGGAATGGCTGCCGCAGGAGACCATCGTGTTCAGCGCCGCCCAGGCCGAACTCACCACCCGCATCGACCTGCAAGGCGATGCCCGGCTGTTTTACTGGGACGTGGTCGCCCTCGGGCGCCCCGCCAGCGGCGAGCGTTTCGACCTCGGGCACTTCCAGTCGCACCTGGATATCCGCCGCGACGGCCAGTTGATTTGGCATGAGCGCCAGCGCATTGTGGGCGCCGACGGTTTGCTCGACTCACCCATCGGGCTGGACGGGCAACCGGTGTTTGCGACCTTGCTGGTGACCGGCGAAATCGACCCTGAACTGCTCGAACAATGTCGCTCCCTGCCCCACCCGGTACGCGGCGACCTGACCCAATTGCCCGGCCTGCTGGTGGCCCGCTGCCTGGCCAGTGAAGCGCTGCTGGCGCGAGCCTGGCTGATCGCACTGTGGCGCCTGCTGCGCCCGGCCGTGCTGGGCCGCGAGGCTGTATCACCGAGAATCTGGAGCACATGAAGATTAAAAATGTGGGAGCGGGCTTGCTCGCGAATGCAGTGGGTCAGGCAAAGATGCATTCACTGACACACCGCATTCGCGAGCAAGCCCGCTCCCACATTGGATCTCCGGTGTTTTTACGAATGTATTTCATAGTGGACCTTGAACGATGGACCTGACCCCACGGGAAAAAGACAAACTGCTGATCTTCACCGCCGGCCTGGTAGCCGAGCGACGGTTGGCGCGCGGTGTGAAGCTCAACTACCCGGAAACCATCGCCTACATCTCCGCCGCGTTGATGGAAGGCGCCCGCGATGGCCGCACCGTGGCCGAGCTGATGCACTTCGGCACCACCCTGCTCACCCGCGAACAGGTGATGGAAGGCATCCCGGAAATGATCCCGGACATCCAGGTGGAAGCCACCTTCCCCGACGGCACCAAGCTGGTCACCGTCCACCAACCCATCGCCTGAGGCCCGACCATGTCCTTTTTGATTCGTGATGCGGTGCACGCCGATTTGCCAGGGATTCGCGATATCTACAACGACGCGGTGCTCAACACCACGGCGATCTGGAACGAACAACCGGTAGACCTGGGCAACCGCCAGGCCTGGTTCAGCGCTCGTCAGTCACAGTTTTACCCGGTCCTGGTGGCCGTCGAAGACGAGCAGGTCATCGGCTATGCCTCGTTCGGCGACTGGCGGCCCTTTGAGGGCTTTCGCCACACCGTCGAACACTCGGTGTACGTGCGCAACGACCAGCGCGGCAAAGGCCTCGGCCCCCAGCTGATGCAGGTGCTGATCGAGCGGGCGAAAACCTGCGACAAACACGTGATGGTCGCCGCCATCGAAAGCGGCAACCAGGCCTCGATCCGCCTGCATGAGCGCCTGGGTTTCATCACCACCGGGCAGATGCCCCAGGTCGGCACCAAGTTCGGCCGCTGGCTGGACCTGACCTTCATGCAACTGACGCTCAACCCAGGCGCTGTGCCGCCCAAGGAGTGACACCGATGAACGCCCAACTGCGTCGAGTCAATGCCGAAAGTTTTGCCCATTACCGCCCGGGTTTGATTGAGCTGTTGCTGGACGCCGTGAAGCACGGCGCATCGGTGGGCTTCATGGCCGACTTCGATGAAGCCCAGGCCGGCACTTATCTCAACGGCGTGCAGGCCAGCCTCACCGATGGCAGCCTGCTGCTGTGGGTGGTGGTGCGTGATGAACACGTCATCGCCAGCGTGCAATTGGCGCTGTGCATGAAAGCCAATGGCCTGAACCGCGCCGAAGTGCAGAAGTTGCTGGTGCACAGCGAGGCCCGGCGCCGTGGCCTTGGCCAGCAACTGATGAGCGCCCTGGAACTGAGCGCCCGCCAGTACAAACGCGGGCTGCTGTATCTGGACACCGAAGCCGGCTCCGGCGCCGAAGCCTTCTACCAGTCGCTGCGTTATACCAAGATCGGTGAATTGCCCAACTACTGCCAAAGCCCGGACGGGCGCTACACCCCGACCGCCATCTACTTCAAGACCCTGGGGCAACCTGCATGATTCCTGGCGAATTTCAGATCCAGCCTGGCGACATCGAACTCAACGTGGGCCGGCGCACCGCCACCCTGAGCGTGGCCAACAGCGGCGACCGGCCGATCCAGGTTGGTTCCCACTATCACTTTTTCGAGACCAACGACGCACTGACGTTCGACCGTGCCGCCAGCCGTGGCATGCGCCTGAACATCCCGGCCGGCACCGCCGTGCGCTTTGAGCCGGGGCAGAGTCGTGAAGTGGAACTGGTTGAGCTGAGTGGCAAGCGCCGGGTGTTTGGCTTTGCCGGCAGGATCATGGGCGACCTTTAGGGCCTCTTCGCGAGCAAGCCCGCTCCCACATTCGATCGCATTCCAAAGGATGTACACCGAACAAATGTGGGAGCGGGCTTGCTCGCGATAGCGACTTCACATTCAACACAAATTTCTCAGGGCAACCACATGAAAATCAGCCGCCAAGCCTACGCCGACATGTACGGCCCCACCGTTGGTGACAAGGTCCGCCTGGCCGACACCGAGCTGTTCGTCGAAGTCGAACAGGACTTCACCGTCTACGGCGAAGAAGTGAAGTTCGGCGGCGGCAAGGTGATCCGCGATGGCCAGGGCCAGAGCCAATTGCTCGCCCATGAGGTGGTCGACACCCTGATCACCAACGCGCTGATCATCGACCACTGGGGCATCGTCAAGGCTGACGTCGGCCTGAAAAACGGCCGCATCGCCGCCATCGGCAAGGCCGGCAACCCGGACATCCAGCCCGGCGTGACCATCTGTGTCGGCGCCAGCACCGAAGTGATTGCCGGTGAGGGCATGATCCTCACCGCCGGCGGCATCGATACCCACATCCACTTCATTTGCCCGCAGCAAATCGAAGAAGCACTGACCAGCGGCGTCACCACCATGATCGGCGGCGGCACCGGGCCGGCCACCGGCACCAACGCCACCACCTGCACCTCCGGCCCATGGCACCTGGCGCGCATGCTCCAGGCCTCCGACTCGTTCCCGATGAACATCGGCTTCACCGGCAAGGGCAACGCCAGCCTGCCGGAGCCGTTGATCGAACAAGTGAAGGCCGGTGCCATTGGCTTGAAGCTGCACGAGGACTGGGGCACCACGCCGGCGAGCATCGACAACTGCCTGAGCGTCGCCGACGAGTACGACGTGCAGGTGGCGATCCACAGCGACACCCTCAACGAATCCGGCTTTGTCGAAACCACCCTCGCCGCCTTCAAGGGCCGCACCATCCACACCTACCACACCGAAGGTGCCGGTGGCGGTCACGCGCCAGACATCATCAAGGCCTGTGGCTTCCCCAACGTGCTGCCCAGCTCCACCAACCCAACCCGGCCGTTCACCCGCAACACCATCGACGAACACCTGGACATGTTGATGGTGTGCCATCACCTGGACCCGAGCATTGCCGAAGACGTGGCCTTTGCCGAAAGCCGCATCCGCCGCGAAACGATTGCCGCCGAAGACATCCTTCATGACCTCGGCGCGTTCTCGATGATCAGCTCCGACAGCCAGGCCATGGGGCGGGTTGGCGAGGTGATCACACGCACCTGGCAGACCGCCGACAAGATGAAAAAACAGCGCGGGCGATTGCCTGGCGACGGCGAAGGCAATGACAACTTCCGCGCCAAACGCTACATCGCCAAGTACACCATCAACCCGGCGATTACCCACGGCATCAGCCACGAAGTGGGCTCGATTGAAGTGGGCAAGTGGGCCGACCTGGTGCTGTGGCGCCCGGCGTTTTTCGGGATCAAGCCGACGCTGATTCTCAAGGGCGGCGCGATTGCCTCAAGCCTCATGGGCGACGCCAACGCCTCGATCCCGACGCCGCAACCGGTGCACTACCGCCCGATGTTCGCCAGCTTCGGCAGCTCGCTGCACGCCACCAGCCTGACCTTTATCAGCCAGGCGGCGTTGGCGGCAGGCCTGCCGGAGCAGTTGGGGTTGAAGAAGCAGATCGCCGTGGTCAAGGGTTGCCGCGCGGTGCAGAAAACCGACTTGATCCACAACGATTACCTGCCGGATATCGAGGTTGACCCGCAGACCTACCAGGTCAAGGCCGATGGAGTATTGCTGTGGTGTGAGCCTGCGGATGTGTTGCCGATGGCGCAGCGGTACTTCTTGTTCTAAGCCCCAAATACGGCACTGATCGCCTGGTCGGTCAGTGTCGTGTTCAATGAGTTGAGTTCGCTGGTGATGCTGGCAAGCGAAGTGTCGTATTCAGCCCGACTCATGACGGTTCCCGGCAGGCTGTTACCGCGCGGCCGACCGAGGATATCGGCGGTCCTGGCGATGGTGTCGCTCAGGCCCTTCTTGGCCTCGGCAGACAAGCCGCCATCCCTGGCCCATTGCGCTTGCGCGTCCTCGTAGTCGAGCAACGCGTCAGATTTCCGGAAGATTCTCAAGTATTCCACCTTGTGGGCCCGCTCCAGAAATTCCTTCCACATCGGCTGCTCAATCAGGTTCTTGCGCAACTGCTCACCCTGGTCCAGCGCTGTCACCTGCTCGTACGCCGCCTCTACCATGGCCGGCGTCACATACTCTTCGCGGTACAGCATGGTTCTGGCCTGCCACGGCAAGTCCAGGCGAGAGGATAGCTGGGAGGTGTAAGCCAGGTAGATCTCGACCTCATCAATAGGCGGGATCTCATTGCCTGCGTTGTCGTAATGAGAGACCAACATGCCCTCCTGGTCATACTCCGTATACCTGGCGCCTTGACTGATCAATTGTGCCACGCGCGCATGAGCGATCCGCCCCAACTCCTCCAATCGCCACTTGCCCCTGGCCAACTTGAGCACGCTGCTTCTCACCGCATTCGCGTCTTCATTGGCATAGGCCGAGCGCAACAACACTTCAACCCCCATGGCATTGAACAACTGCGCCCCCGCATCCACGCAAGCCGTGGGGAACTGTGCCATGCGGAACAGCTCCTCTCGCAACTCGGCGTCTTCGCCCATGGCCTCCAGCATGCGCCATACTTTCGCAGTCAGCTCCGGCAGGTAGCGCTTGCCCTCGACTACGGCATCCCCTGATTTGGACAGGTAGCGAATTTCGTTGAAAAAAGCTTCAGAACCGAAGGCATCCTCCAGCCTTTGCCACAATTGCTGCTTGGATTCCCATTCCTCGTCGGTCAATCCCGTTTTCCAGAGTTTGCTATCGGCCCGGCCTTTGGGTGGAAGCTGACGATCCGGATCATTACCGGCTGCCTCGATATATAACCTGAAATCGCTCACGGCTTTAGTACTCAGTAGCTCTCGGGAGAGCGTCGTGCGCGCGATGATCCGGGCGTTATCAGAACCCGGCGCAAATACCGGTACACGGATAAGCGCGTTCTCACGCAAATCCAGAATGAAATGCCGTGGGCGCGGCAGGCGAAACACGCTGGCAGGCCACTCCTCCAAATCTGTTTCAGCCAGCCACAGCTGGCGCAAATCAGGCATGCGACTCACGTCCGGCGCCAGACCCAATGGATTGCTTTCAAGCGACAGCCCCTTGAGCTGTTTCAGTTTGCCCAAGACCATGACGCTCTCTTGACTCAGGACTATTTCATTGCCTCCCAGATACAACTCGGTCAGGTGCGGCATGGCGGCAATGGCCGGCGGCAGCCGCGTCAACCGGCAGGCTTGCACGGACAAGCTGCGCAGGCTGCGAAAGTTGGAAACAAACCCGTCGACGTCGTCACTGGTCAAGGCCATGCTGCGCAGGGTCAGCTTACTGACGTGATCAAAGTCGGCCGGCAATGGCGGCAGGGTGCGCAACTGCTGGCGCAATTCGACCCCATCCCACTTGATGGCCTGGCCGAGGTATCGACCATTGCCGTCGATATCCCGCACCCCGGTTCTGCGCCAGGCCGCCTCAATGGCCTTGACGATCCGGCCCCTGGCCCGATAAATCCGATCTGCCGCCTGGCCACTGGTCGACGCGCCTGCGCGAGCGCTAATCTGCCAGGTTCGCAACGTCTGAGTCAGGTTGCTGAATTCGCTTTCGAGTTCCTGTACCCAGGTGAGATCGAGTGGGTCGCCGAGAGGTCGCAACTCGGCAATTTCGTTGGCGGTGATGTCCGGGTACAAGTTGCGAATGCGTGCCTGCAGGCTCCGCTCAAACGCCCACCCGCCGCGCCCGCTCAAGGGGTACCCACGCCTGCCGCCCGACAACTGCGATAGCGGTTTGAAGAACGGTTGGGCGGGTTGCATCTGCAGCACCTTGCGCAAGGCACCGCGCGACAGGGCATGTTCCTGGATTTTGCCTCTTAACTCCGGCCCCTGCCCAATGCCTGGCAATCCCAGAGACTGGCGGTGGGTGTCTGGCAGGGCATGTTGCAAGGCGCCGTACAGATTGTCGACGACATGCAGGCTTTGCCCTCGTGCGTCAAACGCCTCGTAGCGTCCATCGCCCCTGTGCACCAATACCTTGCGGTGCGCGGACTCGGGTGGGCCATAGCCGGCACGCAGGCTTCCGGCCAGGGAGCCTTCGCGAACCTCAATGCGCAAGTCGTTTCGCCAGCCAGGAAGGCGCTCCAGCGTGTTGAGCGCCAGCGCTTCGGTGTCGACATTGGCCAACTCGTCCAGATAAAGCCCTTCGTACGCCCGGGCCAGACGCAGATGCCCAAGTTGCCGGCGCGCTTGCTGCGCCAGCTCCAGGGGAATCTTGCGATTGTTGACCAGGCTCGCCCGCTGCGAGGGGCTGGCACCTTCCAGCAGTTCCTCGACCATGACCGGTGGCAGGCTTTTGAAGTCGCGCGCGAACAGTTGCAGTTCGGCGCTGCCAGGCGATGACCGCCCGAGGTAAAGGCTGTCGAACACCCGCCGCAGGGACTGTTTGGCATAGATCCCCAGCCGTTCCTGCAACGCCTGGCTACGCAGCGCGGCCCCGTAGGGCATATGCTGGCCGAGCAGGTTTTTAAGCTGCTCCTCGGGCAAACTCTCGACGATCAACGCCGGCAGCTTGCCACCGAACAGGTCTATGCGGCTGATGCTGATCAGTTCCGTCCCGGGCGCATGAGGTTGGCCATACAGGGCAGCCGTCCTGCTGGTGCCCTGGCCGTCAAATACTTCGATGGTCCTGCCGGGCGGCCAGCCGGTCATTTCCACCATCAACGACGCGGCGTAGCTACCCAGGTCCATCGACATCGACCCCGCAAGGATCTGCCCACTCAAGCTTTCGGCACGCCCGTAAGCCCGCATGCGCACCGCCGTGTCGAGTGTGATTGCCGGCGTCGGCTCGCTTTCCACGTACAGCCGGCGCAGCACGCTTTCATCGGTGTCACTGATCTTGCGCACCTGCTCCAACTGCGTATCGCTCAGGCCTTCCATTACATGGCTCAGTCGCCGCATCAGCGGAGCACCTTGCCACGTCAGGGGCTCATCGGCCTCATGGGTCCAGGCGCCAGAACCGTTGTTGACGATCTGAGGCTCATACGCCTCGGGCCTGCTGGGGTGCTGGACCCGGTACACGCCCGGTTCGTCTTGCGCGGTCACGGCGTAGCGATTGCCGTCCACCGACACGACCTGGCGCCCATTGACGGTATGTAGTCCCGCCTGGTCGGGAACCGAGCCTGCCGGCAGTCGGATGTCCTGCGCATAGGGCGCAAGGTCCGGCTTCCACAAGCGGGCCTTGCCCGACGGCAGCCTGACGGCCTTGAGTCCTTCGATAAACGGCGACAGGCTGATATGCAACGCAGCGCCGCCCACCGCCAGTTGCGCGAGATTTTCCAGCACGTCAGCGATATGCGCCCAGCCGGCCTCGCGGTCACCCTGGCCGAGTTCAACCACGCCCTCCAGTACTTCGTACAGCAGTTGCCCGGC
The DNA here is from genome assembly GCF_013385805.1 of Pseudomonas sp. C6002. Lineage (NCBI taxonomy): Bacteria > Pseudomonadati > Pseudomonadota > Gammaproteobacteria > Pseudomonadales > Pseudomonadaceae > Pseudomonas > Pseudomonas sp. C6002. Next base: position 258,193 of record NZ_JACAPH010000004.1, on the reverse strand, counting down.
CGTGACCACCGCCATCAGTGCACCCAAGGGCGGAATGAACATCGACACCAGGTTCAAGGTGAACAGGCCGATGTTCATCAGATGCGCCATCCGCCGGTCGTGGCCAGCCGCGTCGGTGTGAGCGGTGGGTATCGCCATGCTCAACCCATCGTCGAGTGCGCGCTTGCGCATGTCGGCGTACAGCTCGTCCCAAGGGTCGACGTCGATCCACAGCCCCTTGATCGGGTGGGCGTTGAGGTTCAGGTTTGGCTGGTCCTGCGGCGTGCGGCTGATATGTCGCGGGGACTTTATGACGGCGTTGATCGCCTGGAGTTCGGTAAGGGATTTTCTTGCGTAGTACTGTCGCCACGCTGGATCAGGGCCCAGGGCCACGCGCCTTTGCGGTTCATCGACGCGTTTCTCGGTGAACCGCCCGTAGTAGTAAGCCAGGTATTTTTTCCCGATGAACCGTGAGAAAAACTGTTGGTGGGCCGTGACCTGAACCCCCCTGCTGTCCCAATAGTCCTCTGGCCTGTAAGCGGTCAGCTCACGGGTCGTTTCCTCTGCATAGTCGGCAAAGGTTTTGTAGCGCTTGATGGGGTGCTCGGGGTGGTCGGGGATGTAGACGATAAGCCAGGTGCCATACCCATGCTCCACGCTCGGGTCGATCATGAGGCAGCCGTGCATTTGCAGTTCCATGATACTGGGCCAGCGGTGCCAGACCTGCTTGCCTTCGTGCTTGATGCGTCGCTCGCCATTGGCGATGCGCAGCAGTAGCGCGTAGTCGTCGCTGCGAATATCACCTTTGAGCAACGCCACGTAGGCGGCGGCTCTGAAGGCGTCCTTTTGCCGGGTGATAAAGCGTTCACGCAGCAGGTTCCTGGACACGGTTTGCACGGGCAGCAGGTAGGTGGTGAGGTGTTCCTGGTACAGCCTGCCCAGGTCCAGGTCGCGGCATAACCGGGCGAAGGTCTCGATCGTCAGGGTCGTGGTATGGCGCTCGAAACGGCCATCCGCGCCGGGAGCGGTGATAAAGCCTGAAGCACTGTCGAAGAACCCGGCGCGGGTCTCGCGCGCTTCAAAATTGTTCAAGGCCGCTTGCAACAGGGACAAAGTCTTGGTCCGGTAGCCTGTCGCTAGACCTTCGACCGGTACATAGAGGCGCAGATGCACCTGGTTGACGTCCAGCTCAAACCCGGCGGCCTTCAACGCGGCTTCAAGCAATGGCCGGGCGAAGGCGTTGACCTCTTGCACCTTGCCGGTCGCTTGCTCCAGTGCAGTGTGAGACTTGATGCTCGCCTCCAACAGGTTTTGCAGCGCAGCCTTCTGTGCCGGGGTGGTGGCCGCATACCAGGCGGGGATCTCTGGCTTGGCCTGCGTGATGGCTGCACGCAGGGCAGGAGATGCGCTGACCAGGCTTTCGGGGATGGCGGCTTTGATCTGTGCATAGTGACGCCCTTCGCCGCCCGGCAGGAGCGAGGTGGAGGCTTGAGGTGCTGGCATAAACGAGTACCGATAGGGAAATTAAGGCAATGACCTTAATCAGTCGCCCCCGGCACTCGGCGGTAGCTATTTGAACGGATTGCCCCCCCTGGACGAACACTCAAAAAGCGCTGGCAGGCTTGATGCACACGGGGGGATTTCCATGGGGTAATTAAGTCGTCGATCCATAGGTAATCCGGGGCCGATGCGTTAACTATTGCGTGCTATCCAGCGGCTTTTCGACTTATTAATCCACAGCGGTTTTCAGTAGCCTTTTTCCTTTGCTTACCCAAAGGAATGCCCCCATGCAGGATGCCCCCTCCGTTACTCCCCTCTCATCTTCCGACGACAACAGTGCGTTCATTCGCCAGGCCATTCCGGACTGGCTGGTACAGGCGCCGGCCCACCGCATAGAAGCGTTGAAACAGGCCAGGCTCGAACAGGCGCAGTGGATGGACAGCTTGTCGCCGCTGCAGCGAAGAACCTTGAAGGGGTTCAATGAAACCAGTTTCAAATCCCAACACGCGGTGGATAAACACCTGGCCAACGTCCAGGCACTCAAGCCCTTCGCCATAGGCCTGCTCAACGGCGCGCTGAAAGAACAATTCAACCTCACCGTGGATGTCGAAGGCACCTCTCTTCGTTTGTATGAGCCGCTGAGGCTCGGCACCCTGGGGATCAAGGCCGGCGAATACAAAGTACTGGAGGTGTCGCTGGTGCAGGCTGCCCTGCATAACTTTGAAGCCAGTGAAGGTGAAGACGGCGCATTCGATCCTGCCTCCGGGTTCACCCAATACCCGGACCGGGAAGGCGCCTCTCCCAGGATCAGCCCGGCGCTGACCGTACCCGCCTTTATCAGGCTGTGCCGTACGCTGGACGTGGGTGCCCGCTACCAGGCGCACCTCAAGGAAACATTACTGCCCACCGACGAGACGGCCGCCACCCGGTTGCGCGACGCCGTGATCACCAGCCAGAAGGATGCCCTCAGGGCTGCGGCGTACCTGGCGCTGCTCAAGCAGGACATTCTCCCGGATGACTTCACCATGGTGCTCAAGGTGGTCGACGGCGAACGCAACCCGACGCTGGGCGGCAAGCCGGTGTGGTTCAGTTGCCTGAGCGTGATGGACCGCGCGCTCATGGGGAGCGTGGTGTTTACACCGGTGGAAAAATATCGCTATGCCACCGACTTCATCGTCTACCTGCCCCACGATCCGGAGCACCCGCTCAAGCGCTACAACAGCCTTGATGCGCTGAAAACCGAACTGAACCGCCAGTGGGTGGCGCGCGACAAAGCGCCAAGCGAATCCGGCAATAACAACCGCCCGACGCCCACGAGCTACCAGCATTTTTTCAGCCAGTTTCTCAATGAGCATGACAAGCCGGCGTTCTTCAACCGGTTTACCGAACCCGCTGCGGACTCCACCGCCGCCGTCGACGCAGTAGCGCGTTCGCCGGTGACCCAGACGATGCTGCAACTGGCCTTCCCGGTATTGACTACGACGGTCATGCCCCAGTCGCTTCCGCCCCCGAAAGCCGGCTGCAGGGTGGTGAAGACGGGCGCTCCCGACCTGTACCTGATGGTGGTCTCAAGACAGGGCCTGTGGGCTGACAACGTCGACCTGTGGGCCAACCTGTTTGAGCATGGCCGCGACAAGGCCCTCGGCGATGCGCGCGACCAGGCAGTGCCCACCGCCGATGTCGACGCCCGGGTGCGCGGGCAAAAAATCGCCCGTTGGCTGGAGGCCGGCGCTACCGTGCTCGGCCTGGGACTGGCGTTCGTCCCGGTGCTCGGCGAAATCATGCTGGCCGCCATGGCGGGCCAATTGCTCTACGAAACCTTCGAAGGCGTGATCGACTGGGGCGAAGGCGACCGTGATACGGCCAAGGCGCACTGGTTCGACGTCGCGCAAAACCTGGCCGCCATGGCGCTGCTGGCCGGCGCGGGGAAAGGCCTGCAAAAGCTCACTGCACCGCCTACACCCGCGTTGGTACAAGGGCTCAAGCCGGTTCGTTTGCCAGGTGGCGAGCTACGGCTATGGAAGCCGGACCTTACGCCTTATCGCAGCCCCGTCGTATTGCCCAAGGACGCCACGTTTGACGACCTGGGCTTGCACAGCCACGACCAGCAGCCGCTGCTGCCCCTCGACGATCAACTGTATGCCGTCAAACCCGAGCCCGACGGCGACACCTATCGCATACAACACCCCACACGCTCCGACGCTTATGCCCCGCAGGTGGCGCATAACGGCGCAGGTGCCTGGCTGCATGAAGGCGAAGAACCGCTGACCTGGGACGGCCCGGCGCTGATGCGCCGCCTGGGTTATCGCACACGGGGCTTGAGCGACGCACAACTGGAACAGGCACGCCTGGCCAGTGGCACTCGCGCCGATCAACTGCGCCAACTGCATGTGGACCTGCAACCGCCGCCCGCCCTGTTGAGTGACAGCCTGGCGCGCTTTGGCATCCATCAGCGGATCGAGACGTTTATCGAGAAGATGGGCAGTGACGACCCGCTGGATTATGCGCTGGCCGACCCGGCGATCACCGAGCGCGTGGTGGCGCACCGAGGCTTGACCTATCCGGCGGTCCTCGACCCGACTCCCCGGGTGCTGGACGAACAGACGATGCTGTGGCGCCGGGAAGTTGCCCAGGCCGCCCGGGACAGTCGGACCTCGCTGTTCGACGCGGATTACCGCGCCCATAACCTGACTCGCTCGCCCCCGGTACAGCAGCTCATGGACAGGTTTTCCGGCCTGCCGGCGGAGGTTGCCAGGCAGTTGCTGGAAACCGCCACGGACGCGGATTTAACTGCGCTGAGTGGCCATCAGCAGTTGTCACCAAGGCTCACCGCCCTGGCGCGCGAAAGCCAGCAGCAAGTGCGCATGGCACGGGCCTATGAAGGCTTGTTCCTCGACACCCTGCAGAGCCCGGACAGCCTGCGCTTGGCCCTGCATACCCTGCCCAGCTTGCCGGGTTGGGACCCGAGCCTGCGGGTGGAAATCCGCTTGGGCAGCGAACAGGGGCCACTGATCGACGCCGTCGGTCCAGAGGCCGACGCACCGCCGCTGATGCTGGCGATGGGTGAAGACGGGGCGTTCGGCGCCACCGACCTGTATGGCGCCGTTCTGGCACGTCTTGAACAGGGCCAGCGTCGAGCACTTGGCGAAGCCGCACGGGACGCCGGCACCTTGAAGCAACGGGTGCGGCAAACGCCATTGGCCCGGGACGAGCTGCGCTCGGTGCTGCTGGAATACCCGCTGCTGCGCAAACCCTTGGCAGGAGACCTGCGCCTGCGGGGCGGCTCCCCGCTGCACAAACTCACTCAATTGCGCAGCACCCATACGCGGGTGCGCAAGCTGTATCCTGGGTTCAGCGACGAGCAGGCCACAGCCTTCATCGAGACCCTCGGGAGCGATGCGCGCACTGAATTGACGCGCCGGGAAGACCAATACGCCGCCCTCAAACGCGCACTCAAGGACTGGGTGAATCGCAGTGCCCGAGAAGATACGAGCCGGCGTCCATTTGAGGTAAACCCGGGAGGCCGGGAGCAGTCAGTGGCCGATGCGTTGAGAGATTGCTGGCGCCGACAGACCGTGGATCGTGCCGGGGCCTACACCGGGCGCCGACTGGAAATCAGCGCCCAGGTGAACCTGCCCAAACTCAACGCCGATTTTGGCCATGTCGAGGAGTTGGTTCTCGACTACGTGAGCTTCACCGACGGCCCCAGGCAGTTCCTTGGCAACTTCCCCAATCTGAAACGTTTGACCCTCAAACAAGTCGGCGGTATCGGACGCCACACGCTGACCGAACTGCCCGAAGCAATCACGGCCATAAAGGCGCTGACGCACCTGGACCTGTCGAAAAATGCCATCCGCCTGAGCGAAATCAGCGCCGGCCAACTGGCCGGCCTGAGCCGCCTGGAAGAACTGTGCCTGAACGACAACCCCTTGGGTACCCTGCCGGATTTCAGCCCGCTGCTACGACTGCGCAAGCTGGAGCTGCGTGACACCCGGATCAATCAGTGGCCCACAGGCCTGCTGGAACTGCCGGAGCTGAGAGAAGTCGACCTGTCCGGCAATCACCTGAGCGCGGTGCCCGACAGCCTGCTCAACCCAGCCCCCGAAAACGTGGAAGCCAGCATCCGTCTCAACCGCATGACCCGCCTGCGTGACAACCCATTCACCCCACAAGCCAATCAGCAGATGCGGGCGTACATCGCTCGCCTGGCACAAACTCGCCCGGGCTGGCGCAACGGCGGCCAGCCTGGCGCCTTCGAAGTACCCTTGAGCCACACCGACGAAATGCGGCGGATAAGGGACCTGTTTCCCGGCTACAGCGAGGAGGAAAACGAGCAATTCGTATTGCACGCAGGCGACGGGGCGCCGGCTGAACTGACGCGCCTGGAAGGCGAGTGGCAAACCTTGAGCACCCAACTGAACGCCTGGGCCACACAACGGTTCCTGGTGGCTGCCGACAGCGAAAACCTGCGTGCAGGGGATGCCAACCATCGCCAGCAATTCGCTCGAGACCTCAAGGCGTGCTGGCGGCGCATGACTCCCAAAGTGCTGGCCCAAGATGGTTCTCCCGCCGGCTACACCCTTGAAGCACTCGGTTTGAGAGTCGGCGACTTGCCTGCGCTGGAAGCAGATTTCAGCCACGTTGGGTCAATCAAGCTTCAGGGCATGCAATCCGTTTACGGCCTGGATGAGTTTCTCGGCCACTTCAGTCACACCCGTTGGCTCGACCTGTCGTACGGAGAGTTGCGTTCAGTCCCGCCCAGCGTTGCCCGGATGACTCGGCTTACCCGCCTGGACCTCAGGAGCAACCAACTTTCCCTGAGCGAGGCCGACGTGGATCTGCTGGAGGGGCTCACCTCACTCAAGATCATCAATCTGAGCCGCAACCCCCTGGCGCGTCCCCCCAACTTCGCAACCCTGCCGAACCTGCGTAGGGTGAATTTGAAAAACACCGGGATCACCGAGTGGCCGCAGGGCTTGGGGCCACATCAGGCGTTGGACATCGTTAACCTGGCGCAGAACCGCATCACGCAGTTGCCCGAGTCCCTGGTCAACCCGCTGCCCGAGGAGGCCGAGGCATTCATCTACGTCAACAACGTCACCTTTATCGACGGCAACCCGCTGAGCACCGAAGCCCGCAGGCAGTTGGTCGAGTATTGGAGCAATGCAACCTTGCTCCACCGCGAGGCAGCAGCGGGCCGGCAGCCCGGCGCGATGCGTTATCGGGCGCCACAGCCCGCTACAGTCGAGGTTCACGCGCCTCAAGAACAGATCGTGGACGACACACCGGAGCCGGCATACCAGCACTGGATGGATGGTCTGTCACCCGAGGAAATCGACGTACGACGCAGCCTGTGGGAGTCGATTGCCGAGAAACCCGGTTCGCAGATCTTCCTCGACATCCTCGACAACCTCAAAGAATCGGCGGAGTACCGCAGCCGCTATACCGACCTGCAATCGCGCCTGTGGCAATTGCTCTATGCGGCCCGGGACGATGGCTTGCGTGAAGAGCTGTTCAACCTGGCGGGTGACCCGCGCTGCGGCGATCGGTCGGCCCTGGTGTTCAGTGACATGGAGACCAAGGTGCTGACGTGGCAAGCCACGCGCTATGCCGCCGATGGCGAGGCGGGACCGGCACTCTACACGTTGGCCAAAGGTCTTTTTCGCCTGGACGAGGTGGAAAAATTAGCCAGCGCAGACATTCGGGTTCGAGAAGGCATGATTCGCACGTCGACCATGACCCCTGAACAAAAAGTCGCCGCCCTGGAAAAACTGGAAGATATTGAAATTCGCCTGGCCTATCGCATGGGCCTGGCCCGCCGCCTCGGCCTGCCCGGTCAGCCCAACGATGCCCGCTACCTCGCAACGGGACAGGTAGCGCCGCAGATCCTGAATAATGCCGCCATCACAATAGAAAAACTGGACAACTCCAAGAAGCTCGTACAGTCGCTGCTGGGCCGCGAATTCTGGCAGGCCTTTATTCGCAACCATTATGACGATGAGTTCAGAGTCCTGAGGGAGCCCCATGACGTGCGCTTGAATGCGTTATCCGAGGAACACGATGCGGGCGCCCTCAGTGATGAGGCATACGCAACCCAGGCTGAAAATGTGCAACTGCAACTGGCCGTGGACGAGGGGCAGTTGGTTCGCTCGCTGACCCTGCGCGACTGGGTGCCGTGCAAGGCGCGCTGCAGCATCACCTGATGGATTCAGGGCGTTTGTACCAACCGCCCCAGCCGTTGCTTGAGCATCTGGTTCTCGGCTCGCAGTTGCTGGACTTCCTCCAGCAGGTCGAGCGCCAGGGCAACGCCTTCCCATTCCAGCTCCAGGTCCTTTTGCAGCGCCGAGGCGCGCTTGGCCAGGGCCAGTTCGTAATCGGTGAAGCGCCAGGACTCGGGACTGGTCCCCACCGGTTCAACGATGCCGTGCTCGACGATTTCGATCACGTAGGCCACCGACAGGTCGGTGGCCTCACAGAATTCTGCCATGTTCACTTGAACCAAACGGGGACTGCTCATCGTTAGCTACTCCATGATTCTCTTGGATCGAAGGCGGCTTTTTGTGCCAGTTCCTGCCACAACGCCTTGACCTCGTCGTCGGTGTTTTTCGGCATCACCGCCTTGAGTTGCACAAACAGGTAACCGCGCTGCCCGGCCTTGTTCAACAAGCCATGGCCCTTGGCGCGCATGCGCTGGCCGTTCTGGCTGCCGGCCGGCACCTTGAGGTTGATCTTGCCGGTGAGGGTCGGCACCGCCACTTCCGTGCCCAACGCCAGCTCCCACGGGGCCAGTGGCAGGGTGATGATCAGGTTCTCACCTTCCACATCGAATTTAGGGTGTGGCGCGAACTTGATGATCAAGTACAGATCACCATTGGCACCACCGCCAATCCCCGGCGCGCCCTGGCCCTTGAGGCGGATGCGCTCGCCGTCGGCCACACCGGCCGGGATCTTCACGTTCAGGCTCTTGGTGGTGTTGCTGACGTGCTGGCCGGCCGCGTTGTATTGCGGCACCTGGAAGTTGACCTGCTTGGACTCGTTGGACAGGGTCTCTTCGAGGAAGACCGGCAGTTCCATTTCCACATCTTGCCCTCGACGCCCGGCACTGCGGCCCTGGGCACCACCAAAACCATTGCCGCGCGAACCGAAGATCGAGCTGAAGAAGTCCGAGAAGTCGCCGGTGTCCTGGCCACCGCCACCGTAGCCGCCACGGCTCTGCCAGCCTGGCGGGCCCTGGAACGGCTGGCCATGCTGGCCGTATTTGCGCAGATCGTCGTATTCGGCGCGTTTGTCGGCGCTTTTCAGCGCTTCATAGGCTTCGGACGCGTCCTTGAACTTGGCTTCGGCGTCCTTTTCCTTGCTCACGTCCGGGTGATATTTGCGCGCCAGCTTGCGATAGGCGGCCTTGATCGCCTTGTCGTCAGCGGTGGGTTCTACACCGAGAATCTTGTAATAGTCTTTGAAGTCCATCGGGGGCATCACCATCCATTATCGATATCGCACTGCCAGCGTCACAGCATGCGCCTGTTTGCGGCGTCTGGATTGACCGATCTCAATCTTGTGACCGAAGGGTGCGTCAGAAGTTTATCGGCGCTGCGGGCAGAATCCTGCAGCCACCAACCGTATGGGGAGGATTTGGGGGCAAAGGCCGGGCTTTCAAGGTAACAAGTGCGTTGTATTTAGCGGATAGTCGGCCTACGCATCTGCACGCGGGTGGCATACACTGCGCGGCCGTTTTTCAACCGGAACCCGATTGACATGAAAAACCCATCCCCAGCCCGTGCCTGCGGTATCGACTTCGGCACGTCCAACTCCACCGTCGGCTGGATTCGTCCCGGCATGGAAACGCTTATCGCGCTGGAGGACGACAAGATCACGCTGCCGTCGGTGGTGTTCTTCAACTTCGAAGAGCGCCGCCCGGTGTACGGTCGCCTGGCCCTGCACGAGTACCTGGAAAACTACGAAGGCCGGCTGATGCGCTCGCTCAAGAGCCTGCTGGGTTCCAAGCTGATCAAGCACGACACCAGTGTATTGGGCACGGCCATGCCGTTCACCGACCTGCTGGCGCTGTTTATCGGCCAACTCAAGAGCCGTGCCGAAACCACCGCCGGGCGTGAGTTCGACGAAGTGGTGCTGGGCCGTCCGGTATTTTTCGTCGACGACGACCCGATGGCCGACCAGGAAGCCGAGAACACCCTGGTGGACGTGGCCCGCAAGATCGGCTTCAAGGACATCTCGTTCCAGTACGAACCGATTGCCGCGGCCTTCGACTACGAGTCCACCATCGAGAAAGAAGAGCTGGTGCTGATTGTCGACATCGGCGGGGGTACCTCCGACTTCTCCCTGGTGCGCCTGTCGCCCGAGCGCCGCCAGATCGACAACCGCCACGACGACATCCTCGCCACCGGCGGTGTGCACATCGGCGGTACCGACTTCGACAAGCAGCTCTCGCTGGCCGGCATGATGCCGCTGTTCGGCTACGGCAGCCGCATGAAGAGCGGCGCTTATATGCCCACCAGCCACCACATGAACCTGGCGACCTGGCACACCATCAACTCGGTGTACTCGCAGAAATCCAAGCTGGCGCTGGGCAGCATGCGCTACGACATCGAGGACACGGGTGGCATCGACCGCCTGTTCAACCTGATCGAGCAGCGCGCCGGGCACTGGTTGGCGATGGAAGTGGAAGAAACCAAGATCCAGCTGACCCGGCAGGACAGCCGCCATGTGCTGCTGGACCGGGTCGAGCCGGGGTTGAGCGTGGAGCTGAGCCGGGCGTTGTTCGAGTCGGCCATCGATGGCTTGCTGGAGCGGGTGCGCAATGCGGTGACGCAACTGCTCAACGACGCCTCGGTGGACGTGGCCCAGGTGGACACAGTGTTCTTTACCGGGGGTTCCAGCGGGATTCCGGCGCTGCGCCACAGCATCTCGGCGATGCTGCCGAATGCGCAGCATGTGGAAGGGAACATCTTTGGCAGTATTGGCAGTGGTCTGGCGATTGAGGCCAGCAAGCGCTACGGCTACTGAGTTTTAGCTGAAACCGTGGCGCGCCCTTCGCGAGCAAGCCCGCTCCCACATTCGGCTGCATTCCAAAGTTGGAACTCGGTCAAATGTGGGAGCGGGCTTGCTCGCGAAGGGGCCAGTCCAGGCAACATCAATGCCTACACCATCCCCGCCAGCTTCAACTCACTCTTCAAGTACGCATAATAAATCGGCCCCGCCACCACCCCCGGCAGGCCGAACGCGGCTTCGAACACCAGCATCGCCAGCAACAATTCCCACGACTTGGCACTGATCTGCCCGCCGACGATCCGCGCGTTGAGGAAGTACTCGACCTTGTGGATCACGATCAGGTAGCCCAACGCCGCCACCGCCACCCAGATCGACAGCGACAAGGCCACGATGGTGATCAGGGTGTTGGACATCAGGTTGCCGATCACCGGTAGCAGGCCCAGCAGGAACGTCAGCACGATCAACGTCTTGGTCAGCGGCAGGTGGATCCCGCACAACGGCAGCACCACCGCGAGGAAGATCGCGGTGAACGCGGTGTTCAGCGCGGCGATCTTGATCTGCGCGAAAACGATGTTGCGAAAGGCCTGGACCAGCAGGTGCAGGCGATCAAACAGCGCGGCCGCCAGGGGTTTGCGCTTGGTCAGGTCCGGCACCCGTTGCAGGGCGATGATCGCCCCCAGCACCATGCCGATCAACAAGGTCACGAACATGTGCGCGGCGTCTTTGCCCACCAGTTGCAGTTCGCTGAGGTGTTTGCTCAGCCATTCGCCGATGGCCACGCGGAACTCGGCGGCGCTGGCCGGCAGGTAGGCGTCGAGGAACGGCGGCAACTGGCCGCGGGCACGGTCGACCACGCCCATGAACTTATCGAGGGAGGCCCCGGGGTTTTCCGCTTCGTGCAGCAGGAAGCTGATGGCCCCGGCAAAGATCAGGGTCAGGATGCTGACGATCAAGGTCCCCAGCAACGCTACCGCCAACCAGCGCGCACGCCGGCCTTCGATCAACCGCTGCAACTGCGGGGTGAGCATGTTGACCAGCTCGTACACCAGCAGCCCGGCCAGCAGGCTCGGCAGCAACTTCAATGGCAAAACCAGCAGCAGCCCGCCAAAAATCAGCACGCAACTGACCAACAACAACACGTGACGCTGAGAAAACGTTGGCATACAGCCTCAAAACGAACGGCGTTAAAGGATGGGCAGTCTGCCAGCCTTGGGTGAATCAAGCGAGAAGTCTAAACACGGTCCAATGTGGGAGCTGGCTTGCCTGCGATGGCGGTGGGTCAGCCAAACATAGGCATCGACTGTCAGGTCGCAATCTTGGGCAAGCCAGCGCCCACAGAGTTCTGCATCATTATTTCTTCAGGCAGGTGCTCATAAAGGTTTTACGCGCATCGCCGGTCAGCGCCTGGGTTTTCGCGGTGGCGTTGCAATCTTTCATCTTCTGTTGCTGGGGGGTCAGGGTCTTGGCGTCGTTGGCCGCCGGGGCCGCCTTGAGGCAGTTGCTCATGAACGCCTTGCGATCATCACCGGTCTTGCCACTGGTCTTGGCTTCGGCGTTGCAAGTAGTCATTTTTTGTTGCTGAGCCGTCTGTGCGGCAGTCGCGGCAAAGCCTTGGGAACACAGCAGCAGGCCCATCATCAACAGCGGAATACGCAGCATCTTCATGGAGTTTTCTCCCTGTTACCGTGCCGAGGGGCACGGCCTCCCCAGCAGTGTAGTCAAACCCTGTTACACCTTCCTGCCGCGTATATGGGTCCGGCGATACTGCTCCGGCGTGCAGCCGGCCTGGCGCTGGAACATCGCGATAAACGCCGAGGCCGTGCTGTAGCCCAGGTCAAACGCAACTTCCTGGACACTGCGCGCGCTGTCCAGCGCCTCGATCGACGCCAGGAACCGCAGGCGTTGGCGCCATTCGCCGAAGCTCATCCCCAGCTCACGCACAAATTGCCGCGCCAGGGTGCGCTCACTGACATGCACCTGCTGCGCCCACTGGGCCAGCGCGCGGTTATCGCCAGGGTCGGCCTGCATGCCCTCCAGCACACTGAGCAACCCGGGATGGCTGGCATACGGCAGGAAACAATCGTGCACCGGCGCCTGCCTGAGCTGGTCTACCAGCACCTGGGCCAGGCGCACGTCGGCTTCGTTCTGGGGAATGTTGACATCACGCTCGGCGAAATCACTGAGGATCGCCTTGAGGATATCGCTGATGGTCAGGGTGCACGGCTGCGCCGGCAATTGCTCGCACAAGGCGGGCGCCAGATATACGGAGCGGTAGACGATCGCCTGGGCGTTGTAGGAACTGTGCTGGGTGTTGGGTGGGATCCACACCGCATATTGCGGCGGCGACATAAAGCGACTGCCGGCCACTTCAAAGCGCATCACGCCACGGGCCGAGTAGTCCAGGGAACCCCAGGCATGCTGGTGCGCACTGGCATGGGTGTCAGCCTCGAATTCCGAATAACGGAAATACACCGGGGCCGGCAACTGGTCAAAATCGGGAAGGTTGATGTACTTCTTGAGCATGTTGTCTGGATACAAAGGTCGGATGGCTGGATCGAAGTATAGGCTTCGATCCAGACAAAGGATAATCACCGCTCATAGACGCAATTGGTTCTTTTCGATGCAATACGCTTATCCGTTACTGGCCATTTTTATCTGGGCCGGCAATACCGTGGTCAACAAACTCGCGGTGGGGACGATTTTCCCTGCCGAGATCGGTTTTTACCGCTGGCTGCTGGCCGGCCTGCTGTTTACCCCGTTCATGCTCAAACCCGTCATCGCCAACTGGCCGCTGATTCGTCCCAACCTGGGCAAGGTCTTCATCCTCGGCGTGCTGGGCATGGCGGTGTACCAGAGCCTGGCGTATTACGCCGCGAACCTGACCTCGGCCACCAACATGGGCATTATCCTCTCGCTGATGCCACTGATGGCTCTTACCGCCGCAATCATCAGCCTTGGCCAGCGCCTGACGTTCGGCGCCCTGACCGGTGCCGTGCTGTCGTTTGCCGGCGTGGTAGTGGTGGTTTCCGCCGGTAGTCTCAGCGCCCTGCTGCAACACGGGCTGAATATGGGTGACGCGATGATGCTGGTGGCCACCCTCGCCTACGCGGTCTACAGCACCCTGCTGAAAAAATGGCAGCTGCGCTTGCCGCCACTGGTGTTGCTGTACCTGCAGGTGCTGGTGGCGGTGGTGGTGTTGTTTCCGCTGTTCCTGCTCTCCGACAAGGCCGGCCTTGGCTGGTCGAATATCCCGCTGGTGCTGTACGCCTGCCTGCTGGCCTCGATGCTCGCGCCGCTGGCCTGGATGCATTCGGTGAAGACCCTCGGCCCAAGCCGCACCACGCTGTTTTTCAACCTGCTGCCGCTGATCACCGCGTTGATTGCCGCAGTGGTGTTGAAGGAGCAACTGGCGCTGTATCACCTGGTGGGCGGCTTGCTGACCCTGGGCGGGGTGATTTTGTCGGAGCGCTGGACGACGCCGGTTCGCAGCAATGTCAGCGCGCAGGAAGCTACTTGAGCCCCACCACTCCGGCGACGATCAAGCCCACCGACACCAGCTTGATCAGCGTCAGGCTCTCCCCCAGCAACGCGAACCCGAGAAACACCGTGCCCAGTGAGCCAATGGCGGTCCAGATCGGGTAGGCCACGCTCACCGGCAACTCACGCATGGCCAGGGTCAGGAAGTAGATCCCGCCCACGGCCGCGACGACGGTGACCAGCGACGGCCACAGCCGGGTGAAACCATCGGCGTACTTCATGCCCATGGCGAAGGTCACCTCAAAGCCGGCGGCGATCAGCAGGAACAGCCACGACACTTCAGAAGCTCCCGGCCAGGTCGCGCAGTTGCCCCTCGACTGCATCGCAGGAACGGCGGAAAACGCTCGGATCGGACTCTTCGCCTTCTGCGGCGATCACCGTGACGTCTTCAATGCCGATGAACCCCAACGCGGTCCGCAGGTGCGGATCGGCGTGGTTCATCGCCTCGTTTTCCCCGCCCGGGCCAAAGCCGCTGCCGCCGCGACTGGTGATGATCAAGGCCTTTTTGCCCAACAATAACGGCTGGTACTGGGCGATACCCTGGCTGTCCTGGGTGATGTCCACGGTATGGCCCATGCGCACGATCTGGTCGATCCAGGCCTTGAGGCCGCTGGGAATCCCGAAGTTGTACATCGGTACGGAAATCACCAGCAGTTCGTGCTCGACGAGCTCGGCTACCAGCTCATTGCTCAGTTGCAAATCGGCGTGCATGGACAACGGCATCGCCTGCGGCTCCGGGTGGAAGCTGGCGGCAATGAACGCTTCGCTGACGTGGGGGATAGACGCCCGGCCCACTTCGCGGCGGGTCAGTTGCGCGTCGGGATTGGCGGTGTGCCAGGCGGCCAGGAACACCTCGGCAAGGCGCCGGGAGTGGGAACGTTCGCCGCGGGGGCTGGAATGGATCGCAAGCATTTTTTTCATCTGTAGGCCTTCACACGCTAGACTCAGGCAACCTGAATGGCTGCCTCTGTTGCGCATAAATCTAGAGCCGAGCGGCCACCCTCACAAATGAGCAATAGTTGTTTTGGATGAACTGAATTCATCCATGGAGCCACACATGTTTGCTTCGCTGCCCCTGACCGCCCTGCGCGCCTTTGAATCGGCCTCGCGCCTGTTGAGCTTCAAGGCCGCCGCCCAGGAGTTGTCGGTCACGCCGACGGCGGTGTCCCATCAGATTCGCTCCCTGGAAACCTGGCTCGGCGTACCGCTGTTCGAGCGCCTGCCGCGCCAGGTGCGCCTGACGGAACGCGGCGAACGCCTGTTCCACAGCCTGCACGGCGCCTTGCTGGACGTCGCGCAAAGCGTCGACACCCTGCGCCCGCAGCGCAGCGCCGGCAATCTCACGCTCTCCACTACGCCGGCGTTTGCCGCTCTGTGGCTGGTGCCGCGACTCGGGCGCTTCTATGCCGCCCATCCGGATATCAGCCTGCGCCTGGACACCAACTGCGCCGTGGTCGATTTACAGCAGGATGCCAGCGTCGACCTGGTGATCCGCTACAGCATCGACGACTACACGAACCTCTACGGTTTGTGCCTGTTCGACGAATGTTTCGCCGTGTATGGCTCCCCCGAACAAGTCGCCCTGGCGCGCGAGCGCACCCCGACCCTGATCAGCGTGCGCTGGCACAACTCCAGGCTGTACGCCCTGGGCTGGCAGGCCTGGTGCGAAAAGGCCGGGGAAGACTGGTTGCAATCCGCTTCGCCGCTGCGCGAATACGACGAAGAACACTACGCCCTGCAAGCGGCCATCGCCGGCCAGGGCCTGGTGCTGGCGAGCAATATCCTGGTCTCGGAAAGCGTCGCCAGCGGGTTGCTGGTGCCTTACCGGCCACAGGTCCGCGTCAACGGCGCCGGCTACAGCGCCCTGTGCGTACCGGGACGGGAACGGCACCCGCCGGTCCGGGCGTTTTTTGAGTGGTTGCAGGAGGAAGCGCGGCTGTCGGGGCATGCTCTGTAAAATCCGATAAAACTTTTTGCGTTGCCTGGGACTCACAACTTGGAGCGATCACGCCGGCAGAGCGTGGCGCAAAACCGGATTAGTACCAGGAGAATGAGATGACTGACTCACATTTGTCTGACGTAGCCACTTTACGTGACCGCGCCCGCAAGAACGTCGAAAACGGTGCCGTGACCGAAGGTTATGACGCCGACCGCCAGGAAATCCTGCGTCTGCTCAACGAATCGCTGGCCACCGAGCTGGTGTGCGTGCTGCGCTACAAGCGCCACTACTTCATGGCCAATGGCGTCAAGGCGCATGTCGCCGCCGAGGAGTTCCTCGAGCACGCCACCCAGGAAGCCGAACACGCCGACAAGTTGGCCGAGCGTATCGTGCAGTTGGGTGGCGAGCCGGAGTTCAACCCCGACCTGCTGTCGAAGAATTCCCACGCGCAGTACGTGGCCGGCAATACGCTGAAGGAGATGGTCTACGAAGACTTGGTGGCCGAGCGCATTGCGGTAGACAGCTATCGCGAAATCATCCAGTACATCGGTGACAAAGACCCGACCACTCGCCGGATCTTCGAAGACATCCTGGCCCAGGAAGAAGAACACGCCGACGACATGGCGGATATTCTGAAGGACCTGTAACTAACACAGCTAACACCGCAAAACCCATGTGGGAGCGGGCTTGCTCGCGAAGGCGGTGGGTCAGTCGGAACATTCTTGACTGATCCACCGCCTTCGCGAGCAAGCCCGCTCCCACATTTGGTTCACGGTTTTGTCAGCTAGCCTTTCACTGTTTTAGGTGCCTTGCCTTCCTTCATCTGTTGCAGCAGCGGCGCACACTGGTTCGGCTCATCGCCGCTCGGTGCCACCAGCGCCAGCAAACCCGCCGCCGGGCCGGCAATCACACCCAAGGCAACCATGCCCGCACCACGCAGCATCAGCGGCACCGCCTTCACGCCAGCATTCGGTTTGATAAACGGCCCGTTGACGTACAACGGCGAGCGCAGGGAGAACAGGCGGAAGCCTTTGGACTCCGGGGTAATGGTCAGGTCAAGCTGCTCGCTGGCCATGTTCGCGGTGCCATCGATGTAGATGATCGCGTTCTCGGTATCGAACACAAACAGGCGAGTCGTCGCCAGGCCCGACTTGATGCCGAAGTCTGCGGCCGCACAGTTGATCTTCACTTCCTTGTCGCCAAACAGGCGGCCGACCACGTAGTTGCCAACGTTGAGCCCGGCGATTTCCATCAGTCCGCGGCTGATGGCGCCGTCGTTGATCAACATCTTCAGATCGCCATTCGACGTGCCAAGCAATGCCGCGACGGAGTTGCCGCGCCCGGAAATGTCCGCGTCGCCGTTGAGCTCACCGAAGCTGGTTTTCATCGGCTCGAAGGTCGGGAACAGCTGCTTGAGCTTGAAGTTGCGCGCGGTGAGTCTGGCCTGGCCTTCCATCGGCGTGGTGCGCCCGTTGAGACGAATCTGCGCGTCGAGCTTGCCACCGGCCACGCCGAAACGCAGGGGCTCCAGGCTCAACTGCCCGTCGTTCAGCACCAGGTGAGTGTAGAGATCGGTGAACGGCAATTCGGCACTGTGGACGATGCGTTTGCCGGTGAATTCGACGTCGGCATCCATGTCGCGCCAGCGCTCGGTGCGGAACTCTTCCACCGGCAGCACCTTGGTCGCCGGCTGCTTGCTTTCGCCGCCACGGGCTTTTTGCTTGGCGTTGGAGTCGGCACCGATCAGCGGCGCCAGGTCGGTCATCAACAGCTGGTTGGAGACCAGCGCCCCGGTGAGCTTGGGCCGCGGCTGGCTGGCGACGTAGCCGAGGTTGCCGTGGATGTCGCTGTTGCCGATCCTGCCGTTGAAGTTTTCATACTGGAACGACGCGCCACTGGCCTCATGCAACTTGGCGATCAGGTGGCCGTCGGTGGAATAGGCCGGCGAATCCGGCAAGGTCACGCCGGTCAGGGGGTACAGGTTGCCCAGGCTGCTGCCGGAGAGCTTGAGGCGCAGGTCGAGGGCGCCGAGGTTCATCGGGTCGGTCAGGGTGCCGGCCAGCGCGATGCTGGTGTCGCCGATCCTGGCCTGGGCTTGCAGCGGGAACGGCTTGGCCGCGTCCTGCAAGGCCAGCAGGCCACCGATCTTGCCGGTGCCATCGAGCTTCTGGCCGTGGTACTGGCCCTTGACCTTGAGGCCGAACGCGTAATCCTGCGGCGCCGAGCCTTTTTCCAGGGCTTTCTTGGCGTCGGCATCGCCGACGATCTCGCCGAAGGGGATCGGCTTGCCGAGCAGGTCGATCACGACGTCGAGCTGGGTCTTGAGAGTCTGGTCGTCGAGGGTCACATGGCCTTTGTCGAAGCCGATGGCGCCGATGTCCACCACCCAGTTGGACGGTTCGGCATTCGGGTCCTTGGGGTCGAACTTGAAGGTCCAGTTGGCGCGGCCATCGGCCAGGCGCTGCAACTGCGCACTCGGTTCGGTGAGGTCGATACGCGGGATCACCACGCGCTGGGCCAGCAACGCCAGGGGCGAGATACGCAACTCCACGCGCTTGAGGGTGACCATCTGCGGGGCTTTCGACCAGTCGGGATTGCCCAGGGTCAGGTCTTCGGCAATCACATGGGGCCACGGAATCCAGGCGCGCCAGCCGCCTTCATCGGGCTCGCGCTGCCACACCACGGCCAGGTTGCCATTGATGGCAAACGGTCGATGCAGTTCTTCGGAGACCTTGGCGTTGAGGGGCGGCTTGATCCGGTTCCAGTCAAAGAACACCAGGACCAACACCACAATGGCGATTAACAAAACGAAGCTGGCGCAGCTCCAGGCGAGAATTTTACGAGTGCGCGTCATTGCACAGGACTCCAGGTTACGACTGAGCGGGCGCTTTGCGGCGCGCGTTTTGACTACAGCTTATATGGCTACGACTGACAAACGGCGCGGGGGTTTAACCCCATTGATGGAATTACTCATAAAAACCGCCTTTCCTGACCAACCAGACAGTTTCAATCATCAACGACGCACCGTTGTTACCCACGTTCGTGTCGAAAATACCCACCTCGGTGCAAAAGCGCGGGCTTGAGACCTGCGAGATAGAGCCTTCGCAGGGAACAATCAATTCTGTTGATTATTACCATTGTGTTTATGAACTTTTATATCGACTTATCAAGAGTAGCATTAGCCCTGTACCCAATTTATCGCCCTCCCAAGGAGCAACCCATCATGAAACGCCAAATACTCGCAAGCTTTGCACTTTCCCTCCTGGCCACCAGCGCATTTGCCCTGCCAGCTGCTGAACAGGCAACCCCACAAGTGAAAGCCGACGCTTCCCACTTCAGCCAAACCCTGGCTCGCAGCGGCGCTTCGGACAAGAACAACACCGACTACAACGGCAGCATCACTGAAAACGGTTCGGAACAAGCCAACAAACGTGCTTACACCGAAGGCGTTGCTGAAGGTGGCCGTGACCGTCTGGAACAGAAAGGCCTGGTTGAAGGTGGCGCTGATCGCCTGATGGAACGCAACGCTGTTGCCGAAGGTGGCCGTGATCGCCTGGAACAGAAAGGCCTGGTTGAAGATGGTTCGAGCCGCGCCAACAAACGCGCCTATGCTGACGGCGTAGTGGAAGGCGGTGCTGACCGTCTGGCAGAACTGCATCAAGCACAGAGCTAAGCCCGTGCTGGCCCTGGAAAAAAGCCCGATCAGCCGATCGGGCTTTGACTTTGTGTGAACCGCAACGCCCTTCTCCCTTTTGAAGTTCGACGCTGGCAAAGCTGATTTGCTAGAGTGCGTCGCTGTCCTTGTCCACAAAGCCCGCCTGCCAATGCTGCCCCGCGCCGAACAGAAGCAACAGACCCGACTCGCCCTGATGGACGCAGCCCGCCATCTGATGGAGTGTGGCCGTGGGTTCGGCAGCCTCAGCCTGCGTGAAGTGGCCAAGACCGCCGGCATCGTGCCCACCGGTTTCTACCGTCACTTTGCCGATATGGATCAGTTGGGCCTGGTATTGGTCAGCGAAGTCGGCCAGACCTTTCGCGCGACGATTCGCCTGGTGCGCCACAACGAATTCGTGATGGGCGGCATCATTGATGCCTCGGTACGGATTTTCCTGGATGTGGTCGCCGCCAACCGTTCACAATTCCTGTTCCTGGCCCGCGAGCAATACGGTGGCAGCCTCGCCGTGCGCCAAGCCATTGGTGCCCTGCGCGAAGACATCGCCAGCGACCTCGCCGCCGACCTGACCCTGATGCCCAAGCTCCAGCACCTGGATGCCGACGGCCTGCACGTGATGGCCGACCTGATCGTCAAGAGCGTGTTCGCCACCCTGCCCGACATTATCGACCCGCCCGCCGAAGCGCTGCCTGCGCACCTCACGCCACAAGCCAAGATCACCCAGCAGCTGCGTTTCATCTTTATCGGCCTCAAGCATTGGCAAGGCCTGGGCAGCACCGAATAACTCAGCGCACGGTGTGAAAACGCTTGGCGGTGGTGTAGTTCCGGTTCCAATAGCTGTTGGCCAGTGAGTCGATGCGCACGCTTTTGCCCGTGCGTGGCGAGTGGATGAACTTGCCCTCTCCTATATAGAGACCAACGTGGCTGACCTGGCCGCGCCCATTGCCCCTGAAAAACACCGCATCACCCGGTTGCAACGCATTGCGCTTGACCGTGGCCGCGGTTGAGCGGTGCATCGCCGAGGTGGTGCGAGGCAGATGAATGTTGGCTTCGGTCTTGAACAGGTACACCAGGAAGCTGCTGCAATCGAAGCCCTGCTTCACCGAAGCGCCGCCCAATTTATAGGGCGTGCCCAACAGCTCGTGGGCGCGGTCGATCACGTTGTCGATAGTAGGTGGCGGCGCGAATGCCTGGGCACGCTGAAGATTGGCCGAAGCAGATGAAATGGCGAGCGACAAACTGACAATGAGTAAACAGAAAAATGACTTGTACATGGTGGAAACCGCTGAAGATTAAATACGGAGCGGAATCCTAATGAAACAGCGCGTAACGCAACGCACGGCAAATCCTGCAAGTGCGTAGGAAAAGTCCCAAGCAATCAAAACTCATAAAAGATGAAAGAAATTTCATGCACCAAGCAATGGAATTCAACGCCGAGCGCCCGGATCCGGTGCTATAAATCCAACCACGCACCAAAATGAAACATTTTGGAATAATTTCCTGCGCCATCAGGTGGCACAAGTCGCCTGCCTACAGGGAATTCCTACTCCCCGCGTGGTTGGCAAGACCCTTGCTCTAGCTTGCTTATCGCTCATAGCTGGAAGCTTTCTGATGCTGGTGATCCACCGCCGAATCGCCCCCCACCCCGTCTGGGCCGCAGAGTTGCTGCTGAATTTCGAAGCCCGCAGCAAAAGCCGCCTGCGCTGTTTCAGTGCCGACGGAGAAGACGTCGGCCTGTTTCTGGAGCGCGGCCAACCGCCGCTGCACGATGGCGAATTCCTACAGGCTGAAGACGGACGTGTCGTACGCGTGTGCGCCCGGCCTGAACAACTGCTGCACGTCACTTGCGGCAGTGCCTTTGAACTGACCCGCGCCGCCTATCACCTGGGCAACCGCCACGTGGCCCTGCAAGTGGGTGATGGTTGGCTGCGCCTGCTCGATGACTACGTGCTCAAGGCCATGCTCGATCAGTTGGGCGCGACGACCGAGACCATCGAGGCCCCCTTCCAGCCGGAACACGGCGCCTATGGCGGCGGCCACCACCACTCCCGCCATGGCGACGACGACTTCAACTACCCGCCCAAGCTGCACCAGTTCGGCGTACGCCTATGAACCCAGCCTGGGCGCTGTTGCGTCTGGCCAGTCCGCAGCTGCCGATTGGTGGCTACAGCTATTCCCAGGGCCTGGAAATGGCCGTGGAGCAAGCCCGCGTGACCGACCCGGCAAGTGCCGGGCGCTGGATCAGCGATCAACTGTTGCTCAACCTGGCGCGCTTCGAAGCGCCGCTGCTGCTCGCCCACTGCCAGGCCGCCGCCGAACAGGACTGGCCACGCCTCGCGCAGTTGTGCGAGGAACACCGCGCCAGCCGTGAAACCCGCGAGCTTTATCAGGAAAGCCGGCAGATGGGCTATTCCCTGCACCAGCTATTGAACGGTTTACCGGAGCTGGATGACGCCGCCCGAGAGTTCCTGGCACAGCGCTCCGAACCGCACCTGGCCCTGGGCTGGGCCCTGGCCGCCCGCGCCTGGCAGATCAGCCCGGATGACGCCCTGGCCGCCTGGTTGTGGAGTTGGCTGGAAAACCAATTGGCGGTGCTGATGAAGACGCTGCCTCTGGGCCAACAAGCCGCCCAGCGCCTGACCAGCGAACTGCTGCCGCTGCTGCAACAAGCCCAGCAGGACGCCAGCCAGCTTGACCCCAATCACTACGGCAGCGCCGCGTTTGGCCTGTCCCTGGCGTGCATGGCCCATGAGCGCCAGTACAGCCGCCTGTTCCGTTCCTAGGGCACTTTATCTTGGAGAATCACATGAACACCCAACCCCTGCGCGTCGGCATCGGCGGCCCGGTCGGCTCCGGCAAGACCGCCCTGACCCTGGCCCTGTGCCTGGCCCTGCGTGATCGCTACAACCTGGCGGTGGTCACCAACGATATCTACACCCGCGAAGACGCCGACTTCCTGGTGCGCAACCAGGCCCTGGCGCCCGAGCGCATCATCGGTGTGGAAACCGGCGGCTGCCCCCACACCGCCATTCGCGAAGACGCCTCCATCAACCTCGAAGCAGTAGACCAGTTGAACCGTCGCTTTCCCGGCCTGGACCTGATCCTGGTGGAATCCGGCGGCGACAACCTGTCGGCCACCTTCAGCCCGGAACTGTCGGACCTGACCATCTACGTGATCGATGTGTCGGCCGGCGACAAGCTGCCGCGCAAAGGCGGGCCGGGAATCTGCAAATCCGACCTGCTGGTGATCAACAAGATCGACCTGGCGCCGCTGGTAGGCGCATCCCTGGAGCTGATGAACAGCGATACCCAGCGCATGCGCGGCGGTAAACCTTTCGTCTTCAGCAATCAGAAAACCGGCGTCGGCCTGGAAGAAATCGTCGCCTTCATCGAACGCCAGGGCTTGCTGACCGCAGCCTGATCAACCCCCACAAGGAGCCTGTCCATGCGCCTCAATACACTTCTCGCTGCCGCAGCCTTGCTGCTCACCCCCGCCCTCGCCTTCGCCCACCCCGGCCATGGCGACAACGGCCTGGTGGCCGGTATCAGCCACCCGCTGGGCGGCATCGACCACTTGCTGGCAATGGTCGCCGTGGGCCTGTGGGCCGCTCAACAAAAAGGCTCGGCGCGCTGGGCGCTGCCGTGCACGTTTGTCGGCACCATGCTGATCGGCGGGATGCTGGGCTTTGAAGGGCTGGAACTGCCGGCGCTGGAAAGCGGGATTGCCGCGTCGGTGCTGGCGCTGGGCCTGGCGGTAGCGCTGGCTGTGCGGCCGCCGTTGTTCGTGGCGGTGGCGGCGACGGCGCTGTTTGCACTGTTCCATGGCGTGGCCCATGGTTTGGAGCTGCCGGACATGTCCAGCCCTTGGGCGTATGCCATAGGGTTTGTGGGTGCGACGGCGGTTTTGCATGCGGCGGGTTATGCCGTGGTGCGTTTCCTGCCGGCGGCGGCAGCGCCGTTGGTGCGGGTGGCGGGTGCGGTTTCGGCAGCGACTGGGGTTTGGTTGCTCGCTCCCTGAGATTTTCAGCGCTCCTGAGGGCCTCTTCGCGAGCAAGCCCGCTCCCACAGTCGACTGCATTCCAACAATGGAACTCGATCGAATGTGGGAGCGGGCTTGCTCGCGAAGGCGGCAGTAAAGACAACACCGATCCCAAGCCTGATACCATGTCGCGCAAACACCCCTGCCGTGACGACGCCAGCCGATGCCCATCGCTCCAAGCTCCGCCCTCAAGCCTCAATTGACCGCTGTGTTGACGCACTTCCACGACCTGATCGTGCCGCTCTGGCATGGCCCGGGCTGGAATGCCGACCTGGCGCTGCCCTATGAGGCCCTGGACGCCGACCATCGGCCGTTGCCCCCGCAACGCTACCGCGCCATGGCCTGCGCACGGCAGTTGTACCTGTTCGCCAGCCTGATCGGCGAGCCCGGCGCAGTCTTTGCCGAGGAGCGCGCCGCCGCACTGTTCCGTTCCCTGCAACGGCACTTCCACGACGCCGAGCACGGCGGCTGGTTCTACAGCATCGACGCCCACGGCAAGCCGCTGGATAAGCGCAAGGACCTCTACACACACGCCTTCATCATCTTCGCCTGCGCCCACTATTGGGCCAAGGTACGTGAATCGCTGGTGGAATCGGTACTCGACGCCGCCCTGGAAGTGGTCGCCGAACGCTTCGCCACCGGCGACGGCCTGTACGAAGCGGTGCTGGAACGTAACTGGTCATCCCTCAAGTCTGGCCCTCTGCAAAACCCGCTGATGCACCTTGCCGAAGGTTTCCTCGCCACGCTGGCCGTGCGGGAGGACGCCGTCACCCAAGACGCGTTGCTGGACCTGGCCAACGCCATGCAGAAGCGCTTCATCGACCGCCAACACGGGGTGATGATGGAAAAACCGCTGGGCGCTGTGGATAACTGGTTTGAACCGGGGCATCAGTTCGAATGGTTCTTCCTGCTGGAATCTTCGGACCTGTTGCGCGGCACACCGCTGCACACATCGCTGAACAAAGCGTTCACCTATGCCGAGCAAAAGGGTGTGGATAACCTGACCGGTGCGGTCAGCGGCATGCTCGCCCTGGACGGCAGCGTGCGCGACGGCACCCAGCGCATCTGGGCCCAGGCCGAATACCTGCGGGCGCTGACCTTGCGGCCCGACAGTGAAGCCGTGCTGCACCGCCAATTGCTGGCGTTGCAGCAGCGCTTCCTGCACGACAAAGGCTGGAATGAATGCCTGGATGCCAAGGGGCAAGTGAGCCGACGGGATATGCCGTCAACCACGCCTTACCACTTGGCGACGTGCTACCTGGGCCTTACGCAATCCATTTGCGATCCCCGGTAAAACTGATCGTCAGCCAGCGCGCCGCGTCCGGCTTGCCCAGCCCTGTGGATATTTCTTCGCGCAGCCCATCCAGGGTGGCGACGTTATGCACCGGGTAATCCGCCGGCAGCACCACATGAATCTCGATAAACCGCGCCCGCCCGTGCTTCTGCACGTAGGACACGTAATCATCGAAACCATGCCTGGCCACGACCGCCTCCATCACTTCGCGCACTTTGCCGTCCAGTTGGTCCGGCACAATCCCCAACACGTCGCGTAGCGCCGGGCGCAGGATCTTGAAGGCCGGCGCCAGCATGCTCAACGCCAGCAGGATCAGGATCAACGGGTCCACATACACCGCCCACTGCCCATAGCCCTGGGACTTGAGCAACAGCGCCGCCAGGAAGCTCACCAGCAGCCCCACCGACAGCATCGCGTCCACCAGCCAGCTGATGTTGTCGAACTGGATCAGCGACGACTTGAGCGTGCGATTGCGGTAACGCACGTAGAAGAAATAGGCGAACTCGACGACGGTAAACACCGCCGCATAGATGATCACCAGACCCAACTCGATATCGCGCCCGCCATTGATAATGCCGAACACGCCGTTGAGAAACGCGTAGATGGCGATCAACAGCAGGAAACTGCCCTCGATCAGCAGCACCATGGGCTCCAGGTGCCAGTAGCCGAACTGGAAACGTTCGTTGCTTTTCTTGGCGATCAGCTTGGCCGTGATCAGCATCAGCACCTTGATGGCGGTGGCGATCAGCGAGAAAAAGCCGTCGAATAAAATCGATTGGGCGCCCGACACCACCCCTGTGACAATCCCGGCGATCGCCACGGCGAACATCAGGATGGTCGATTGTTTGAGCAGCGACTGCTCACCTCGGTTACTCACATATCCTCCTGTCAAAACCTTTGAACCGCACAGCGCGGCGGGGTTTTCAGGGGTGGAGTGTACCTTATGTCCTGTTTTGGCCGATTTGCCGCATATTCAAGCCTGACAAAACCCTGTGGCGCGGGAGCAAGCTCCCTCGCCACAACAGCTCGACGAACTTAGGCCTTGGCGCCACGCTCAATCGCAAACCCGGCCCAGGTCTGGCTCACTGGCATCAGCTCCAGGCGGTTGATGTTCACGTGTGCCGGGGTGTTAAGCACCCAGAAGATCGTATCCGCAATGTCCTGCGGCTGGATCGGCTCGGCACCGGCATAAGTCGCGTCATAACGCGCCTGGTCACCGGCAAAGCGCACCAGCGAGAACTCACTCTCACACAGGCCCGGCTCGATGTTGGTCACGCGCACGCCGGTGCCCTGCAGGTCGCACCGCAGGTTCAGCGAGAACTGTTTGACGAAGGCCTTGGTGCCGCCATACACGTGGCTGCCCGGGTACGGGTAGCTGCCGGCAATGGAACCGAGGTTGATGATGCCGGCGCCACGGCCGTGGGCGATCAAGCGCGGCAACAGCAGGCTGGTGGTGGTCAGCAGGCCCTTGATGTTGGTGTCGACCATGGTTTCCCAATCGTCGAGGCTGCACTTCGGCGCAGGGTCGGTGCCCACCGCCAGGCCGGCGTTGTTGATCAGCCCGCGCAGCGTGGCAAAGGACGGCGGCAGGTTGGCGATCGCCTCTTCCATGGCCTTGCGGTCACGCACGTCCACCACCAGGCCGAGCACTTCGGTCTGCTTGGAAAGCTCGGCGCACAGGGCGTTCAAGCGCTCTGCGCGGCGGCCGGTGAGCACCAGTTTCCAGCCGGCTTCGGCAAAACGGCGGGCACAGGCTTCGCCAAAACCGGAGGTCGCGCCAGTAATAAACAGCGTATTGGACATGGTGTTCTCCTTGCGGGGCTACGAGGTAAAAAATCAGCCAGCAGAATGCCCGGCTGCCGGGCTGGCGGCAACTGATACACGCTGTGGACACAGGTGAATGCCGCTCATGCTGTACGAAATTCAACCAATCGCCCGAAAGCCATACAGGCCGTGGCGTGCAGCCATGTGCGCGCACCTTATCCACAGCCCCGTCCACAGTCTTTGGGGGCAAGTACAAAAGCTGAAAGCCGCGCTACACAAGGCTTTCAGCGCGATTCAAAAAGTTTTTTGCTTGACCTTGCGCAGCCCGTATGTAGCCCGGTTCAAAACGGTGCAACCAGGGCGATGGCTCCAGGCCAGTCATTCCGGCCTCTGCGGCACTCTTTCCAGAGTTTAGTCACAGACTTATCCACAGGCCGGAGTGACATATTCCGGTCATATACCTGTGTCTTTAAACAGGTTGACAAACCCCTCGGGTGGTCACGAAAAACTCACTGATCAATAAACAACCACCACGCTGCAAGCCACGAAAACAAAGGCCTCCAGCCAGCTACTCCCACGTTACCCACAGCCGGTTCCACAGTGCTTGGGGACAAGTCAAAACTGTGACAAAACAGGGATTTGCGGCGGCTATATGTCGCGCTTTGGCAGGTGCCCGGATTTGTTGTCCACAATTTCAGGAAAGCCTGCAGGCGACGCAAAAAAATGTGGGAGCGGGCTTTGTGTGGGAGCGGGCTTGCTCGCGAAAGCGGCGTATCAGTCAATGCACATGTGACTGACCCACCGTCTTCGCGAGCAAGCCCGCTCCCACACAAGCCCGCTCCCACATTGGACCTGCGAACGACTTAATGCCCGCCGAGGTAGGCGTTGCGCACCTCCTCATTCACCAGCAGCTCCTTGCCGGTGCCGGTAAGGCGAATCTCGCCGTTGACCATCACGTATGCCCGGTCCGACAAGCGCAACGCATGGTTGGCGTTCTGCTCCACCAGGAAGATGGTCATGCCGGTAGACGCCAGCTCCCGCAGCGTGGAAAAGATCTGCTTCACCACGATCGGCGCCAGCCCCAGGCTCGGCTCGTCCAGCAGCAACAGCTTGGGCCTGCTCATCAGTGCGCGGGCGATGGCAAGCATCTGCTGTTCACCACCGGACATGGTCATCGCCCGCTGGTTGCGCCGCTCCTTGAGACGCGGGAATAGCTCGAACATGCGCTGCATGTCTTCGGTGGCGAACTTGTCGCCAATCGGGATGGTGCCCATCAGCAGGTTTTCCTCGACGGTCATGTCGGGGAACACCCGCCGCCCTTCCGGCGACTGCGCAATGCCGTTGGAGGCGATGTAGTGGGACGACTTGTGGGTAATGTCGACGCCGCGGTAGATGATCTGCCCGGACTCGGCCCGTGGCTGGCCAAAGATCGACATCAACAGCGTGGATTTACCCGCGCCGTTGGAGCCGATCAGGCTCACGGTTTCGCCTTCGTTGATGTGCAGCGAAACTTTCTTCAGGGCCTGGATCGGGCCGTAGAACACGTCCAGGTCTTTCAGTTCGAGGATTGGCTCACTCATACCAGCTCCTCTTCGTCAGCGCCCAGATAAGCCGCGATCACCTTCGGATCATTGCGGATCGCTTCCGGCCCGCCCTCGGCAATCACGTTGCCGTGGTCCAGCACCACGATGTGGTCGGAAATACTCATCACCATGCCCATGTCGTGTTCGATCAGCACCACCGTCAGGTCGTGCTCGTCCCGCAGCAGGCGAATCATCGCGCTGAGGGCTTCGGTTTCCTGGGGGTTGAGGCCGGCGGCCGGTTCGTCGAGGCAAATAATCTGCGGCCGGGTGCACATGGCACGGGCGATTTCCAGGCGGCGCTGCTGGCCGTAGGACAGCTCGCCGGCCAGGCGGTTGGCGCAGTCCACCAGGTCCACCACTTCCAGCCAGTAGAACGCATGGTCGAGGGCATCGCTTTCAGCCTTGCGGTAGCCCTTGGTATTGAGGATGCCCGCGAGCATGTTGCGGTTGACCCACATGTGCTGGGCCACCAGCAGGTTCTCCACCACCGACATTTCCTTGAACAGGCGAATGTTCTGGAAGGTGCGCGCCAAACCCGCCCGATTCACCAGGTGAGTGCCGCCGAACATCTTGTAGAACACCCGGCTGACGAAGCTTTTCGGCGAGACAAAGTCGGTGGCCTTGAAGCGCTCGCCCAGCAGTTGGATCACGTTGGTCTGCTTGCCGCGCACATTGAGTTCGATCTTGCCGCCGGAGGCTTTGTAGAAACCGGTCAGGCAGTTGAACACGGTGGTCTTGCCGGCACCGTTGGGACCGATCAGGGCGAAGATCGAGTTGCGCTTGACCTTGAGACTTACGTCGCTCAAGGCCTTGATGCCACCAAAGTGCATCATCAGGTGTTCCACGGAAAGAACGACTTCCTTGCTCATGGCGCCACTCCTTTACGCGGGACGACACCGGTACGGCTGATACGAATCAGGCCTCGTGGTCGCCAGATCATCATCACCACCATCAACACGCCGAAGAGCAGCACGCGGTACTCGGAGAAGCTGCGCAGCAGCTCCGGCGCCACCGTCAGCACGAACGCGGCAATCACCACGCCGACGGTCGAGCCCATGCCGCCCAATACCACGATGGCGAGGATCAGCGCCGACTCGAAGAAGGTGAACGACGACGGGTTGACGAAGCCCTGATAGCTGGCGAAAAACACCCCGGCCAGACCGGCAGTGGACGCGCCGATGGTGAACGCCGAGAGCTTCACCAGCACGTGGTTGAGGCCCATGGAACGGCAGGCGATTTCGTCTTCGCGCAAGGCTTCCCACGCGCGGCCCACCGGCATGCGGGTCAGGCGGTGCTTGATGTACAGCACCAGCAGCACCACCAGGAACAGCACGATGTAGATGAACAGGAATTTGATGTTGGGGTTGTAGTCGATGCCGAAGAACTCGTGGAACGGCACCCCGCCATCCTTCGCCTTGCGCACGAACTCCAGGCCGAAAAACGTCGGCGAGGGCACCGGCATGCCGTTCGGGCCACCGGTAAACGACAGCCAGTTATTCAGCACCAGGCGGATGATTTCACCGAAGCCCAGGGTCACGATCGCCAGGTAATCGCCGTGCATTCGCAGCACCGGAAACCCGAGTATGCACCCCGCCAGCGCCGCACAAATCGCCGCCAGCGGCAGCACCGACCAGAAGCCCAGGCCGAGGTACTGGTAACCCAGCGCCAGGCCATAGGCGCCGATGGCGTAGAACGCCACGTAACCCAGGTCGAGCAGCCCGGCCAGGCCGACCACGATGTTCAGGCCAAGGCCCAGCAACACGTAGATCAACCCGAGGATCACCACGGTCAGCAGGTATTTGTTGGCAAAGAACGGGAACACGATGGCAATCACGATCAACGCCGGGATGATCCAGCGCAGGCGCGACTTGTAGTCCGGCTTGAGCACATGCACACCGGAGCCGGTGCTTTCAAACCCTTGCAGAATCCGCAGGCCCCTTGGGGTTTGCAGGAACAGGCTCATGGCGAACCGGCCGACCATCACGATGGCCACCAGGATGCCGACACGCGCCGGTTGCAGGTTGAAGCTGTAGCCGTCGAGGACCACGCCGACGATCGGACCGAACACGATCAGCGAAATCAGCCCGGCGAGTACCGCATCGACGACACTTTTCTTGATATCGATAGAGTAGGCAGCAGACATAGTTATACCTTCGCCACGAGTGGGCGACCGAGCAGGCCCTGGGGACGGAAAATAAGGATCACCACCAGCAGGGAGAAACTGAACACGTCTTTGTAGTCAGAGTTGATCAACCCCGAGAACAGCGACTCGGAAATACCCAGGATGATCCCGCCCAGCATGGCCCCAGGCAGGGAGCCGATGCCGCCGAGTACCGCTGCGGTAAATGCCTTGATGCCGATGATGAAGCCGGCATAGAAGTCGAACGTGCCGTAGTTCAGGGTGATCAGCACACCGGCCAGCGCGGCCATGGCGGCACCAATCACGAATACGTAGGAGATGACCCGGTCGGTGTTGATACCGAGGATCGACGCCATTTTGCGGTCTTGCTGGGTAGCGCGGCACATGCGGCCGAGCTTGGTGTACTTGATGATGTAAGTCAGCAGGCCCATGCCGACGAACGCGGCCACCAGGATGAACACCTTGGTGTAGGTCAATTGCACGAAGCCGGTGCCGATATCGACTCTCCAGGCGCCGGCCAGCAGCGTCGGGATGCCTTGTTGCTTGGCGCCCTGGGCGATCTGCGCGTAGTTCTGCAGGATCAGCGAAATACCGATGGCGCTGATCAGCGGTGCCAGTCGGGTGGAGTTGCGCAGCGGTTTGTAGGCGACACGCTCGATGACCCAGCCGTAGACGCCGGTGACGACGACGGTGAAGATCAGGGTGCCAAGGATGAGCAGCGGGAAGGATTCGATGCCGAAGTAAGCCAGCAGTGCCAGACTGATCGCCGCGAGGTAAGCGGAAATCATATAAACCTCGCCATGGGCGAAGTTGATCATGCCAATGATGCCATAGACCATTGTGTAGCCGATGGCGATCAAGCCATAGACCGACCCGAGGGTCAGCCCATTGACCAGTTGCTGCAGGAAAATACCATCCATAACGCAATCTCACGCAGTGAGAGCCTGCACACCTGTGGGTGTGCGGATCTTCTAGGAGGAAAAGACAGACACAAAAGGGGCTGGCAACCAAGTCCCCGTGTGGGAGCTGGCGTGTATGGGCGCCGGGCTTGCCCGCGATAGCGACACCTCGGAATGTCAGTCAACCCGAGGTGACGCTATCGCAGGCAAGCCAGCTCCCACAAAAGCCCGGTTCCCACAGGGTCAAGTGGCGTCTAACCCATCGCGCTAACTATTACTTCTGCTTTTCCAGCTGGTGATACTTGCCGTCCTTGTCCCACTGGTAAACCACATAGTCGGAGATTTTCAGGTCGCCCTTGGCGTCCCAGTTCTTCTCGCCCATGACGGTTTTGACCGGGTGGGATTTCAGCCATTTGGCTGCGTCTTCGCCCTTGTCGGACTTGGCGCCATTGAAACCGGCGGCCAGGGCCTGGATCGAGGCGTAGGCGTACAGGGTGTAGCCTTCAGGCTCGGTGCCATTTTTGCGGAACTCTTCCACCACGGTCTTGCTGTCTGGCAGCAGGCGTGGGTCGGCGCCGAAGGTCATGTACACGCCATCCACGTACTGTGCACCACCGGCGGTGGCCACCAGTTCGTCGGTCACCACGCCGTCATCGGACATGAACTTGACGTCTTTCAGGCCGGCTTCACGAATCTGCCGAACCAGTGGGCCGGCTTCCGGGTGCAGGCCGCCGAAGTACACGACGTCAGCACCGGTGGAGCGGATCTTGGTAACCAAGGCGCTGAAATCTTTCTCGCCACGGGTCAGGCCTTCTTCCAGCACCGGCTTCACGCCGCGCTTGGTCAACTGCGCCGCAGTGGCGTCGGCCAGGCCTTTGCCGTAGGTGTCCTTGTCGTTGATAACGGCAACTTTCTTGCCCTTGAGCACGTCGACGATGTAGTCGCCGGCCACGATGCCTTGCTGATCGTCACGACCACACATGCGGAACACGGCCGACAGGCCACGCTCGGTAACCTGCGGGTTGGTGGAGCCCGGGGTGATCATGATCACGCCCGCATCGGCATACACCTCGGAGGCTGGGATAGTGTTCGACGAGCAGAAGTGCCCGACCACGCCAATCACTTTGTCCTGGTCAACCAGGCGGTTGGCCACGGCCACAGCCTGCTTGGGTTCGCAGGCGTCATCGCCGGCCACCAGCTTGATCTGCTCGCCGTTGATGCCGCCGGCCTTGTTGATGACATCGGCTGCCGCCTGGGCACCTTTCATGTACTGCTCACCAAATGCCGCGTTGGCGCCGGTCATCGGCCCCGCTACGCCAATCTTCACATCAGCTTGAGCAAACGCAGAAACACCCAGCGCCGCAGCAACGGCGAGGGCTAGAAAACCTTTCTTGTAAAACGTCTGGGACATGAGTGGTGCTCCGAGGTTTTTGTTGAATTGGCACTGCAGCTTCACTTCAAAAACTTTCGGAGAAAGCCCAGAGCAAGCGTCGTGCCATTACGTTTTTATTATTCAAAAAGACACGGTGTCATTGTTATTGCAGGTTTTTGGGCGCCTTTTGATTGGACGTGCAACCGTCTATCTCAACCAGGTGCAACCATTGGACCTATAAAGTGCAACCCGACCAATCTAGCACTGCAACCCGGCCACTAAACGGCCACCCTTAAACATGTAACAGCGTGCGTAACGGAAGTGCACATTTACAGTGCGTTACTGCTACGACTCGCACCAATACAGATTAGTAGCCGGCTAAGAAAATGCAGGCTTCTGAGGGGTATTTCGTTGATCAGATCACGATCCGCAGGCATTGGCCCGCGTGATACAGCGAGAATCCCGCCTCGTACAAACAGCTGCGCAGGCCCACACCGGCCAACGGCTGCATCGGCGCAAAGGGGATCGGCAGTGCCTGTGGATCCTGGTGACACAGATAATCCGCGAAGGCTTTGCCCACGACACTGCCGGTCGTCACCCCGCGCCCGTTGTAACCGGTGACCGCCACCAGCCCGGGCGCCGGCTCGAACAGGCGCATCAAGTGGTCCGGGGTGAACGCGATGCAGCCGGTCCAGGTGCACTCCCACTGCACCGGTTTGAGGTACGGGAAGTAGTGCTGTTGCACCCTATCGGCCCAGGCCTTGAGGAACCACGCAGGTTTCTGGTTGCCGTTGCCCAGGCTGCCGAGCAGCAGGCGGCCTTCGGCGTCGCGGCGGATGCTGCTGAGTACCTGGCGAGTGTCCCAGGAGCCTTGCCCGCCGGGCAGGATTTGTTGGGCGGCGTCGTCGGTCAGAGGGGCCGACGCCACCTGATAGTAATAACCGGGGAAGAAGTTGCGGCGCAGTTCGGTCCACTCGCCTTCGGTGTAGGCGTTCGAAGCGATCACCACCTGTTCGGCCTGCACCGAGCCTTGGGCAGTCTGCACAGACCAGTGCTGGCCCTGGCGTTCCAGTTGGGTGACTGGGGAGTGATCGAACAACTGTCCGCCGAGCCCGACGGCGGCATTGGCCAAACCACTGGTGTAGGCCATCGGGTTCAAGGTGCCGGCCCGCCGGTCGAGCAAGGCGGCAGCAATCTTTTTGGTACCGGTGGCTTGTTCGCATGCAGCGCCGGTCAACAGCTCCACCGGTGCACCGCGACGCTTCCACTGTTCTTCACGACTGCGCAAATCCGCCTCGCCACGGGCGTTGTGCGCCATGTGCAAGGTGCCCTCGCGACGCAGTTGGCAGTCGATGTTGTATTTGTCGATCAGGCTGAACACCAGGGACGGTGCCGCGCCGAGCATGCGGTTGAGCTGGCTGCCCACCGCGGTACCAAAACCGGCTTCGATCTCGTCCGGGGGAATCCACATCCCTGCATTGACCAGCCCTACGTTGCGCCCCGAACCACCGTGGCCGGTGCGATGGGCCTCGAGTACGGCGACACTTTTTCCTTGTTCCAGCAAGTGAATGGCTGCCGACAAACCGGTGATGCCGGCGCCGATCACGCACACATCCACTTTTACCTCGCCCTTGAGCGCGGCACGATCCGGCCGGCCAGGAGTGAGTTGTTCCCACAAACATGCTTCGCGTAATGCCATTGCCAGACTCCGATGAGACCTAACAAACCACTTTTCCGAATTGTAAATACGGTCAAATGTGGGAGCGGGCTTGCTCGCGAAAGCGGTGGATCAGATAAGCATTCGTTGACTGACACACCGCTTTCGCGAGCAAGCCCGCTCCCACATTGACCTCACTCCGACTTGAGGTATCAGTCGAAGGTAATGCCCTGGGCCAGCGGCAGTTCCAGCGAGTAGTTCACGGTATTGGTCTGGCGACGCATGTACCCGCGCCATGCATCCGAGCCCGACTCACGCCCGCCACCGGTCTCTTTCTCACCGCCAAACGCGCCACCAATCTCCGCGCCGCTCGGGCCGATGTTGACGTTGGCGATCCCGCAGTCACTGCCTACCGCCGACATGAACTGCTCGGCCTCGCGCACGTCAGTGGTAAAGATGCACGAAGACAGGCCTTGTGGCACCGCATTGTTCAGGCGCAGCGCTTCAGCGAAATCGGTATAGCCGACCACATACAGAATCGGCGCGAACGTCTCGGTGCACACCACATCACTCTGCTCCGGCATTTCCACGATGGCCGGCGACACGTAGTAAGCGTTGGGGAACGTGTCTTCCAACTGGCGCTTGCCGCCAAACACCCGGCCGCCTTCGCTCAAGGCCTGCTCCAGGGCGTCCTGCATGTTTTCGAAGCTGTGCTTGTCGATGAGCGGGCCGATCAGGTTGCCTTCCAGCGGATGGCCGATGCGCACTTTGGAATACGCAGCCTTGAGGCGGGTGACGATTTCCTCTTTTACCGACTCATGGGCGATCAGCCGACGCAGGCTGGTGCAGCGCTGGCCGGCGGTACCGACGGCGCTGAACAGAATCGCGCGCACGGCCATGTCCAGGTCGGCGCTTGGGCCGAGGATCATCGCGTTGTTGCCGCCCAGTTCGAGAATGCTGCGGGCAAAACGTGCAGCGACTTTCGGCGCTACTTCGCGGCCCATGCGGGTGCTGCCGGTGGCGCTGATCAGCGCAACACGCGGGTCATCCACCAGTGCGGCGCCGGCATCGCGGCCACCGATGATCACCTGGCTGAGGTACGGCGGCGCATCGCTGAAGTTCTTCAGTACGCGCTCGAACAGTGCCTGGCAGGCCAGGGCGGTAAGCGGGGTTTTTTCCGACGGTTTCCAGATCACTGCGTTGCCGCACACCAGCGCCAGCGCGGTGTTCCACGCCCATACGGCGACCGGGAAGTTGAAGGCGCTGATCACGCCAACCACGCCCAGCGGGTGCCAGGTTTCACGCATGTGGTGGCCCGGACGCTCGGAGGCGATGGTCAAGCCGTACAACTGGCGCGACAGGCCGACGGCGAAGTCGCAGATGTCGATCATTTCCTGCACTTCACCCAAACCTTCCTGGGTGATCTTGCCGGCTTCCCACGACACCAGCTCGCCGAGGTCGGCCTTGTACTCGCGCAACACGTCGCCGAACTGGCGCACCAGCTCACCACGACGCGGGGCCGGCACCTTGCGCCAGGCCTCGAATGCATGCTCGGCGCGACTGACCTGCTGCTCCACCTCGGCGGCGCCTTCCCAGTGCACACTGGCAATCCGGCTGCCATCAATGGGCGAATGCACGGGTTGTTTACCCGACTGGTACAGCGCCGGGTTTACCCCGAGACGATCAAGCAATGCGGCAACCATGGGTCACTCCTTCAATCTACAAACAGAAATTTGCGCCGCCAGCGGTCGCGGCGATCCAGACCTTATTTGTAGCTGGCCCAAGACTTGCCAACAAACGACGATTAGGCGAGATATCATTCCGTTTATTCATGCTAAGAACAAAAAGAGGCGTGCCGTGCTGAATAAAAGACATTTGCCCTCGATCACCGCCCTGCAGTGCTTCGAAGCGGTCACCCGCCACCTGAGTTTTACCCGCGCCGCCGAAGAGCTGAACCTCACCCAGAGCGCTGTCAGCAAACAGGTCGCGCAGCTGGAAGAACTGTTGCAGCACCTGCTGTTTCGCCGGGTGCGCCGCCGCTTGCAGATGACCCCGGCGGGCGATCTGTACCTGGTGGAAGTGCGCAAGATCCTCACCCAGGTGGAGATGTCCACCCATTACCTGCGCTCCTACGGCGGCGAGACTGAAGTGCTGCGGGTGTCCACGCCCTACACCTTCGGCGCCCGCTGGCTGGTGCCGCGCCTCAAGGGCTGGCGACTGCGCCATCCGCAGATTCACCTGGACCTGTGCAACGAACAGGAGCCCGACGAGCTGCTGCAAGGCAAGGCCGACCTGGCCTTCTACTTTGGCCAGGGCTCACGGCCCGGCACCGAGAGCCTCAAGCTGTTCAGCGAAGAACTGGTGCCCGTGTGCTCACCCGACAGCCTGCCCGCCCAAGCATTTACCGACCCCACGCAACTGAGCGAACTGGTGTTGCTGCAAAACGCCTCGCGCCCGCAAGGCTGGCATGACTGGTTCGCCGCCCAGGGTCATCACACCGAGCACAGCTACCATGGGCCGCGCTTCGAGACCTTTTATATGTGCATTCGCGCCGCACAGGTTGGCTGCGGTGTGGCGCTGCTGCCCAGGTTTCTGGTGGAAGAAGAGCTCGCCGAAGGCAAGCTGGTGATCCCCTGGCAGCATGCGATGCCGAGCCAGGATGCCTATTACCTGGCCTACCCCGAGCACTCGGCTGAAGTGCCCAAGGTGCGGGATTTTGTGAAGTGGATGATGGAGCAGGTTGAGTCTGATTGAGGCGCGTCGCCTGCAATACCGCCTTCGCGAGCAAGCCCGCTCCCACATTTGAAATGCGTTCCAAATGTGGGAGCGGGCTTGCTCGCGAAGGCGCCAGGGGCCAAACAACCATGCCCAGCTGAAAAAACACTGGCAAAACAGCACAGGTCTATGCGCCACTAGCGCCATTCCTTAATTGTGCGTAAAGGTCGGCGCCCATCGCCGACCCGTCTGGAGATTCCCGTTATGAGCGAGAGTGTGTTTGCCGATCGCATCGTGCAGAACCTGCTCGACACCGACTTCTACAAGCTGACCATGATGCAGGCGGTGCTGCACAACTACCCGAACGTGGAAGTTGAATGGGAGTTTCGTTGCCGCAACAGTGAAGACCTGCGCCCGTACCTGGCGGAGATCCGCTACCAGATCGAGCGCCTCGCCGAGCTGAGCCTGAGCCCCGACCAACTGGGCTTCCTGGAACGCATCAGCTTCATGAAGCCGGATTTCCTGCGCTTCCTCGGGCTGTTTCGCTTCAACCTGCGCTACGTGCACACCGGTATCGAAAACGGCGAGCTGTTTATCCGCCTGCGCGGGCCATGGCTGCACGTGATCCTGTTTGAAGTGCCGATGCTGGCCATCGTCAGCGAAGTGCGTAACCGCTATCGCTACCAGAGCGTGATCCTCGAACAGGCCCGCGAGCAGCTGTATCGCAAGTTCGACTGGCTGACGGCCAACGCCAGCGTCGAAGAACTGTCCGAACTGCAGGTCGCGGATTTCGGCACGCGTCGACGCTTCTCCTACCGCGTGCAGGAAGAAGTGGTGAACGTGCTCAAGCACGACTTCCCCGGGCGTTTTGTCGGCACCAGCAACGTGCACCTGGCCCGCGAGCTGAACATGAAGCCGCTGGGCACCATGGCCCACGAATGGATCATGGCCCACCAGCAACTCGGCCCGCGCCTGATCGACAGCCAGATCGCCGCCCTCGACTGCTGGGTGCGCGAGTACCGTGGCCTGCTGGGCATCGCCCTGACCGATTGCATCACCACCGATGCGTTTCTCAGCGATTTCGACCTGTATTTCGCCAAGCTCTTCGACGGCCTGCGCCACGACTCCGGTGACCCGGTGCAATGGGCCGAAAAGGCGATCGCCCACTACCACAAGCTGGGGATCGAGCCGATGAGCAAGACCCTGGTGTTCTCCGACAGCCTGTCGCTGCCCAAGGCGCTGGAGATTTTCCGCGCGCTGCGTGGTCGGATCAATGTGAGCTTCGGCATCGGCACCAACCTGACCTGTGATATTCCAGGTGTGGAACCGATGAGCATCGTGCTTAAAATGACTGCCTGTAATGGCCAGCCCGTCGCGAAGATTTCCGATGAAGCGGGCAAGACCCACTGCACCGATCCGAACTTTGTCGCCTATTTGCGCCACGTTTTCAAAGTACCTGCCCTACCCAGCAAGGAGTGAATCATGCAAGCCGTACAGCGCGAGATTGCTGAACAGCTCAAGGTCCAACCGCCGTTCAAGGACCAGGCCGCCCTTGAGGCGGAGGTCGCCCGGCGCGTTACCTTTATCCAGGATTGCCTGCTCAATTCAGGCCTCAAGACGTTGGTGCTGGGCATCAGCGGCGGCGTCGACTCCCTGACCGCCGGCCTGCTGGCCCAGCGTGCAATGCAAGAGTTGCGGGCTGCCAAGGGTGACGATGCGTACCGCTTTATCGCGGTGCGCCTGCCCTACGAAACCCAGTTCGACGAACACGACGCCCAGGCGTCCGTGGACTTTATCGAGCCCGACGAGCGCCACACAGTGAACATCGGCCCGGCGGTGAAATCCCTGGCCAATGAAGTGGCGGCGTTTGAAGGCAAGGCCGCGGTCTCCCGGGACTTCGTGCTGGGCAACACCAAGGCGCGCATGCGCATGGTGGCGCAGTACACCATCGCCGGCGCGGCCGGTGGTTTGGTGATCGGTACCGACCATGCGGCGGAAGCCGTGATGGGCTTTTTCACCAAGTTCGGTGACGGCGCCTGCGACCTGGCACCGCTGAGCGGGCTGGTGAAGAACCAGGTGCGCGCGATTGCCCGGCACTTTGGTGCTCCGGAATCGCTGGTAGAGAAGATCCCGACGGCCGACCTGGAAGACCTGTCGCCGGGCAAGCCGGACGAAGCGTCCCATGGCGTGACCTATGCCGAGATCGACGCGTTCCTGCACGGCGAGCCGGTGCGCGAGGAGGCCTTCAAGATCATCTGCGACACCTATCGCAAGACCGAGCACAAGCGGGTGATGCCGTTTGCACCCTGATCTGACGTAGCGGCTCATTCTGGCAAAAGGGCTTGTTGTGGTGAAGGAGCTTGCTGTGGTGAAACAGAGCTTGCTGTGGTGAAAGAGCTTGCTGTGGCGAGGGAGCTTGCTCCCGCTGGGGCGCGAAGCGGCCCCTGAAACCTGCTTACTGCTTTTTCTGATGCTACGCGGTGAGCTTATTGGGGCTGCTCCGCAGCCCAGCGGGAGCAAGCTCCCTCGCCACAAGAGCAGCCTGCCTACAGGCAAAAAAAGCGCCCCGAAGGGCGCTTTTTTTTGCCTGAAGATTGCTTACTTCAGGGTCACAGTGCCTTTCATCATCGAGATGTGGCCTGGGAACGAGCAGAAGAACGCGTAGTCAGTGCCTGCCGCCAGCTTCGACACATCGAAGGTCACGGAGTCTTTCTCGCCGGCACCGATGATCTTGGTGTGGGCGATGATGCGGGTGTCGCCGTCTTTCAGGTAGTTCTTGTCGATACCGGCGGCCATGCCGTCGCTGGCGATGCCAGGCATGTCGGCGGCGGAACTCAGCACCCAGTTATGGCCCATGACGTTTTTCGGCAAGCTGCCGGAGTGGGTCAACTCAACGGTGAACGTCTTGCAGCTCTTGTCGATTTCGATGGCCTTGGTGTTGAAGGACATCTGGTCAGTGGAGTCGACAGTGACCTTGCACTCTGCAGCAAGCAACTGGCCGCTAGCCAGAGTCAGCAGGGAAACAGCAACGAGTTTGGCAAACATGTGAATCTCCAGGGCAGGGTTTAAAAAACGCATATTGCGA
The DNA here is from genome assembly GCF_013385805.1 of Pseudomonas sp. C6002. NCBI lineage: Bacteria > Pseudomonadati > Pseudomonadota > Gammaproteobacteria > Pseudomonadales > Pseudomonadaceae > Pseudomonas > Pseudomonas sp. C6002. The sequence goes on along the minus strand of NZ_JACAPH010000004.1, from coordinate 218,008 downwards.
CAAGGGTGCCTGAGTCAGGCAGGACTTCATATGATCTGTATCAACAGATTGTATACAACTTTAGGCTATCAGACTCATCGACACAATCTACCGGCCAAAGTGCGGGTGCCGGCCTATGATCGGTCCATCACCCTTCCGGAGTCCCAGCCATGCACCTCAATAGCCTGTTCCGCAGCCTGCTTGCCGCCTATGCCTGTGGTGCCAGCGGCACCTGCGAAACACCTCAACGCGAGGTTTAATCCTTTGAGAGACGCAAGCCAGCCTTTACTCTTTAGCCACAAATGAGTGGAGTCAGGTATGTCCTTGAAGTCTGTCTGTGTGTTTTGCGGTGCCAGCAGCGGCACCAACCCGGCCTACCGTGAAGCAGCCGTGGCCCTCGGGCGCGCGCTGGCCGAGCGCAAGCTGACCCTGGTGTACGGCGGCGGCGCCGTGGGCCTGATGGGTATCGTCGCCGATGCGGCGCTGGAAGCCGGCGGCGAGGTGATCGGAATTATTCCCGAAAGCCTGAAAAACCTCGAAATCGGCCACAAAGGCCTGACCCGCCTGGAAGTGGTCGACGGCATGCACGCCCGCAAGGCACGCATGGCCGAACTGAGCGACGCCTTTATTGCGCTGCCGGGCGGCCTGGGCACCCTGGAAGAACTGTTCGAAGTCTGGACCTGGGGCCAGCTCGGCTACCACGGCAAACCGCTGGGTTTGCTCGAAGTGAACGGTTTTTACCGCAAGTTGACCGATTTTCTTGATCATATCGTCGGCGAAGGCTTCGTCCGGGCACCGCATCGTGCCATGCTGCAAATGAGCGAATCGCCGGCTGAGCTGCTTGACGTACTGGATGCCTGGCAACCGCTGGTCCTGCCCAAATGGGTGGACCAAAAACCCGATTAACCCTTGGGACGCGATTAAAGGCAGAATACGCGCCGCTCAACCTCACCTTCGACCCCAGAGGATCGCCCATGGCAAAACCTAATTACTCCTTCGCCAAACGTCAGAGAGACTTGGCCAAAGAGCAGAAGAAAGAGGAAAAGCTGCAGCGCAAGAAAATTGCAGCCGACGAAGAAGCCGGTGCACTGAACCCGGATGCTGAAGGTACAGTGGCTACAGACGAAACCGAAGCACCGAAAGACGCTGAATAGGTGATCGTTCCCACGCTCCGCGTGGGAATGCATCCTGGGGCGCTCCGCGTCCCGATTTGAGATATGTGCATTACTCCAGCGGCATCACCGTCACCCGCACTTCCGGGTCATGGCTCCCTCCCCCCAGAATCACCCCCCGCAACGGCGAAACATCGGAAAAGTCCCGGCCCCAGGCCAGGGTGATGTGTTCCAGTGCCGGCTGCACATTGTTGGTCGGGTCAAAATCCACCCAACCCGACACCGGGCAAAACACCGACACCCACGCGTGGGACGCATCCGCGCCGATCAACCGTGGTTGGCCGGGCGGTGGCTGGGTCAGCAGGTAACCGCTGATATACCGCGCCGCCAGGCCCCGGGAACGCAGGCACGCGAGCATCAGGTGGGCGAAGTCCTGGCACACGCCGCGCCGGCGCTCCAGCACTTCCACCAACGGCGTGGCGACCTGGGTGGCTTCGGCATCGAAAGTAAATTCGCTGAAGATCTTCTGCATCAGCGCCTGCACACCCAGCAGCAACGGGCGACCTGCCGGGAAACAGTCTTCGGAGAACTCGACGAAGCTTTTCTTCAGATGCACATAGGGCGATTCGAACCGATAGCGGCAGGCCTCGATCACTTCAGCCGACAGCGGCTGGCTGCTGTAGGTCAGGCCGTTGCGGGTCTGGTCCCAGGCCGGCGACAGGCTGAAATCCAGCAGCGGCCGCGCCAGCACTTCCACCGTCAGCCCGGCGTTGACCAACAGCTCATCGTGGGGCCGCTCGAACGCCAGCCGGGTGATCGGGTTACCAAACACGTCCAGCTCATCCCGGCGCGCGGTCGGCTCGGGGCTGATCTCCAGTTGCTGCGAGCTGCAGCGCTGCCAGGCGCAAGGCCGCGGCCACAGGTGCGCGAGCTGCTGGGCCAGGGACACCGGGCTGTCGTAGTGATAATGGGTATCGTGGAAAATCTGGTAGCGGGCACTCATCACACAGACACCGTTTGCTGGCTGACATCGTCCACATGGGCAAAATGGCGCAAGGCCAGGCGGTCGGAGACTTGCCCACTTTCATCGGCCACCGCTTGCAGCAGGTCGGCCAGGCCATCCAGCGCGGCACGCACACTGGACTCGCCGAACAGCGGGTTCTCCAGGCAGCCCAGGTCAAAGCGCGCCAGGCGCTCCACCAACGGCGCCAGCCCGGTTTCCCGGGGCACGCTGAAATCGTCATTCAAGCGACGCAAGGTGCGGCTCACCAGTTTCAGCTGGAACAGCACTGCGTGGGGGTTTTGCTCATCCAGCAGCAACAGGTCCAGCACCGGAATCAGCTGCGGTACCGCGAGGTAGCGCGAACGATAGGTGATGCTGCTGTTGCCCAGTTCCAGCAACCACTCCAGCCCGGCCTGATCGAACACCGCCACGCCGCGCAGGAACGCCGCCAGGCTGCTGCTGAGAAACTGCAGGCGCTCGATGCGCCGGCCCATCATCAGGAAGCGCCAGCCCTCGTCGCGGGTCATGTCGTCAAGGGCAAAGCCCGACAGCGCGGCCAGGGACATCACCAGGCGGTTGAGGAAATCCAGCAGTTCGCCGAAGTCCGGCTCTTCGCTTTCCAGTTCCAGGGCTTCGCGCTGCAACTCCACCAGCGCCTGCCAGTTTTCCCGGGACAGCTTGCCGCGCACCTGGGACGCCGCCCACTGCAAGCGCTGCAAGTTGGCCCGCAGGCTCGAGGGCCAGTCATCACCGAGCAACGCCGCCTGAAGCCGCTCAGGCAACTCGCCCTCCTCCGGCAACAGTCGCAGGTTCTCACCCAGTTCAACCGCCGCCTGCAGCGCCAGCGGGTCGTCTCCGTCGACATAGCGGGCGAGGACGATCCGCAACCAGCGCGCACTGTCATCACAGCGCTCGCAATAACGGCCAAACCAGAACAGGTTTTCCACCACCCGCGACGGCAGGTACGGATCACGCCGCACCAGGTCATGGGCGCCGATGGCCCGTTGGGCGCGCCATTGCTCGGTGCCATGGGCACGTTCGCCGAGCACCCAGGTGTCCTTGCTCGCACCGCCGCGCTGCATCGACACCACTTCGGCATCGGCATCGGCGGCCACACGGGTCAGGCCACCGGGCAGTACCCGATAACCGTCGGCGCTGGCTACGGCGTACACACGCATGCCGATGGCGCGGTGCTGAAGGTGATCGTCAACGGTGTGCCAGACCGGCGCCTGGGACAACTGCGCAAGTTCCTGGGCGACATAGGCGTAAGGCCGCGCGCGCATGCGCTCAGCCAGGGCCTCGCGTTGTTCGTCGTTCAAGTCGCGGCCAAATACCGGGGTAAAGCTTTGCGACGGAAACGCCGGCTTGATCAGCAGCTCCGGCAGTTTCTCCAGGGCTTCGGCCAGCACCGGCGGCTCACCGCACCACCAGGTCGCGATGGACGGCAGGATCAGCTCTTCGCCAAACAGGAATTGATTGATCTTCGGCAGAAAGCCCAGCAGGCCGGGGGACTCCAGCACGCCACTGCCCAGGGCGTTGGCCACCAGCACATTGCCCTGGCGCACGGCATCCAGCAGGCCGGGCACGCCGAGGGCCGAGTCGGTGCGCAGTTCCAGCGGGTCGCAGAAGTCGTCGTCCAGGCGGCGCATGATCGCGTGCACCCGGCGCAGGCCGCTGAGGGTCTTGAGGTACACCGTGGCGTCGCGCACGGTCAGGTCGCCGCCTTCCACCAGCGGGTAGCCAAGCTGGCGGGCGAGGTACAGATGCTCGAAATAGCTTTCGTTGAAACGGCCCGGGGTCAGCAGCACGATCAGCGGTGGCTGGTCGTCGCTCGGCGCCTGGCGGGCCAGGGTTTCCTGCAGGGTGCGGAAGAACCCGGTGAGGTGCTGCACCTGCAAGTCGCGGTACAGGTCCGGGAAGGCGCGGGACACGATGGTGCGGTTTTCCAAAGCATAACCGGCGCCGGACGGGGCCTGGGTCCGGTCGGCGGTGACCCACCAGCGGCCATCCGGCGTACGCGCCAGGTCCACGGCGTACAGGTGCAGGAACGCGCCGTCGGGCGGCTGGATGCCCTGGCACGGCCACAGGAAATTGTTATGGCCGAACACCAGTTCTGCCGGCAGCAAGCCTTCGGCGATCAAGCGTTGCGGGCCGTAGAGGTCGGCCAGTACCGCATTCAGCAGGCGTGCGCGCTGGGCGATGCCGGCGGCAAGTTGCTTCCATTCATCGGCCGCCAGCACGTGGGGCAACAGGTCCAGTTCCCAGGGGCGATCCGCGCCCTTGGGGTCGGCGTAGACGTTGTAGGTCACGCCGTTTTCCTGGATCTGCCGGGTCAGCAAGGCCTGGCGCTGGGCCAGTTGCGCCGGGGTGCTGCGTTGCAGGTGATCGAGCAACCGCTGCCAATGGGCGCGAACCGCGCCGCTGTCGTCCAGCAGTTCGTGATAAGTGCCCGCGGTCAGCGGGTAACGGTCGAGCAAGTCGGGCATGGAACGCTCGGCAGAGGCAAGGGAAGTCGAATTAACTCACAAACCACGCGATCCAACTGTGGGAGCGGGCTTGTGTGGGAGCGGGCTTGCTCGCGAAAGCGGAGTGTCAGTCACTTAATGTGTTTCTGATACACCGTATTCGCGAGCAAGCCCGCTCCCACATTTTGAATCGCATTTAGTCATTCTTATTGGGGAAGCGCCGCAAATCCAGGGTCATCGGCAATTCATCATTGATCACCACACTCGGCACCGGCAATTTCCCGGGGCTGTGTCCCAAGCGGAAAAACCGCGCCATCCGCCGGCTTTCAGCTTCATTGGCATTCACCGGCAGGCTGTCGTAATTGCGCCCGCCCGGATGGGCGACATGGTACTGGCAACCGCCCAGCGAGCGCTGCATCCACGTATCCAAAAGATCGAACACCAGTGGCGCATGCACCGGGATCGTTGGCTGCAGGCAGTTGGCCGGTTGCCAGGCGCGATAACGCACGCCAGCCACAAACTCGCCGACGCGCCCGGTGGGTTGCAGCGGCACCGGGATGCCATTGCAGGTCAGCAGGTAACGCTGGGGCGGCAGGCCACTCAACTTGACCTGCAGGCGCTCCAGGGACGAATCCACGTAACGCACCGTACCGCCCACCGCGCCCTCCTCGCCCAGCACATGCCAGGGCTCCAGGGCCTGGCGCAATTCCAGTTCGATACCGCTGACGGCGTAGTCACCGACCTTGGGAAAACGGAACTCCAGGTGCGCGGCAAACCATTCGGCCCGCAGCGGATAACCGGCAGCGTTCAGCTCGACGATCACGTCGGCAAAATCCTGCTCGATAAAGTGCGGCAGCAGGAAGCGGTCATGCAGCTCTGTGCCCCAGCGCGCCAGCTTCGGCGGCGCATAGGGTTCACGCCAGAACCGCGCGACCAGTGCCCGCAGCAGCAATTGTTGGGTCAGGCTCATGCGGGCGTGGGGCGGCATTTCAAAGGCACGCAATTCCAGCAGGCCCAGGCGGCCGGTGGCACCGTCCGGCGAGTAGAGCTTGTCGATGCAGAACTCGGCACGGTGGGTATTGCCAGTGACGTCGATCAGCAGGTTGCGCAGCAGGCGGTCCACCAACCATGGCGGGCATTCTTCGCCCGCTTCGGGCATCTGCGCGAAGGCGATTTCCAGCTCATACAACGCATCGTTGCGCGCTTCGTCGACCCGTGGTGCCTGGGAAGTCGGGCCGATGAACAGGCCGGAAAACAGGTAGGACAGCGACGGGTGGTTATGCCAATAGCTGATCAGGCTGCGCAGCAGATCGGGACGCCGCAGGAACGGCGAATCCTTGGGCGTAGCGCCACCGAGCACAAAGTGGTTACCGCCGCCGGTGCCGGTGTGGCGCCCGTCGATCATGAATTTTTCTGTGGTGAGGCGGGTTTGCCGGGCTTCTTCGTAGAGAAACTCGGTGCGTTCCACCAACTCGTCCCAGGTGGCGGACGGCTGCACGTTGACCTCGATCACACCCGGATCCGGCGTCACCCGGAAGTTGCTCAGGCGTGGGTCGCTCGGCGGCTCATAACCTTCCAGCAACACCGGGCAATGCAGTTCTTCGGCGGTGGCTTCGATGGCGGCCACCAGTTCCAGGTAATCCTCGACCCGTTCCAGCGGCGGCATGAACAGGTACAAGCGGCCGTCCCGTGCCTCGGCGCACAGGGCGGTGCGGGTCAGCCAGTCGGCAGACTCGTCGATCTTCGGGATACGGTCTTGGCTGGCAGCTGCCTCGCCATGGCTTTGCAGTTGTGAGGTGGTCGGCAGGTCTGCCAGGTCCTGATTGGGATCGGTGGGGTGCACGAACGGATAGTCCGCCGCCGTTACCCACGGTTGCGAGGCCAGTGGCAGGCGATAACCCAACGGTGAATCGCCCGGCACCAGGCGGCAATGGTTGTCCCGCAGGTACCAGCGCCCGCTCTGCCAGCGGTCATTGGCCGCCGTGCGCGCCAGCGGCAGCACCTGGCCGATGACTTTATCCAGGCCCTGGCTGAAGACCTTGCGCAGGCGCTCGCGCTCAAGCTTGTCCTCCAGGCGCGGATCTTCGGCGCTGACGTTTTGCGGCAAGGCGCCTTCGCGCCACAGGTAATAGAAATTGTCTTCGTAGGCCGGGAATACAAACTGCGCGGGCAGTTTCAGGCGCTCGGCAACGCTGGCCAGAAAACGCCCGGCCATCACGCCATCGGCACCGTAGCTTTGCTGCTCATCGGCGATCAGCGCGCTGTTGTGCCAGATCGGCACGCCGTCGCGGCGCCAGTAGCAGTTGAGAGACCAGCGCGGCAGTTGCTCGCCGGGGTACCACTTGCCCTGGCCGAAATGCACCAGGCCCTTGGGTGCGTAGTGCTTGCGCATGCGCTGGAACAGCTCGGCGGACAGCCGGCGTTTGTCCGGGCCCAGGGCGGCGGTGTTCCATTCCGCCCCGTCGGGGTCGTCGATGGAGACGAAGGTGGGTTCGCCGCCCATGGTCAGGCGTACGTCGTCCTTGTGCAGGTCACCGTCGATCTGCCGGCCCAGGGCCTGGATCGCCAGCCACTGCTCTTCGGTGTAGGGCTTGGTAACCCTGGGCGCTTCCCAAATCCGTTCCACGGACATCTCGTGGGTAAATTCGCACTCGCAGGGTTCCACCAGGCCGCTGATGGGCGCCGCGGAAGAAGGATCAGGACTACAGGCCAACGGGATATGACCTTCACCGGCGAACAAACCGGAGGTGGCATCGAGGCCGATCCAGCCGGCGCCGGGCAAATACACTTCGCACCAGGCGTGCAGGTCGGTGAAATCCACCTCGGTGCCGGACGGGCCGTCGAGGGCTTTGACGTCGGCGGTCAGCTGGATCAGATAGCCCGACACAAATCGTGCCGCCAACCCAAGGTTGCGCAGCAGTTGCACCAGCAACCACGCCGAATCCCGGCAGGAACCGGAGGCATTTTCCAGGGTGAACTCCGGGGTCTGTACGCCCGGTTCCATGCGGATCAGGTAGCCGATATCGGCGGCCAGGCGCTGATTCAGGCCCACCAGGAAATCCACCGCCGGCAACGGCGTGCGGTCGATACCCGCCAGATACGCGGCGAATCTCGGGGTCAGCGGCAATGTTTCGAGGTACGGCGCCAGCTCGCGCTGCTCATCGGCGGCGTAGCTGAAAGGGATTTTTTCGGCGTAGGGTTCCAGAAAGAAATCGAACGGATTGAATACCGCCATCTCCGCGACCAGGTCGACTTCGATGCGCAGCTCGTCAGTTTTTTCCGGGAACACCAGACGCGCCAGGTAATTGCCCTGGGGATCTTGCTGCCAATTGATGAAGTGCTGTTCCGGCAGCACCTTCAGCGCGTAGGAAAGAATCCGCGTGCGGCTATGGGCCGCCGGACGCAGACGAACAATCTGTGGGCCGAGTTCGACCGCGCGGTCGTAGCGGTAATGCGTAACGTGGTGCAACGCGACATGAATCGACACGGCGGCCTCCTGCGAGCCAGGGCATGGAAACAAAGCGCGCAAGACTTATGCCAGAGCAGTGGTCATTGCGCTTTATCGTGGGACCCGGTGCAGTACAGCACCAAAACGGCGCGATGGCTGCCGTCGTGGTGCGAGGGTTGCACATATTTGTGGCGGGAGTGTGAGGGTGGGTGGTGAATCTACCCAGTCAACGGGCTTTGTGCCTGGCGATCACGGCTTCACGCAGGTGGCGCACTTCGACCAGTTTCTGGCGCATTTCGCGGTGGCGCTTGCTGTTAAGCAATAGCAGTGCAAGTAAGGGTAAAAGCACGCTCACGCCATAAATGAACGCATGCGGCTGATACACGATAGTGGGCAGCACACACGCGAAACAAAGCCCCAGTAACACCACCAGTGGCCAGACCCATTGCGGGTGCCCGCGCGCAATCATGAAGTTGCAGTGCACGATGACCAACGTCAGAGCGACTCCGCCGAGAAAGGAGTACTTGGCGTTATCCGCCAGGGGAAGGTCCCGGAAATAGCTGTCAAAAAACAAAGGCACCGCGAAGACCAGGGAAAATACCGCTGCAAATATCGCCCCCATGAAAACCGGAAAGTACCGGGATAGAAAGGCACGAATGCTCGGTGCTTGGTTCATTGCTCAATCTCCTCGTATAGACCTACGGCAATGGTTCGGACATTCCCGGAGAGCGCACTGCCCGTGAAGCCAATCGAGGCGCCCAACGCATCCTGTATTTGCGTGACCGTTGCGTGCTTGACCTGTGTGGGCGTGAAGCGCTTGGGCAGCTCACCTGACAACTGTCGCAACTTGAGCATCTTCGAGCTCAAGCGAGGGTCGTTAATGCTCAGCAACTCCTTGGTCAGTTTGGCGCGCTCTTGTCGATTCAAGCCTTTCAGTACCTCCCGAACACTTTTGCCGGTGGTCGCCTTATTCAGCCGGACCAACTTGAGGGTGGTGAGTGACGATGCACCGACTCCGACCAACGATGCGGCGTCCAACGCGATCATCGTGTATTGATACCATTCCTCGCCGTCGAGCTCGTCGTTGCGCGACGGATTTCTTATTTCGTTGACGGTCCGGTAGCCACCGGCAAAACACTGAACGGTACTGGCTGCCGCAGCGGTGTAGCCGAGGGCTGCGACCACCGTACTGGCACCCGCCGAAAACGGTATCGCGACAGAGCCGCTGAGCACCACTACCCAGCCGATGACTGCACCGGCACACGACAGCGTGGTGTTGATCGCTTCACCCACCAGCCGCGATTCACGGGGATTGTCTTGCACCTGCTGGGCGAACTGCGCCGGCGCTATGTACCGCTGCGCTTCCCGCAGGATCACGCGTTTGGGCGCAATGCTGCAGATGGGTTGGAATTCGCGCAGGGTCACGATGTTGAAGTCGGCATCGATATACACCACACCCGCCCCCACGATGCCGGGGTCGGCGTCGATGGCGGCAAACAGGCGTGGCAGGTTGATCTGGCTTTCGATGCGCTGGCGGGCCATGAACTGGGAGCGGTTGGAGTCCATGCCGATGCCAAGCAGGGGGCTGCTCATGGGGGTGTTCTTCCTTGAAATGGGTGGTGTCTGAACTGGCGCTTTCGCGAGCAAGCCCGCTCCCACATTCGACCGCATTCTCATGCTGAAACCCGGTCACATGTGGGAGCTGGCTTGCCTGCGATGGCGCTCGAATGGGCGCCACCTTAACAAACAGGCTACCCACCCGCTAGAAAGCAAAACGCCAGCACGAGGCTGGCGTTTTTGCGTTTCAGGCTGCGATCAACGCGGCACGACCGGCTTGCGGGCTGGCTTCTTGCCTTTGCCCTTGGCGGCGTCGGTGCGCTCCTTGGCGGCCTGCTTGTTGCGCGCCATGGCCGCGGCCTTGGCTTGCTCGCGCTTGTCCCACGGGTTGCTGCCGTCACTGCCACGGGGCGGCAAGCCGGTATGCTGGGTGAGGATCCTGGTGGTGGTTTCCTTCGCAACCTTGTGGCTGCCAGCCGGCGTCGAGTTTTTGCGACGGGCGCTCTGGTAGCTGTCGGTGGACGGTTGGTGCAACGGGATCAGTTGCTCCTTGCCCGGCCCGATCAGGTCTGCACGGCCCATGCGAGTCAATGCTTCACGCAGCATCGGCCAGCCCTTCGGGTCGTGGTAGCGCAGGAAGGCCTTGTGCAGGCGGCGCTGTTCTTCGCTCTTGACGATGGTCACCGCGTCGCTCTTGTAGGTGACCTTGCGCAGCGGGTTCTTGCCCGAGTGGTACATCGCCGTGGCGGTGGCCATTGGCGACGGGTAGAACGCCTGCACCTGGTCGGCGCGGAAGCCGTTGCCCTTGAGCCACAGGGCCAGGTTCATCATGTCTTCATCGGTGGTGCCCGGGTGGGCGGCGATGAAGTAAGGAATCAGGTACTGCTCCTTGCCCGCTTCCTTGGTGTACTTCTCGAACATGCGCTTGAACTTGTCATAGCTGCCGATGCCCGGTTTCATCATCTGGTTGAGCGGACCTTCCTCGGTGTGTTCCGGGGCGATCTTCAGGTAACCACCGACGTGGTGGGTCACCAGCTCCTTCACGTACTCCGGCGACTCGACCGCGAGGTCGTAGCGCAGGCCGGAAGCGATCAGGATCTTCTTCACACCCGGCAACGCACGGGCGCTGCGGTACAGCTGGATCAACGACGAGTGGTCGGTGTTCAGGTTCGGGCAGATGCCCGGGAACACGCAGGATGGCTTGCGGCACGCGGATTCGATTTCCGGGCTCTTGCAGGCAATGCGGTACATGTTCGCGGTCGGGCCGCCGAGGTCGGAAATGACGCCGGTGAAGCCTGGCACCTTGTCGCGGATCTCTTCGATTTCGCGAATGATCGACTCTTCGGAACGGTTCTGGATGATCCGGCCTTCGTGCTCGGTGATCGAGCAGAAGGTGCAGCCGCCGAAGCAGCCACGCATGATGTTCACCGAGAAGCGGATCATGTCGTAGGCCGGGATCTTTTCCTTGCCGTACGCCGGGTGTGGAACACGGGCGTAAGGCATGCCGAACACGTAGTCCATTTCTTCGGTAGTCATGGGAATGGGCGGCGGGTTGAACCACACATCCACTTCGCCGTGCTTCTGTACCAGCGCGCGGGCGTTGCCCGGGTTGGTTTCCAGGTGGAGCACGCGGTTGGCGTGGGCATACAGCACCGAGTCGCCACGGACTTTTTCCACGGACGGCAGACGGATCACGGTCTTGTCACGGGTCATGCGTGGGCTGGCCAGGATCTGTACCACCTTGGCCTCTTCCGGATCTTCCACCGGGCCCTTTTCCTGCTCGATGGCGCAGGCCTGGGTGTCCTGGGTATTCACGTACGGGTTGATGATCTTGTCGATCTTGCCCGGACGGTCGATACGGGTGGAGTCCACCTCGTACCAGCCTTCAGGCGTGTCACGGCGAATGAACGCAGTGCCGCGCACGTCGGTGATGTCTTCGATCTTGTGGCCCCACGACAGGCGCTGGGCGACTTCGACGATGGCCCGCTCGGCGTTGCCGTACAGCAGGATATCGGCACAGGCGTCGATCAGGATCGAGTTGCGTACACGGTCCTGCCAGTAGTCGTAGTGGGCGATGCGGCGCAGGGAGGCTTCGATGCCGCCGAGCACGATCGGCACGTGCTTGTAGGCTTCCTTGCAGCGCTGGCTGTAGACCAGGCTCGCGCGGTCCGGACGTTTGCCGGCCATGCCGCCTGGGGTGTAGGCGTCATCGGAGCGGATTTTCTTGTCGGCGGTGTAGCGGTTGATCATCGAGTCCATGTTGCCGGCCGCGACGCCGAAGAACAGGTTCGGCTCGCCGAGCTTCATGAAGTCGTCTTTGGACTGCCAGTTGGGCTGGGCAATGATCCCGACGCGAAAGCCCTGGGACTCCAGCAGCCGGCCGATGATTGCCATGCCGAACGACGGATGGTCCACGTACGCGTCACCGGTGACGATGATGATGTCGCATGAATCCCAGCCAAGCTGATCCATCTCCTCCCTGCTCATCGGCAGGAATGGCGCAGGACCGAAACATTCGGCCCAGTACTTGGGATAGTCAAATAACGGCTTGGCTGTTTGCATGACGGTGACCGGTGTTGAGATGAAAAATCGCGGGCGCGGAATATAGCACAAAATTTGACCAATTCCGACCTTTGCAGTCGGAATTGGCGGGCAGCGCTTTTACTCGTCTTCGAAGTTATAGCTGCCCGGCGCCAGGTTCTCGAAGCGGGTGTATTTACCGATGAAGGCCAGGCGCGTGGTGCCGATTGGCCCGTTACGCTGTTTACCGATAATGATTTCAGCGATGCCTTTATGCTCGGTCTCCGGGTGATACACCTCGTCCCGGTATACGAACATGATCACGTCAGCATCCTGCTCGATCGCTCCGGATTCCCGCAAGTCGGAGTTGATCGGGCGTTTGTTCGGACGCTGCTCAAGAGATCGGTTGAGCTGCGACAGGGCAACCACCGGGCAGTTGAATTCCTTGGCCAGGGCTTTCAACGAGCGGGAAATCTCGGAAATCTCGTTGGTCCGGCTGTCACCGCTGGAGCCCGGGATCTGCATCAACTGCAGGTAGTCGATCATGATCAGGGCAATATCGCCGTGCTCACGCACCAGGCGTCGGGTACGCGCGCGCATTTCCGACGGGCTGATGCCCGCGGTGTCATCGATAAACAGCTTGCGATCGTTGAGCAGGTTGACCGCCGAGGTCAGGCGCGGCCAATCGTCGTCTTCCAGGCGACCGGCACGCACCTTGGTCTGGTCGATGCGGCCCAGGGACGACAACATACGCATGATCAGCGATTCGCCTGGCATCTCCAGGGAGTAAACCAGTACGGCCTTGTCGCTGCGCAACACGGCGTTTTCCACCAGGTTCATGGCGAAGGTGGTTTTACCCATGGACGGACGGCCGGCGACGATGATCAAGTCGGCTGGCTGCAGGCCGCTGGTCATGCCGTCGAGGTCGGTGTAGCCGGTGGACAGGCCGGTGATGGCGTTGTCGGTGTTGAACAAGGTGTCGATACGGTCGATGGCCTTGGTCAGCAAGTCGTTGACGCTGACCGGGCCGCCGGTTTTAGGCCGGGCCTCGGCGATCTGGAAGATCTGCCGTTCGGCTTCGTCGAGAATCTCTTCGGCAGTGCGGCCTTCCGGGTTGAACGCGCTGTCGGCGATCTCGGTGGCGATGCCGATCAACTGGCGCAACGTGGCCCGCGCACGGACGATCTGCGCATAGGCCTTGATGTTGGCAACCGATGGCGTGTTTTTCGCCAGCTCGCCCAAGTAACCAAGGCCGCCCACTTGGGACGTTTGGCCTTCCTTGTCCAATTGCTCGGCCAGGGTCACCACGTCGATCGGTGAGTTCTGGTCGGCCAGCTTGGCAATGGCGCGGAAGATCAGGCGGTGGTCATGACGGTAGAAATCGCCGTCCGAGACTTGATCCAGCACGCGTTCCCAGGCGTTGTTGTCCAGCATCAAGCCACCGAGCACGGCCTGTTCGGCCTCGATGGAATGCGGCGGCACCTTCAGGGCAGCGGTTTGCAGGTCATATTGCTCAGGAGCGGAGATATCGTTCATGGCCACTTGGAATAGTTGGAGAATCAGGAGCTACAGAAAAACAAAAGGCACGACCTGTGAACAGGATCGTGCCCGATGTTAACTGCCTGGCACGCGAGGTGCCAGTCAGTTAGGTGTTGCTTAAGCTGCTACCACAACAACGCGTACGGTTGCTTCGACTTCAGCGTGCAGGTGCACGGCTACATCGAATTCGCCAACGTTGCGGATGGTGCCGTTCGGCAGACGAACTTCGCTCTTCTGCACTTCAACGCCGGAGGCGGTCAGTGCATCAGCGATGTCGTGGGTGCCGATCGAACCGAACAGCTTGCCTTCGTCACCGGCGGTGGCAGTGATAGTCACTTCCAGCTCAGCCAGTTGGGCAGCGCGAGTTTCGGCCGAAGCTTTTTTGTCTGCTGCTGCTTTTTCCAGCTCGGCACGACGCTCTTCAAACGCAGCCAGGTTGGCAGCGGTTGCAGCGGTGGCTTTGCCGTATGGCAGCAGGTAGTTACGACCGTAGCCGGCCTTAACGTTCACTTTGTCGCCCAGGTTGCCCAGGTTGGCGACTTTTTCCAGAAGGATCAGTTGCATGTGAAAATCCTCTAACTTTTAACCTTCACCGTTCGCGTTATCGGCGTCTTTCGGCGCCAGACGACCGCGAAAATCAATCAGGCCGTCGACAATGGCCAAGACCACGAGTAACGGATAGATCAGCTGCATGAACAGCAACAGCGTCACGTACAACCCCACCAGCCAGAATCTGCCCAGTCGCTTTTGCGCCACCAGCCCATGAATCAGGGACAGGCCGGCGAATACCAGCGGTACGCTGCACAACGGCACCAACAGCGCCAGGCCAAAAGTCGGCCCGACCACCATGAACGCCAGCAGCAACATCGCCGGTCCAGCGGGGATTCTGATACTGCGAAACTCGCGACCAAAACCACCCGGGTTATACAACAACGCCTGCCAGTAACGCCCAAGAATCAGGCTCAGCAAGCTGACAATCTGCAACAGTGCCGCTATCAGGCCGGTAAGCATCGGTGCAACCACTGACGCAAAGCGCGCTCGCTCCTCTACCGATAACTGCTGGTAGAGATCCCCGAGGGCCAGCGGCAGGATCTTGATGATCTCCTGCGCCAGCGCCTCGATTTGCGGGCGGAAAGCCGCGCCAAGCGCCAGTGAATACACCAACCCCAATGCCACGCTGACCAGCAGCGTACGGACCCAGGACTCACTTGCGCGCAAAACCAACGCAAGGGTCGATGAACCGAGCAGTACCAGAAGTACCCGTGGATCATCGAATTTCAACCACCAGACCAAGGCCGGCAGTATTCCCAGGGCAAGAACGCCAAGGGCGTCCTTCAAACCGCGCCGCAGAAGCACAAGGCAACCCGCGGCAGCACCCAACCAATACAACAACGGCAATGCTGCACATCCAGCCACTACCAGAGTGGCCTGCACACGACCGCGCATGATGAACTCAGCTAAGGCGCGCATGCATTCAATCCCTTACTACTTGTCGACTGCCCGGTCTCAGCGGCCGTGGCTGTCGGTGTAGGCCAGCAGGGCCAGGAAGCGGGCGCGCTTGATAGCGGTGGCCAGCTGACGCTGATAACGAGCTTTGGTACCGGTGATGCGGCTTGGAACAATTTTGCCGGTCTCGGATACGTAGGCTTTCAGAGTGTTGAGATCTTTGTAATCGATCTCCTTCACGTCTTCAGCGGTGAAGCGGCAGAATTTACGACGACGGAAGAAACGTGCCATTTGATAGGCTCCTTAAAAGGTCCGTGGATTACTCGTCAGCGTTATCGCTGTTGTCGCTGTCATCACTATCAGCGCTTTCAG
Source organism: Pseudomonas sp. C6002 (assembly GCF_013385805.1). Lineage (NCBI taxonomy): Bacteria > Pseudomonadati > Pseudomonadota > Gammaproteobacteria > Pseudomonadales > Pseudomonadaceae > Pseudomonas > Pseudomonas sp. C6002. Next base: position 202,567 of record NZ_JACAPH010000004.1, on the reverse strand, counting down.
CGCCTTCGTGCTCAGGACGGTCGCGACGCTCACGGCGCTCACTGCGGTTTTCTTCAGCCTTGAGCATCTCGGATTGGCCGGTAACGGCTTCTTCGCGACGGATGACCAGGTTACGGATCACTGCATCGTTGTAGCGGAAGTTGTCTTCCAGCTCGGCCAGGGCCTTGCCAGTGCACTCAACGTTCAGCATCACGTAGTGAGCCTTGTGAACATTGTTGATTGCGTAGGCCAGTTGACGACGGCCCCAATCTTCCAGACGGTGGATTTTGCCGCCGTCTTCTTCGATCAGCTTGGTGTAACGCTCTACCATGCCGCCGACTTGCTCGCTTTGATCCGGGTGGACCAAAAAGATGATTTCGTAATGACGCATGAATGCTCCTTACGGGTTGTAGCCTGCCGCTCAAAAACGGTCAGACAAGGAGTGAATGACACTTATGGATCTTGCCGAAGGGAGGCACATGCGTGCCTGCCATGAAGGCAAGGGGCGCAATTGTAGAGAAGGGGGAGAAAGGGTGCAAGGTGATTGGTGATTATTTGAACAGCCCCCATACACCACAAAAACAAATGTGGGAGGGGGCTTGCTCCCGAAAGCGATGTGCCAGTCACCAAATGCACTGACTGATACACCGTATTCGGGAGCAAGCCCCCTCCCACATTTTGACCTGCGCCAGACTTGGTTATTTCTTGGCTTTAGCCTTGGCGCCGCGCTGGCGCTGGGCTTCGAACAGGCAGACACCCGTTGCGACTGAAACGTTGAGGCTGCTGACGCTACCGGCCATCGGCAGGTGCACCAGGTAATCGCAATGCTCGCGGGTCAGGCGGCGCATGCCCTTGCCTTCGGCACCCATGATCAGGATGGTCGGGCCGGTGAGGTCCTGGTCATAAATGCTGACCTCGGCCTCTCCCGCCGTACCCACGACCCACAGGCCGCGCTGCTGGAGTTTCTCGAGGGTGCGCGCCAGGTTGGTCACGGCCACCAACGGAATCACTTCCGCAGCACCGCAGGCGACTTTACGCACGACAGGCGTCAAGGTTGCCGACTTGTCTTTAGGCACGATCACCGCCAACGCACCGGCGGCATCCGCCGAACGCAGGCAGGCGCCGAGGTTGTGCGGATCGGTCACGCCGTCGAGCACCAGCAACAGCGGTGCGCCTTCGGTGCGGTCGAGCAGCTCGTCGAGCATCGCTTCGCCCCAGACCTGGCTTGGACTGACGTCGGCTACCACGCCCTGGTGAACGCCTTCGACCCAGACGTCCATCTCGCGCCGCTCGGCCTGGCCGATGGCAACTTTGTTCTGATTGGCCAGTTCGACCAGCGCTTGAACACGCGGCTCACTGCGGCCTTCTGCCAACCACACCTGCTTGACGCGTTTCGGGTGGTGACGCAGCAATGCTTCTACGGCGTGCACGCCGTAGATTTTTTCCAGACTCATGACTTGGCCTTAGGTTTGCGCGACCCGCCGCTTTTCGCGGGGGCCGAACCCGCTTTTGGCGGGCCTTTACGGTGTTTACTCGGCTTGCTCGACGGCTTTTCCGCCTCGCGGGACTTTCCCCCAGACGCCGCTTTACCACCGCTTTTGGCTTCGTTGAGCAACTGCTGCTTCAACTCGCGGCTCTTGCGCAGCTCCGCGTTTTTCGCCGCGGCATCGCTAGGGCGGTAGGCTTCGGGGGCCTTGTCCTTGGCAGACGAACGACGCGCAGGCTTGGCTGGCGCGGGCTCGGCGACCGCTGCTTTCGCAGGAGCGCCTTTGCCTTTGCTGGCCGGGGCTGCAGTTTCGCTGCCACGTTTTTTACGGCCAGTCGGTTCAGCCGGCTTGTCAGGCATACCGAAATCGATCTTGCGCTCGTCGAGGTCGACGCGCATGACCTGCACTTCCACGGTATCGCCCAGACGGAAGCTGCGACCGGTGCGCTCGCCCGCCAGGCGGTGATGCACAGGGTCGAAGTGGTAGTAGTCACCCGGCAAGGCGGTGACGTGCACCAGGCCCTCGACGTAGATGTCGGTCAGCTCGACGAACAAACCAAAACCGGTCACGGCAGTGATCACACCCGGGAACGACTCGCCCACGCGGTCTTTCATGAACTCGCACTTGAGCCAGTTCACTACGTCGCGGGTGGCTTCGTCGGCACGGCGCTCGCTCATGGAGCACTGCTCGCCCAACTGTTCCAGGGCCGCTTCGTCGTACGGATAGATCCGTGCCTTCGGAATGGTCATGGCACCAGCACGCTTGACGTGCGGGGTGTTCTGCTTGGAATGGATCACGCTGCGGATCGCCCGGTGCGTGAGCAAGTCCGGGTAACGACGAATCGGCGAGGTGAAGTGGGTGTACGCTTCGTAATTCAGGCCGAAGTGGCCCTGATTATCGGCGCTGTACACCGCCTGACTCAGGGAGCGCAGCATGACGGTCTGGATCACGTGGTAATCCGGACGGTCCTTGATGCTCGCGAGCAGAGCCTGGTAGTCCTTCGGCGTCGGGCCGTCCTTGCCTTTGTGCAGGGACAGGCCGAGCTCACCGAGGAACGCACGCAGCTTCTCCAGACGCTCCGGCGGCGGGCCGTCGTGCACCCGGTACAACGCAGGAATCTCGTGCTTTTTGAGGAATTCTGCGGTGGCCACGTTGGCCGCCAGCATGCATTCCTCGATCAGCTTGTGAGCATCGTTACGGGTGGTCGGGGTGATTGCGGCGATCTTGCGCTCGGAACCGAAGACAATCCGGGTTTCCTGAGTTTCAAAGTCGATCGCGCCACGCACGTGACGAGCGCCCAACAGCACCTTGTACAGCGCGTAGAGCTGCTTGAGGTGCGGCACGACATGCCCGTACTCACCGCGCAGGGCCTTGGCTTCGCTGGTTTTCGGCTGTTCCAGGATGGTGCTGACCTTGTTGTAGGTCAGGCGCGCCTGGGAGTGAATCACCGCTTCGTAGAACTGGTAGTCGGTCATTTCGCCGGTTTTCGAGATGGTCATCTCGCACACCATGGCCAAACGGTCGACTTTCGGGTTCAGGGAGCACAGGCCGTTGGACAGCTGCTCAGGCAGCATCGGGATGACGCGCTCGGGGAAGTACACCGAGTTGCCGCGCACCTGGGCTTCGTTGTCCAGGGCCGAACCGATCTTCACGTAGCTGGACACGTCGGCAATCGCGACGAACAACTTCCAGCCGCCGGAGAACAGGCGCAGTTTGCCAGGCTTGGCTTCGCAGTAGACCGCATCGTCGAAGTCGCGAGCATCTTCGCCGTCAATGGTGACGAACGGTAGATGACGCAGGTCGATGCGCTTCTCTTTGTCTTTTTCTTCGACTTCCGGCTTGAGCTTGGCGGCTTCTTTGAGCACAGCCTCAGGCCAGACGTGAGGGATATCGTAGGTGCGCAGCGCAACATCGATCTCCATGCCCGGCGCCATGTAGTTGCCGACCACTTCAACGATATCGCCCTGTGGCTGGAAGCGCGCAGTGGGCCAGTGGGTGATTTTCACCTCGACGAACTGGCCCACTTTGGCGGCGCCATTGCGCCCCGGGGTGATCAGCACTTCCTGCTGGACCTTGGGGTTATCCGGCACCACGAAGCCGATGCCGCCTTCTTCGAAGTAACGGCCGACGATGGACTCGTGGGCACGGGACACCACTTCGACGATCACGCCTTCACGGCGACCGCGACGGTCGAGGCCGGAAACGCGGGCCAGGGCACGGTCGCCATCAAACACCAGGCGCATTTGCGCCGGGCTCATGAACAGGTCGTCGCTGCCATCGTCCGGGATCAGGAAGCCGAAACCGTCACGGTGGCCGGCGATGCGGCCGAGGATCAGGTCGAGCTTGTCCACCGGCGCGTAGGTGCCGCGGCGGGTGTAGATCAACTGGGCATCGCGCTCCATGGCGCGCAGGCGACGACGCAGGGCCTCGAGTTGGTCTTCGGTGGTCAGACCGAACTCTTCAACCAGCTGCTCGCGGCTAGCAGGCGAACCCCGATCGGCGAGGTGCGCCAGGATCAGTTCGCGGCTAGGAATGGGGTTTTCATATTTTTCCGCTTCACGAGCGGCCTCGGGATCGAGGGACTGCCAATCGGCCATTAGAGAGTTTTCACCTTGTCTATATGCGGGTTAGTTTGGCATACGCGTATTGAAACGGGAAATTTCAGGTGTCAACAAGCCCGTAAAAGCACTTTGTAGCCCTTGGAATGCACCTTGCGCGACCGTCGGCGAAATATTCCAGACTTTTTTCATGGCAGGGCTTTACAGCTCAAAATAGCCTCCGTATAGTGCGCGCCATCGACGACGGCAACGTTGTTGATGCTGCCCAGGTGGTGAAATTGGTAGACACGCCAGCTTCAGGTGCTGGTGATCGCAAGGTCGTGGAAGTTCGAGTCTTCTCCTGGGCACCAATTTCAAACTCAAGGTTATGCCTTGAGTCTCCAAAAACCCGCGAAAGCGGGTTTTTGCGTTTCAGGCCTTTGATTTTTAACAAGAATCTTGATTTATATTTTTGAATCAGGGGTTTACAGATCAAAAAGCCCTCCGTATAGTTCGCTCCATCAACAGCGCAAGCGTTGATAATGCCCAGGTGGTGAAATTGGTAGACACGCCAGCTTCAGGTGCTGGTGATCGCAAGGTCGTGGAAGTTCGAGTCTTCTCCTGGGCACCAAATTCAGATCAAACCCGCGAAAGCGGGTTTTTTCGTTTCCGGGGTTTGAAAACCTGACCGGTGATTTCCCCCCTCGTCCGCACTTGAGAAGTTTTATCGTTTATCCTTGTAAGGATTTGTTGCACTCAAGTGAGGAAAACCCCGGATGATGATCCGCGATACCCGTCTCAAGACATCCCTTCTGCGTGGCCTGACCATCACTCTGCTCGGCCTGACCCTGCTCTCGCCCGCTGCCTATTCTGCCGACAAGGTTGCACTGACCTTGTACAACGGCCAACACAAGGAGGTCGGCGATGAACTTGCCAAGGCCTTCGAAGCCAAGACCGGCATCCACGTCAATGTGCGCAAGGGCAGCAGCAACCAGCTGGCCAGCCAGGTCGTCGAAGAAGGTGACCGCTCCCCTGCCGACGTGATCTACACCGAAGAATCGCCGCCGCTGAATAAACTCGGCGAGCAAGGCCTGCTGGCAACCATCGACGCCAGCACCCTCGACGTCCTGCCGAAGGAATACGTGGCCGCCAACGGCGCCTGGATGGGCGTGACCGCACGCACCCGCGTCGTGGCCTTCAACCCGAAACTGATCGCCGAGAAAGACCTGCCCAAGTCGGTACTGGATTTCGCCGGGCCCGAGTGGCAAGGCAAGGTCGGTTTCGTGCCCACCAGCGGCGCCTTCCAGGAACAAGCCGTAGCGATCATCAAGCTGCACGGTCGCGAAGCGGCTGAAGAGTGGCTGACCGGCCTGCGCGCTTTCGGCAAGGTCTACAGCAACAACATGGTTGCGCTCAAGGCCGTGGAAAATGGCGAAGTCGCCACTGTCTTGGTGAACAACTACTACTGGTTCGCCCTGAAGAAAGAAAAAACCAACCTGGATTCGCAGCTGCACTACTTCACCAACGGCGATGCCGGTGGCCTGATCACCGTGTCTGCCGCGGCTGCACTGAAATCCAGCAAGCATCCAAAGGAAGCCCAGCAATTGCTGGCATTCATGGCCAGCGAAGAAGGCCAGCGGGTGATCACCAACACTTCCGCCGAATACCCGTTGCGCAAGGGCATGGAATCCAACCGTGGCCTCAAGCCTTTCAGCGAGCTGCAACCGCCGAAAGTCACCCCTGCCGACCTGGGCAACGCCGAAGAAGCCCTGGAACTGGAACGTGACGTTGGCTTGAACTGATGAACCCATCGCTCCCCGCCCCCGCCTTGCGCGGGGGTTTTACGCCGAGACGCAAACGCCCTTCGATCTGGTTGCTGCTACCAGTCCTGCTGCTGGTAGGCCTGAGCCTGTTGCCGCTGGCATATGTCGGCCTCAAGGCCTGGCAGGCAGGATGGGCCGAGGCGGTGCATTTGCTGTGGCGGCCCTATGTATTCGGGTTGCTGCGCAACACCCTGGCGCTGATGGTCGGCGTCACCGTGGCCTGCGGCGTGATCGGCTTGTCCCTGGCCTGGCTGCTGGAACGCAGCAACCTGCCGGGGCGGCGGATCTGGGGAGTGATCCTGTGCCTGCCGTTCGCGGTGCCGGCGTTTGTCAGCAGCTTTACCTGGGTTTCGTTAAGCGCCAACTTTGAAGGGTTGGGCGGAGCGATCCTGGTGATGACCCTGTCCAAATACCCACTGGTGTTTCTGCCGGTGGCGGCAACCCTGCGCAATCTTGATCCATCCCTGGAAGAATCGGCCCGCACCCTTGGCCTGAATCGCTGGGGCGTGTTCTTTCGCATCACCTTGCCTTTACTGTGGCCGTCACTGCTGGCCGGGGCACTGTTGATTGCCCTGCATATGCTGGTGGAGTTCGGCGCGCTGTCGATCATCGGCTTGCAGACGTTTACCACCGCGATCTACCAGCAATTCGAGCTGGAGTTCAGCAACGCCAATGCGGCGATGCTTTCGGCGGTGCTGCTGGTGATGTGCCTGACGCTGCTCTGGCTGGAGCTGCGGGTGCGCGGCAAGGGCCGGCACGTGCGTACCGGCCAGGGCGCGGCGCGGCATGCCGAACAGGTTCGACTCGGCAAATGGGCGGCGCTGGGGCAGCTGTATTGCCTGCTCCTGGCGATCATCGGCAGCGGCATTCCACTGGGCATGCTCGGTTATTGGCTGGCAGTGGGCAGTTCGGCGGCATTTCCGATAGCCGAGATCAGCGAGGCGCTGCTTTCTTCGTTGGCGCTGTCCCTGGGTGGCGCCGCGCTTTGCCTGTTGTTTGCCGTGCCGGTGGGCTTGCTGGTGGTGCGCTACAAGGGCCAGCTCGCACTGTGGGCGGAACGCCTGCCGTACCTGCTGCACGCCCTGCCCGGCCTGGTGATTGCGCTGACACTGGTGTATTTCGCCCTGCATTACGTGCCGGCGCTGTATCAGACGTCGGCGCTGTTGCTGATCGCTTATGCGCTGCTGTTTTTGCCCCTGGCCCAGGCGCCGATCCGCACGGCGCTGAACAAGGCAGCACCACAGCTGGAAGAGGCGGCGAGAACGCTGGGTGCGTCGTCGTTCAGTGCGTTTTGCCGGGTGACGCTGCCGATTATTTTCCCGGCATTGGGGGCGGCGTTTGCGCTGGTATTCCTGGATGCAATGAAGGAATTGACGGCGACGTTGCTGCTTAGCCCTACCGGGCTGAACACCTTGGCAACTGCCGTGTGGGCGCACACCTCGAATGTGGAATTCGCGGCAGCGGCGCCCTATGCGGCATTGTTGATTTTGGTGTCGGGACTGCCGGTGTATTTGCTTACGACGCGGATGTACCTGAGCCGCTGAAATAGCTTTCGCGAGCAAGCCCGCTCCCACATTTGCTCGCATTCCAGAAGTGGAACTCGGTCGAATGTGGGAGCGGGCTTGCTCGCGAAAGGGCCGCACCAGGCGACATCAAGCCCGGAACTGCCCCAAGCTCGCCTTCAACTGCGCAGCCAACCCATCCAGCACTTTGCCACTGGCTGTAGTCTCTACCACCGCCTGCGCCGCTCGCTCAGCCTGGGCATGAATGATCTCGACTCGCCCACGCACCGCATGCGCACCCTGCGCCTGATGCTCAGCCGCCCGCGTCGCCAGGCCAATCGCTGCATGCACCTGCTCCACCGAGGCCTGCACCGACTGCTGCAGGCGCACGCTGTCGCGTAATACCAGCAAACCCTCGCTGGCCTGGCGCCCGGCCTTGCCGATGGTTTCCACGGCCTCACGGGCGCCTTGCTGCAAGGCCACGATGTGGGCCTGGATGTCGCCGGTAGAACTCTGGGTTTTACTGGCCAGGGCGCGAACCTCGTCCGCCACCACCGCAAAGCCGCGCCCGGTCTCGCCGGCTCGCGCCGCCTCAATAGCCGCGTTGAGCGCCAGCAGGTTGGTTTGCTCGGCAATCCCGTGGATCACCGTCAACACCACCTCGATCTGCTCGCTCTGCTGCGCCAGCCGCTCGATCACCTTGGAACCGGCCTGCACCTGCCCCGCCAACGCCTCGATCAAGCTGCCGACTTCGGCTGAAGTGCGGGAATTTTCATCAGTCGCCTGGCGAATATCCACCACCTGCTGCAAGGCCGCCTGCATCGCATGGCTTTCCGCCTGGGCCTCATCCGCCATTTGCGACAGCGCCCGCAGGCTTTCGGCAACCTCATCACGCTGCAAGCCGGCGGCCGCATCGGCACCCGCATTGCGCAGGGTCATCGCGCCGATTTCCACACCGGTACGCTGGGCCACATCACCGGCTTCACGCACGATCGGCTGCAACTTATCCACAAAGCGATTGACCGCCGAGGCCATGTCGCCGATTTCGTCCCGGCTGTTGATCTGCACACGCTTGGTCAGGTCGCCCTCGCCTGCCGCCAGGTCGTCCATCGCTGCAATCAGCAGCTTCAGGCGATTGACCACCCGACGGCCGAGCACTACAGCAATCAATAGCAATACACCAAAACCTACCACCGCCAGGCCCATGCCGATGCGCCAGCGCAAGGTGCCCGCCGCCTCTTGCACGGCGCTGGTGGTATTGGCGGTCATCTGGGTGGCGGTGGCTTGCGCCGACTGCAAACGCGCGCCCATGGCCGCCGCGCTGTCAGCCGCGGCACCCTTGAGGCTGTCGCCCACCAACTGGTCACCGCTGGCAATCAGTGCAGCAAAACGCTTGTCCAGCGCGGCCAGGTCAGCCTCGACCGAGGCAGTCGAAACCCCCATGCGGACCTTGCCGATCTCTACGCCATTGGGGCTGATGGACGCTTCGACGTAGAACACCGAGGGATCATTCTTCGCCGCATCCAGCACTTTATCCAGGGCACGTTCGCCCTTGCCCTTTTCCAGCAGCGCCTGGTTGATCGGGTTTTCACGATTGAGGTAACGGGTCAGGTGCTCACCAGCCGCGTCGTCATACACCACAAACAACACGTTGGGATTGCGCTGGGCCCTGCGGGCAAACTCAGACAGCGTCGGCACGTCGCTGTCCCACATGGCGCGCGGCGCCACCGAGGCGAGCAGTTGCGCCATGTCATTGGCAGAGTCCTGCAGGTCTTTTTCCAGGGTCGCACGCAGTTGCTTCTGCTCTTCCTGCAGGCGCGTGGAAAGCCCCGCCGTCAGACGCTGGCGCGTGCTGGAAGACAGACTGTCCAGGCTGGATGTCACTTCCTTGCCGGCTTGCGCCAACTCGCCGGACAGTTTCTGGCTGTCGACGCCCAGGCGATTGCCCAAATCAGCTTCCAATGCAGTGACGGTGCTTCGCGTCAGGGCGACGGCCACCAGTACTTGCACCAAAAGAGCGATACCTAGGGTAACGAACACCGGCCGCAACAGCCGGCTTTGTAACAATGAGAGAACGGCAGACACTGGGAATCCCTCCACCACGGGTGCCATTAATTTGATAGCACCGCGAAAGAAAGAACCATAGCAAGGGTCGTGCCGTTTACCAGGCGGAAACGACAAAGGGCTCCCGAAGGAGCCCTTTGCTTTTTACATCAACAGCTTATTAAGCGAACGGGTGACGCAGAACGATGGTCTCGTTGCGGTCCGGGCCCGTCGAAATAATGTCGATCGGCGCACCGATCAGCTCTTCGACGCGCTTGATGTAAGCGCGGGCGTTGGCTGGCAGTTCTTCCAGGGTCTTGGCGCCCACGGTCGATTCGGTCCAGCCTGGCACTTCTTCGTACACAGGCTGCAGGCCTACGTAGCTGTCCGCGTCAGTCGGGGCAACGTCCTTGCCTTCCGCATCCTTGTAGCCGATGCAGATGTTGATGGTTTCCAGGCCGTCGAGTACGTCCAGCTTGGTCAGGCAGATGCCCGAGATGCTGTTCACATCGATAGCGCGACGCAGGATAACGGCGTCGAACCAGCCACAACGGCGGGCACGGCCGGTCGTCGCGCCGAACTCGTGGCCTTGTTTGGCCAGGTGCGCGCCGACGTCGTCGAACAGTTCAGTCGGGAATGGACCCGAACCTACACGCGTGGTGTATGCCTTGGTGATGCCGAGGATGTAGTCCAGGAACATCGGGCCAACGCCCGAACCCGTCGCAACGCCGCCAGCGGTGGTGTTGGAACTGGTGACGTACGGGTAGGTGCCGTGGTCGATGTCCAGCAACGAGCCCTGGGCGCCTTCGAACATGATGTCTTTGCCGGCGCGACGCAGGTCGTGCAGCTCGGCAGTCACGTCCAGCATCAGCGGCTTGAGCAGCTCGGCGTATTCCTTGCACTCGGCCAGGGTCTTTTCAAACTCGATGGCCGGCTCTTTGTAGTAACCCACCAGCATGAAGTTGTGGTAATCCACCAGTTCACGCAGCTTGTCTTCAAAGCGCGGCATGTTGAGCAGGTCGCCCACACGCAGGCCACGACGTGCAACCTTGTCTTCGTAGGCCGGGCCGATGCCGCGACCGGTCGTGCCGATCTTCAGCTCGCCACGGGCCTTTTCACGGGCCTGGTCCAGCGCAACGTGGAAGGACAGGATCAGCGGGCAGGAAGGGCTGATACGCAGGCGCTCGCGCACTGGCACGCCTTTCTCTTCCAGCTTGGTGATCTCGCGCAACAGGGCGTCAGGTGCAACCACCACGCCGTTGCCGATCAGGCACTGCACGCCTTCGCGCAGTACACCCGACGGGATCAGGTGCAAGACGGTTTTTTCGCCATCGATGACCAGGGTGTGGCCAGCGTTGTGGCCACCTTGGTAGCGCACTACGGCGGCAGCATGTTCGGTCAGCAGATCAACGATCTTGCCTTTGCCCTCATCACCCCATTGGGTGCCCAGGACTACGACATTCTTACCCATAACACTTGTCCTCATTCGCGCAAACTTGGTGCCGGCAGTGGCCGGCAGGAAAACTCAAGAAGCCAGTGGCGATACTTGCCAAAGCCCGTTCTGCTGAATCAATTGCCGGTCGCAGTCCGCTTCACGGGCGGCGGCCAATGGCTGCCCAGGCAAGGCCTGGACCACACGCTGACCCTCACTGCGCAACTGGCAAACCTGCTGCCAGAGTGCTGCGTCCGTACTGTCGGGCATCCAGATACCGCCAGACGGCAGTTCGACCTCAGCACGCCCCAGGGTCACCAGGGTTTTCAAATCGGTGGAAAAACCGGTCGCCGGACGAGCGCGACCGAAGTCGGCGCCGATATCGTCGTAACGACCGCCCTGGGCGATGGCCTGGCCAACACCCGGGACAAACACCGCAAACACCACACCGGTGTGGTAGTGGTAGCCGCGCAACTCACCCAAATCAAAGTACAGCGGCAACTGCGGGAAGCGCGCAGACAACTGCTCGGCAATCGCCAGCACATCGTCCAGGGCCGCCAATACATCAGCCGGCGCATTCGCCAGGCGATCACGGGCGGCGGTCAGTACTTCACGGCCGCCACACAGATCCACCAGCGCACGCAGCATGCCGGCCAGGTCGGCAGGCACGCCCGCCGTCAGGGCAATCACTTCATCGATGGCCTTGCGTTGCAGGGCATCGAACAACTGTTGTTCCACTTCACCCGACAGACCGGCCGCACGGGCCAGGCCGCGGTAGATGCCGACATGCCCGAGGTCCATGTGCACATCCGGCACATCGGCCAGCTGCAACATGGCCAGCATCAGGCTGATGACTTCCACGTCGCTGCTCGGGCTGGCATCACCGTACAACTCGGCGCCCAACTGGATCGGGCTGCGGGACGACGACAACGCACGCGGTTGCGCATGCAGCACGCTGCCGGCGTAGCACAGGCGGCTTGGCCCTTCGCGACGCAGGGTGTGCGCATCAATGCGCGCGACTTGCGGCGTGATGTCGGCACGAAAGCCCATTTGCCGGCCCGATTGCGGGTCGATGACCTTGAAGGTGCGCAGATCCAGGTCCTGGCCCGCGCCGGTCAGCAGGGATTCCAGGTACTCGATATGCGGAGTCACGACAAACTCGTAACCCCAGCTCTGGAACAGATCCAACACCTGGCGGCGCGCGATTTCAATGCGCGCAGCTTCTGGTGGCAGTACTTCTTCGATGCCATCTGGCAGCAGCCAGCGGTCTACCGTTGCCATTACGCCATTCCCCTATGATCCGGGCGGCCAGCCCTCGGGCGAGCCTTGAGTGAAGCAGAAAATACCCGGCCCCTGCATAAACCACGCGCAAGAGCGACGGGACGAACGACCAACAATCGGCCTCGTCGGGCACTTTCCTCGAAAAACCTGTGGCGCCTGCGGAGCAAAACCACAATCAAACATGCAGACGCAAAAAAGCCGGGAATTTCCCGGCTGCCGCATCATACACCCGTTTTCTGAAAGGATCACCCCGCCCGGCATTTTAGCCGCCCGACGGAGCGATTCTCAGACTACATGCGGGTTACTTGGACTTTTCCAGATAGCGAAAGAAATCGCTACTTGGGTCCAGCACCATGACGTCGGTTTTGTTCGCAAAGCTTTCACGGTAGGCGCGCAGGCTACGGTAGAACGCGTAGAACTCCTGGTCCTGGCCATAGGCCTTGGCGTAGATCGAAGCGGCTTGAGCATCACCATCACCACGGGCCTCTTCAGACTCGCGATAGGCTTCAGCCAACAGTACGCGACGCTGACGGTCGGCATCCGCGCGGATCCCTTCTGCCAGTTCGTTACCCTTGGCGCGGTGCTCACGAGCCTCGCGCTCACGCTCGGTGCTCATACGCTCGAACACGCTGCGGTTCACTTCCTTCGGAAGGTCGATGGCCTTGACCCGAACATCGATCACCTCGATGCCCAGCTCTTTTTCCGCCATCGCATTCAACGAACGCGTGATGTCCGCCATCAGCGCGTCACGTTCACCGGATACCACCTCGTGCAGGGTGCGCTTACCAAACTGGTCACGCAGGCCCGATTCCAGACGGCGTGACAAACGCTCGTCGGCAATCTGCTTGAGGCCGGAGGTCGCGGTGTAGAAGCGCTCGGCATCCTTGACGCGCCACTTGGCGTAGGCGTCAACCATCACAGCTTTCTTTTCCAGGGTCAGGAAGCGTTGTGTCGGTGCATCCAGGGTCATCAGGCGGCCGTCGAACTTGCGCACCTGGTTGACGTAGGGGACTTTCACATGCAGGCCCGGCTGGACATCCGCCTGGACCACGCGACCGAATTGCAGCAACACCGCGCGCTCGGTCTGAGACACGATATAGAAGCAGTTCCAGGCAGCGATGACCACGACGACGCCCACAATCAGGGCGGTCAGCGATTTATTGCTCATCAACGACTCTCCCTGGTACGTGTTTGCTGTTGCAGCAGGTCAGCGGCCGCACGGGCGCTCGCTTCGTTGGCAGCAGCATTGGAACCGGTAGCCGGTGCGCTGGTGCTGCTACGACCACCTTCGATCATCTTGTCCAGCGGCAGGTACAGCAGATTGTTCTGCCCGCCCTTGCTGCCGGTCACGAGAACCTTGCTGGTGTTGCTGAAGACTTCCTGCATGGTGTCCAGGTACAGACGCTCACGGGTGACTTCCGGTGCCTTGCGGTACTCGGCCACCAGCTTGGTGAAACGATCTGCCTCACCCTTGGCGCGGGAGACCACTTCGTCGCGGTAACCGTTGGCATCCTCAAGGATGCGCTGGGCCTGGCCACGGGCTTCCGGCACCACGCCGTTGGCGTAGGTTTCAGCCTGGTTGCGCGAACGCTGCTCGTCTTCACGGGCACGGATCACGTCATCGAAGGCTTCCTGCACTTCACGCGGTGCCGCTGCGCTCTGTACGTTGACCTGGGTCACGGTGATACCGGTGCGGTACGTGTCGAGGAACCGTTGTAGGCGCTCCTTGATTTCGCTGGCCATCAATTCACGGCCTTCAGTCAGCACCTGGTCCATTGCGGTGGAACCCACCACGTGGCGCAGGGCGCTTTCGGTCGCATGTTGCAGGCTGATCTCCGGCTGGTCGACGTTCAGCACGAAGTCCTGCAGGTTGCTGATCTTGTACTGCACGGTCAGCGGCACTTCGACGATGTTCTCGTCTTCGGTCAGCATCTGGCCCTGCTTGGTGTAGGCACGCTCACGCGTGACGTTTTCCATGTACTTCTTGTCGATCGGCGGGAAGTAGATGTTCAGGCCAGGGCCGACAGTCTCGTAGTACTTGCCGAAGCGCAGCACCACGGCTTGCTCCTGCTCGTCCACCACATAGACGGCGCTGTACAGCCAGACGGCCGCCAGCACGACGAGGCCGATGCCGAGCAGGCCGTAACCACCGCCCTTGCTCGTACGACCGCCTTCGTCACCACCACGTTTTTTTCCACCACCGAACAACCCATTCAGGCTTTCCTGCAGCTTTCGGAAGGCCTCGTCGAGATCTGGTGGCCCCTTGCGGTCGCCATTATTGCGGCGTTTACCACCCCAAGGATCCTGATTATTCGAGTTGCCACCCGGCTCATTCCAAGCCATAGCGCTCTCCATCTGATAAAGCAAAGACGCACCCACGGCGCGCCGACCAATGCTACAGAATGCCTGTCACAGCGGCACAACCGCTTTCTCAGGCTTTTATTGCAAAGTGTGTTGTTCGATGAACTCTGTCGGCACAACGCCTTCACGGCTGACCAGCCGATTCAGCTCCGAGCGCGGCAATCGAACGGCCAGCAAGCTGACACCTTCTTCGTCGTGTTCTTCTTTCTGTACCGCGCCCAGCTCGAAAAACTGTGCACGCAGTCGAGCAAAACGCTGCGGCAAGCGCAAGGTGCCGACGAACAAATCGCTGCCCAACAGCTCGGCAATGGCTTGTTCAAGCAATTCCAGGCCACTGCCATCACGCGCCGACAGCCAGACCCGCTGGGGCTTGCCGTTTTCGTCGCGCTGGATTTGTGGCTCAACGCCTTCAAGCAAATCGAGTTTGTTATAGACCTCGAGGATCGGCAAGTCCTGGGCACCAATCTCGCCCAGCACCACCATGACCTGTTCAATCTGCAACATGCGATCCGGTTCGGCCGCATCGATCACGTGCAACAGCAGGTCGGAATTGCTCGACTCTTCGAGCGTAGACCGAAATGCCTCGACCAGCTTGTGGGGCAAGTGACGAATGAAACCCACGGTATCGGCCAGGACAATCGGCCCCAGGTCGTCCAGTTCCAGACGGCGCAAGGTCGGGTCGAGGGTCGCGAACAGTTGGTCGGCCGCGTACACGTCCGATTTCGTCACGTTGTTGAAGAGTGTGGATTTGCCGGCGTTGGTATAGCCCACCAGGGAAACGGTCGGGATATCCGCACGCATACGGCCACGTCGCGATTGTTCGCGCTGGCTGCGCACCTTCTCCAGGCGGCCCTTGATCTGTCGCAGGCGGACCCGCAGCAGACGCCGGTCGGTTTCCAGCTGGGTTTCACCCGGGCCGCGCATGCCGATGCCGCCACCCTGGCGCTCAAGGTGAGTCCAGCCACGCACCAGCCGGGTGCTCATGTGGTCAAGCTGGGCCAGTTCTACCTGGAGCTTGCCTTCATGGGTACGGGCGCGTTGAGCGAAAATATCGAGAATCAGACCCGTGCGGTCGATCACGCGACACTCGAAAACTCGTTCGAGGTTACGTTCCTGACTGGGCGTGAGGATGTGATTGAAAATCACCAGATCGGCCTTTTCGGCGTGGACCAGGTCGCGCAGTTCCTCGACCTTGCCGCTGCCGATCAGGAATTTGGCGGTTGGCCGATGACGCGGCACGTTAAAAAACGCGACGGTCTCGGCGCCGGCCGAATTTGCCAACTCCTGAAACTCCTGCGGATCTTCGCGCGCCTCAGGGTCCTGTCCATCCAAGTGAACGAGGATTACTCGCTCACCACCACCGTGGCGCTCAAAGAACAAAGGAGACTCCTATCAGGCGTTACCTGGTGCAGGCTCGGCGTCACCCTGTTCTTCGGTTGCGCTAGGCAGACGAATTGGACGAACCGGCACTACGGTCGAGATAGCGTGCTTGTAAACCATTTGGCTTACGGTGTTTTTCAGCAGGATCACGAACTGGTCGAACGACTCGATCGTACCTTGCAGCTTGATACCGTTGACCAGATAGATGGAAACCCCAACTTTCTCTTTACGTAAAGTATTCAAGTAAGGGTCTTGTAGCGAATGCCCTTTTGACATGTGCCGCACTCCTTTAAGGATCAATAATAAAAATCGGAAAATAGATAGCTCATGGCCGTCACACCCCCAAGGATAGACGGCAATTGCAAGGACTCAGCTCAATATGGAGACCGTTCCCAAGTATTTCAAGGCGCGTGACAGATTGTCGCTGTCCAGGCTGTCCAGCCAGTGCAAATCGCTCCAACTGCGCAACCAGGTGAACTGACGCTTCGCCAATTGGCGCGTGGCAATGATGCCGCGCTCCTGCATTTCGGCTGACGTCAGCTTGCCATCCAGATGATCCCAGACTTGGCGGTAGCCTACAGCACGTATCGAAGGCAGCCCTGGATGCAGGTCACCTCTTGAACGCAGTGCTACGACCTCCTCCACAAACCCCTGTTCCAACATAATTGTGAATCTTTGTGCAATTCGTTCATGCAGCACCTGGCGATCCGTCGGAGCGATGGCCAGATTCGCCACAGTATAGGGCAATTGTGAGTGTCCCGAGGCGCCTGCTTCAGCACTTTGCGCAGTTTGTTTCAGCCTGTGTTCAGTCATGGTCTGGCCACTGACCCGCCAGACTTCCAACGCTCGCGTCAGGCGCTGGGGGTCATTGGGATGAATTCGCGCGGCGGAAACCGGATCCACAATGGCCAACTGATCGTGCAAGGCCTGCCAGCCAAGGCGCGCAGCCTCTTCTTCAAGTTCGGCGCGCACCTGTGGATCAGCTGGCGGCATATCAGCCAGACCTTCCTGCAAGGCCTTGTAGTAGAGCATCGTGCCGCCAACCAACAGCGGAATCTTGCCCCGCGCGGTGATATCGGCCATGGCGGCCAGCGCATCGATGCGAAAATCCGCCGCCGAATAGCTCTCGCTGGGATCAATAATGTCGATCAACCGGTGCGGATACTGGGCCAGCAGCTCTTTTGAAGGTTTGGCAGTGCCGATGTCCATGTCCCGGTAAACCAGTGCAGAGTCGACACTGATCAACTCGCACGGCAAGACCTTGGTCAGCTCGATGGCCAGGTCGGTCTTGCCGGCGGCCGTCGGGCCCATCAGGAAGATTGCGGGGGGCAAGGCACTCATCAACGGCCGCGCAAGAACAGTTTGTCCAGGTCGTCCAGGCCCATCTGGGTCCAGGTCGGGCGGCCATGGTTGCACTGGCCGCTGCGCTCGGTGTTTTCCATGTCCCGCAGCAGGCCGTTCATTTCCGGCAAGGCCAGCCGGCGGTTGGCGCGGATGGCGCCGTGACAGGCCATGGTGCCGAGCAGTTCATTGATGTGGGCCTGGATCCGGTCACTGGTGCCGTATTCCATCAGGTCTGCCAGTACGTCGGCCACCAGCCGGTTGGCCTCTGCCTGCTTGAGCAAAGCCGGAATCTGGCGGATAGCCAGGGTTTCCGGCCCCAGGCGTTGCAGCTCAAAGCCCAGCTTCTGGAACACGCTGATGTGCTCTTCGGCGCAATCCGCTTCCCGCTGGCTGACCGCCAGGGATTCCGGCACCAGCAGCGGCTGGCCGCT
The DNA here is from genome assembly GCF_013385805.1 of Pseudomonas sp. C6002. Taxonomy (NCBI): domain Bacteria; kingdom Pseudomonadati; phylum Pseudomonadota; class Gammaproteobacteria; order Pseudomonadales; family Pseudomonadaceae; genus Pseudomonas; species Pseudomonas sp. C6002. Next base: position 184,967 of record NZ_JACAPH010000004.1, on the reverse strand, counting down.
CAGGCCTTCGCTGGCCATGGCGATCTTCAGGCGCTCGTACATGATCCGCTCGTGGGCGGCGTGCATGTCCACCAGCACCAGGCCATGGGCGTTTTCCGCAAGAATATAGATACCCTTGAGCTGTGCCAGCGCGTAACCCAACGGCGGCACGTCGCCCTGGCCTTCCGGCAACGCGGCAGCACCTGGCTCGGCGCCGGGCAGCGGCGCGAAAAACTCGCGATAGGCCGCCTGGGCCTCGGCCACCGGCACCGCCGATTGCGGACGCGGGGTGTACTGGTATTGATAACCGGCGCCGGCGCCTGAGCCTGGTGCGGTATAGCTCGGCTGGGCTTGCGGCGATTGCAGCAGGTTGGCCGCCAGGCTCATTTCGCCCTGGGGCCCGAACTCGCCGGCTTCCGGCCCTGAAGGACGGACAACAGCCGTGACAATCGGCGCCGCCAGGTGATCATCCGGCCGCACATCGCCCAAGGCGCGGTGCAGGGTGCCGTAAAGAAAGTCGTGGACCATGCGACCGTCACGGAAGCGCACTTCGTGCTTGGTCGGGTGCACGTTGACGTCGACCACCGACGGGTCGACCTCGAAAAACAGCACAAACGTCGGATGCCGCCCGTTGAACAGCACGTCGCGATACGCCTGGCGCACCGCGTGGGCCACCAGCTTGTCGCGCACCGCCCGGCCATTCACGAAGAAATACTGCATGTCCGCCTGGCTACGGGAGAAAGTCGGCAAACCCACCCAGCCCCACAGCCGCAGGCCATTGCGCTCGATCTCGATCGGCAGCGCCTGCTCCAGGAACCCCGCGCCGCAGATGGCCGAGACACGCCGCGCACGGGCCGCATCATCATGGGCCTCGTGCAGGCTGAGGATGGTCTTGCCGTTGTGGCGCAGGTGGAAAGCCACATCAAACCGCGCCAGGGCCAGGCGCTTGATGACTTCCTGCAGGTGATCGAATTCGGTTTTTTCGGCCTTGAGGAATTTACGCCGGGCCGGGGTATTGAAGAACAGGTCGCGTACTTCCACCGAGGTGCCCACCGGATGTGCCGCCGGCTGGACCCGGGGCGCCATGTCGCGGCCTTCGGTTTCAACCTGCCAGGCCTGGTCGGCGTCGCGGGTGCGGGAAGTCAGGGTCAGGCGAGCCACGGAGCTGATGGAGGCCAGGGCCTCACCACGAAACCCGAGGCTCATCACCCGCTCCAGGTCTTCCAGGTCACGAATCTTGCTGGTGGCGTGACGGGCCAGGGCCAGCGGCAGGTCATCGGAGGAAATCCCGCTGCCGTCGTCGCGCACTCGCAGCAGCTTGACGCCGCCTTGCTCAACATCGACATCAATGCGCCTGGCGCCGGAGTCGATACTGTTTTCCAGCAACTCCTTGATCACCGACGCTGGCCGCTCGACCACCTCACCCGCCGCGATCTGGTTGGCGAGACGCGGGCTTAGCAGCTCGATGCGCGAGGTATTGCTCAAGACTGTTTCGCTCATTATTGCGCCGCCAGTTCAGTGCCCGGGATGGTCAACACCTGGCCTACCTTCAATTCATCGGTCTTGAGGTTGTTGGCACTGCGCAAGGTTGCCGCTGACACCTGGAAGCGCACCGCCAGCATCGCCAGGGTGTCGCCCGGCTGCACGCGATGGTCACGCGGGCCCTGGGCGATTTTCCCGGAGTCACGCAGCCAGGCTATATAAGTGCCCGGCGGCGGGTTCTGCTGGAAGAACTGGCGAACACCGGCGCTGATGGAGCGCGCCAACGCCTGCTGGTGGCTGGCCGAGGCCAGTTTCGAGGCTTCGTTTGAGTTGGAGATAAACCCGGTTTCCACCAGGATCGACGGAATATCCGGCGACTTGAGCACCATGAACCCGGCCTGTTCCACGCGCTGTTTGTGCAGCGAGGTGACGCGACCAATGTTGCTCAGGACTTTCTGCCCCACGTTCAGGCTGGAGGTCAGCGAGGCAGTCATCGACAGATCGAGCAATACGCCAGCGAGCATCTTGTCCTTGTCGTCGAGGGATACGTTGCCAGCCCCGCCGATCAAGTCGGAACGGTTTTCACTGTCCGCCAGCCAGCGGGCGGTCTCGGACGTAGCGCCGCGATCAGACAGGGCAAACACCGAGGCACCAAACGCCGCGGCCGAAGGTGCGGCGTCGGCGTGGATCGAGACGAACAGGTCGGCGCCCTTCTTGCGGGCGATTTCGGTACGGCCACGCAGCGGAATAAAGTAGTCGCCGGTCCGGGTCAGCTCGGCGCGGTAGCCTTTCATGCCATTGATCTGGCGCTGCAGTTCGCGGGCGATGGCCAGTACTACGTCTTTTTCATGCTGGCCGCGCGAGCCCGAGGCACCCGGGTCTTCGCCGCCGTGACCGGCATCGATGACCACGATAATGTCACGTTTGCCCGCCGGAGCCGGTGGCAGCGGCGGCAATTTGACCTGGGGTTGCGACTGGTTGACCGGCACCGCAGGTATCGTCGCGACGCTTGGAGTTGGCGCAGGCGGCGGCGCGGCATCGGCGGCGTTGTCGAACAGGTCGACCACCAGCCGGTTGCCATACTGCGCGTTGGGCGCCAGTACGAAGCTTTTCGGGGTCACGGCCTTTTTCAGGTCGATGACCACCCGCAGGTCGGTCGGCGTACGTTGGGCCGAGCGCATCGCGGTAATCGGGGTATTGGCCATGGCGACTTTCAACGGCGCGGCCAGGGTCGCACCGTTGATATCAATCACCAGGCGATCGGGCGCCGTGAGGGTGAAGACGCTGTGCTGAACCGGGCCAGACAGGTCGAATACCAGTCGCGTGTTATCCGGTGCCCGCCACAGGCGAACACTTTTCACCTGTGAGGCCGCCAGTGCATTGAAAGTCATTGCCGCAAGCAACACCCCTACGACAGTAACCAACGCGCGAAAGCGCATACCTAACCCCATCAATTATTTGAATTCCAATGCCAAGGCGGCGCACCACGACTCGCCGCGCGCGCTCTGGGACAACAACTTCAGCTGACGTCCTTGCTTATGCGGGGTAATGGTAATGGTCAGGTCCGGCTTTGGCAAAAAGCCTGTGCCTTTATCTGGCCACTCGATCAGGCACAAGGCGTCCTCATCGAAGTAATCACGAATGCCCATGTATTCCAGTTCTTCCGGGTCCACCAGGCGATACAGGTCGAAGTGGAACGCTCGTACGTCACCGATTTCGTAGGGTTCTACCAAGGTGAACGTAGGGCTTTTCACAGCACCCGCGTGCCCCAACCCGCGAATGATGCCCCGGGACAATGTGGTTTTTCCGGCGCCGAGATCGCCTTCCAGAAAGATCAGCCCTGAGCCTTGAGTGACCCGGGCAATACGGTTGCCCAAGGCGACCATAGCGTCTTCATCAGGCAGGAAAAGAACTACTTCAGACACGGCGATTGCTCCTCCAGCAACTGACGAATGGCAGGAATCAGGTCACTGGCGGCCAGCCCGCGACCGTAGGTACCCTGGCGATCTCCGGCAGTGGCATGCAGCCAGACCGCCAGGCAGGCGGCATCAAATGCCGGCATGCCTTGCGCCAGCAAAGCACCGACCAGGCCGGCCAACACATCGCCAAGGCCAGCGGTTGCCATTGCAGGATGGCCCTGATCGCAGCGGGCAACCCGACCGTCCGGGCTGGCGATCAAGCTGCCGGCGCCCTTGAGGATCGCCACCGCATTGAATTTCTGACTCAAGGCGCGCGCCACGTTAAGGCGGTCGGCCTGAACCTCGGCTGTCGAAATACCCATCAAGCGGGCCGCTTCGCCAGGATGCGGAGTGATCACGCAATTGGCCGGCAAGCTGACGCTGCCCGCCGCCAGCAGGTTCAAGGCATCGGCGTCCCAGACTTGCGGCTGCCTGGCATTGGCCGCTACCGACAGCAGGCTTTTGCCCCAGGAGACCTCGCCCAGGCCCGGGCCGATGACGATCACGGAAATCTTTTCCAGCAGGCCCATCAATTGATTGGCCGAGTGCACGCCCACCGTCATCACTTCCGGCAACCGCGCCAGCGCCGCACCGACGTGTTCGCTACGGGTCGCCAGGGAAACCATGCCGGCACCACTGCGCAGGGCACTTTCAGCACTGAGCAAGGCGGCGCCGCCAAAACCGCGGTCGCCGCCGATCAGCAATACATGGCCGAACTGGCCTTTATGGGCGTCCGGGGAACGCGCAGCGAGTTGCGGCAATTGGCCGGGCAACAGGTGCTGAACGTCGGGTATTTCGTGTTTTGTCTGCGGCATGCGTCTTCAAGCTCCGATGTCTGGCAGAATTATACGCATCTAACCTGCGGTTTCTCTTGTTCATGCCTGCTATTACCTACGACCTGCCCGCCCTCGCCCAATCGATCAAAGACTGGGGCCGCGAGCTGGGCTTTCAACAAGTGGGCATCAGCGGCCTCGACCTCGCCGAGCATGAACAGCACCTGCAACGCTGGCTCGACGCCGGCTACCACGGCGAAATGGACTACATGGGCGCCCACGGCAGCAAGCGCTCACACCCGGAGGAGCTGGTACCCGGCACCTTGCGCGTGGTCTCACTGCGCATGGACTACTTGCCGGGCGACACCCAAATGGCCCAACTGCTGGCCAAACCCGAAAAAGCCTACATCTCCCGCTACGCCCTGGGCCGCGACTACCACAAGCTGATCCGCAAGCGCGTGCAGCAACTGGCCGACCGCATCCAGGCGCAAATCGGCCCGTTCGGCTTCCGCGCCTTTGTCGACAGCGCCCCCGTGCTGGAAAAAGCCATCGCCGAGCAGGCCGGGCTCGGCTGGATCGGCAAGAACACCCTGGTACTCAATCGCAAGGCGGGCAGTTACTTCTTCCTGAGCGAGCTGTTTGTCGACCTGCCGTTGCCGGTCGACCCACCCCACGCCACCGAACATTGTGGCCGCTGCACCGCCTGCCTGGATATCTGCCCTACCAACGCCTTCGTCGGGCCCTACGTGCTGGACGCCCGGCGCTGCATTTCCTACCTGACCATCGAGCTGAAAAGCGCGATCCCCGAAGAACTGCGCCCACTGATCGGCAATCGGGTATTCGGCTGCGATGACTGTCAGATCGTTTGCCCGTGGAATCGTTTCGCGCGGCCTACCGACGAAGGCGATTTCAAGCCACGGCACAACCTGGATAACGCAGAGCTCGCCGAGTTGTTTATGTGGGACGAGGACAAATTCCTCAGCAGCACCGAAGGTTCTCCCCTGCGCCGCGCCGGCTATGAGCGCTGGCTGCGCAACCTGGCGGTGGGCCTGGGCAATGCGCCATCAAGCATTCCGGTGCTGGAAGCGCTGAAGGCGCGTCGGGAATACCCCTCGGAACTGGTGCGCGAACATGTGGAATGGGCGCTGAACCAGCACGCCGAACGTCAGTGCACGTCGTCGTTGTAGACGAACTTGGGCATTTCCCAGTGAAAACGGATCGCCAGCAGGCGCAATAGAAAGCCGCTGAACAGCGTCAGCAGGATCGATTGCTCACTTGGCAGCTCAAGGTAGATGCACAGCATGTAGAACCAGGCGGCCAGGAACGACACGCTGGCGTACAGCTCGCGGCGGAAGATCAACGGAATGTCGTTGCAGAAGATATCCCGCAGGATGCCGCCGAATACCCCGGTGATCACACCGCTGACTGACGCCACCAGCATGCCGTGGCCCATTTCCAGGGCGGTCATGCTGCCGATCAGGGTGAAGGCCACCAGGCCCACGGCGTCCAGCGCGAGGAACAGCGAGCGCAGGTGGCGCATCAATGGAGCGATGAAGATGGTCACCAGGGCCGCGACGGAGGTCAGCACCAGGTACTCCGGGTGTTTGACCCAGGTCAGCGGGTAGTGGCCGAGCAACACGTCACGCACCGAACCGCCGCCCAGCGCCGTCACGCAGGCGATCAGCACCACACCGAACCAGTCCATCCCGCGCCGCCCGGCGGACAAGGCACCCGTCATGGCTTCGGCGGTGATGGCGATGAGGTAGAGCATCAGCAGCATGATGGCGATCCTTGCAAAGAGGCGCGCAGTCTAATCATTTGGTGATGGCACCAAAAGGGGGCGAGCGCTGAAGAGCTTAAAGCTCTTGCTGATGTGGCGAGAGAGCTTGCTCCCGTTGGACTGCGCAGCAGTCCCATTTTTCAGGGCCGCTTCGCAGCCCAGCGGGAGCAAGCTCCCTCGCCACAAAAACGCCTCACCACGACTCAAGTCAGAACTTGATGAAATGCTTGCGGTAATGCTGCAGCTCGGCAATCGACTCGCGGATATCGTCCAGTGCCAGGTGGGTGCTGCCCTTGTGGAAGCTGTCTTTGACTTCCGGCGCCCAGCGCGCGGCCAGCTCCTTCAAGGTCGACACGTCCAGGTTGCGGTAGTGGAAGTAGCTTTCCAGCGCCTTCATGTGGGTATAGAGAAAGCGGCGGTCCTGGCAAATGCTGTTGCCGCAGATTGGCGACTTGCCCTTGGGTACCCACTTTTCCAGGAAGGCGATGGTTTCGGCTTCAGCCTCAGCCATGCTCACGCGGCTGTCGCGCACACGCTGGGTCAGGCCCGAGTTGCCGTGGGTGCGGGTGTTCCACTCGTCCATGGTGGCCAGCACCGCGTCGCTGTGGTGAATGGCGATCACCGGACCTTCGGCCAAGGTGTTGAGGTTGCTGTCGGTGACAATGGTCGCCATCTCGATGATGACGTCGGTGTCAGGGTTCAGACCGGTCATTTCCAGATCGATCCAAATCAGGTTCTGTGGGTTTTGCATGTCGTGGTTCCTTGGCACCTTGGCGTAGCTGCGCAGTTTAGCAGGCAGGGCGTGCTAGACTCGCGACCGTTTCACCTAACCTTTGCATTATCGACACGGAACACCAATGGCCAAACGCCAGCTCAACCGTCGCCAAAACTGGCGCATCGAAAAGATTCAGGGCGAACGCGCTGCCCGCGCCGCCAAACGTGAATCCTCCGCCGTGGAAGCGCTTGAGGGCGGCGACCTGGGCCCCGAGCAAACGGGCCTGGTGATCGCGCACTTCGGTGTGCAGGTCGAAGTCGAGGCCACCGAAGGCGATCACGCCGGCCAGGTGTTCCGTTGCCACCTGCGCGCCAACCTGCCTGCGCTGGTGACCGGCGACAAGGTGGTATGGCGTGCCGGCAACCAGGGCATCGGCGTGATCGTCGCCCAGTTGCCGCGCACCACCGAACTGCGTCGCCCCGACAGCCGTGGCCAGCTCAAGCCGGTAGCGGCCAACGTCGACATGATCGTCATTGTCTTCGCGCCACTGCCCGAACCCCATGCCAACCTGATCGACCGCTACCTGGTAGCGGCCGAACACGCCGGCATTCGCCCGCTGTTGCTGCTGAACAAATTCGACCTGATCGACCAACAGAACGCCCCGGCGCTCAACGCGTTGCTGGCGGTGTACCGCACCCTCGGCTACCCGGTGCTGGAAGTCTCGGCGCATCACGGCAATGGCATGGAACAGTTACAGACTGAACTGGACGGGCGCATCAGCGTGTTCGTCGGCCAGTCGGGCGTGGGCAAGTCGTCCCTGGTCAACAGCCTGTTGCCGGAAGTCGAAACCCGTGTTGGCCCGCTGTCGGAGCTGTCCGGCCAGGGCACCCACACCACCACCACCGCGCGATTGTTCCACTTTCCGGGCGGCGGCGAGTTGATCGACTCCCCCGGCATCCGTGAATTCGGCCTGGGCCATGTGAGCCGTGCCGATGTTGAAGCGGGCTTTATCGAGTTCAACGACTTGATCGGCACCTGCCGTTTCCGTGACTGCAAACATGACCGCGAGCCGGGTTGCGCCCTGCTCAAGGCACTGGAAGACGGCCGCGTGCAGCAGCAGCGAATGAACAGCTATCGCTCGATCATCGCCAGCTTGCCCGAGACCAGCTATTAACATGTAGGAGCGAGCTTGCTCGCGAAAAGCTTGAGGGCGCCGCGTGCATTCAGAGAGCACGCGTCATCGTTAACGTCCATCGCGAGCAAGCTCGCTCCTACAGGATGTAGCAGATACAAAAAGGCCGCGATCATCGCGGCCTTTTTGTACCTGCTTACGAGCCAGTGGCTGGCTGAGTCGGATCCTTCACACCGCCATCGTCAAACAGGTTCAGCTTCTGCCGCAGCTCATGGGCTGGCAGCGGCTCCTGCTCGGGCGGCAGTGCGTTCGGGTCTGCCGGCACCTCGCCCGGCGCGCCTTCACCCTGGGTCGGTACCGGTGGCGTCGCAGGCGGGTCACCTTCAATCGCACGCTGGGCCTTTTTGGTCAGCACGACGATATCGATGCGTCGGTTGATCGGATTGAACGGATCCTTGGGATCAAACAGCTGCGAGGAAGCAAACCCCACCACCCGTGCCACTTGCGGGTCCGGATAGCTGCCGGCCACCAGTGCACGACGCGCGGCATTGGCCCGGTTGGCCGAGAGCTCCCAGTTGCCGAAGTCGCCCTGGCCTGCATACGGCTTGGCGTCGGTGTGGCCGCTGATGCTGATCTTGTTCGGCACCGCCTTGATGGTGTCGGCCATGGCCAGCAGGATGTCTTCAAAGTACGGCTTCAAGCGTGCACTGCCGGAATCGAACATCGGCCGGTTGGCGGCGTCCGTGATCTGGATGCGCAAGCCATCCGGGGTGATCTCGAAGGAAATCTGGTCCTTGAACTTCAGCAGTTGCGGGTTTTCCTCAACCTTGGTTTGCAGTTCCTGCAGCAGCAATTCCAGGCGTTCCTGCTCGACCTGTTCGGCCATGCTCTCGACGGTGTCGCGCTCGATCGGGATCTTTTCCTGGGGCGAGTCGGTCTTGATTTCCGGGTTGATGGTGCGCTCGGGCGCCAGTTGCGGCGAACCACCGAGGTCGATCACAAAAGGCGTGCCGCTCTCGGAGAAACCGATGGGGTCCTTGAAGTAACCGGCGATGGCGATCTTCTGTTCCGGCGTGGCGGTGGACATCAGCCACAGCACCAGGAAGAACGCCATCATCGCCGTCGCAAAGTCGGCGAAGGCGATTTTCCAGGCGCCGCCATGGTGCCCCGCAGCGAAGCGCTTGACGCGCTTGATGATGATCGGCTGGTTGTTTTCCATGGCTTAGCGACCGCGAACCGCTTGTTCCAGCTCAGCGAAGCTTGGACGGTGCTTCGGATACAGAACCTTGCGCCCGAACTCCACTGCCAGCGATGGCGGCATGCCGGAAGCCGAAGCCACCAGGCAGGCCTTGATGGCTTCGTACAGATTCACTTCTTCCTTGGCATCGTGGGCCAGGGACGTGGCCAGCGGGCCGAAGAAACCGTAGGCCGCGAGAATACCGAAGAAGGTACCTACCAGTGCCGCACCTACGTGCATGCCGATGGCTTTCTGGTCGCCTTCACCCAGGGAGGCCATGGTCACCACGATCCCGAGCACCGCGGCAACAATACCGAAACCGGGCATGCCGTCGGCGATGCCGGTCACGGCGTGGGATGGGTGCTCCAGCTCTTCCTTGAGGCTGAACAGTTCCATGTCGAACAGGCCTTCCAGCTCATGGGGCGCCATGTTGCCGGACGACATGATGCGCAGGTAATCACAGATGTAGGCGGTCATGCGCTCGTCTTTGAGCACGGCCGGGTACTTGGCGAAAATCGGGCTCGCCGCGGCGTCCTCGATGTCGCCTTCGATGGCCATCATGCCTTCGCGGCGGCTCTTGTTGAGGATCTCGTAGATCAGCCCCAGCACTTCCAGGTAGAAGGTGTGGGAGAAGCGCGAGCTGAACATGCCCAGCGACTTCTTGATCACGTGCATCGTCATGTAGCCGGGGTTGGCCTGCAGGAATGCGCCGAACGCCGCACCGCCGATAATCAGCACTTCGAAAGGCTGGATCAGCGCCGCAATCTTGCCGTGGGAAAGGACGTATCCGCCGAGCACGCTCGCGATGACGACGATGATGCCGATAATTTTAGCCATAGGGGATGAGTACTTGCGCCGTCGGGTTCAGGGTCATATTCGCAAGAGTTGAAAACTCTTGTTCTACTTATCGGCAAATCTGCGCCAGACTATAGCCCGTTATGGCGAAAAACCAGTTCGGCCCGTCCCGGGCGTGTTGACCGCAAGTGATGATCGCGCCCCAATCATGGCAAATGAAACGACAGTCCCAACTCAAAAACCCGCCACCCTCGCCGCTTGGGTAAAGCGCCTGGACGATGTGCTGTTGCCTGTTCCACAGGCGAGCCACGACCGGGTTTGCAAGGCCATCGGCGACAACCGCAGTTCGTTGCGGGATATTGCAGAGCTGATGCAGAACAGCCCGGCGCTGGTGCTGAGCGTGATGCGCGAGGCCAACAACCAGGCCCACGGCAGCCTCGCGGAGCCGGCAGAAAATCTCGAAGTGGCGATCAATCGCCTCGGCCTCAAGCGCACCGAGGAGCTGCTGCGGCGCCTGCCTTCCGTGCCGCTGAATGAAATCCCCGTGGCCCTGCGCCAGCTGCAGATGATCAGCCAGCACGCTTCGCAACAAGCCAGCGGCCTGTTCGCCAGCCGCCTGGCGCGGTTGTGGCAAGACATTCACTGGGGCAGCCTGCTGTTCCTTTCGCCGCTGTGGCCGATGGCGATTGCCTATCCCAAGCTGCTGGAAGAATGGGAGCTGCGGGTGATTCACAAGGGCGAATCGGCACGCACAGTCGAACAGGAGCTGTTCGGCGTACGCCTGCTGGACCTGTGCCTCGGGTTGACCAACACCTGGCGCCTGCCGATCTGGGTATCCCAGGGTTATACGTTACTGCTGACGGAACAACGCTTGCTGGTCAAGGCGCTGAGCATTGCCCGTGAAGACGAGCCGTTGCGCCAACAGCAGTTGCTGGATGCCGACCCGAACCTGCGCCGCTGGCTGAACCAGCCGGCCAACACTGTGCTGTTGGCCAACGGCCTGGCGCTGGCGGCGCAGGAGTCCTGGACCTGCCCGCACACCCAGCGCTGGCAATACCTCACTGCGCTTTACCTGCAGCAACCGTTGGCCGAAGTGCAGCAACAGTCCCACCAACACGCGGCGATCAGCGCCCGCAGCACCCTGATGCGCGACCTGTGGCACCCGGCGCTGTCGTTGATCTGGCCATGGGATGTGCAGCGCGTTCACCACGGCTTGCTGCCGGCACCGCCACCCACCGCCGAGTCCCTGGCGATCTGGCGCAAGCGCTGCACCGAATTGCTCGTAGAGCCGAGCCGCTTTGCCAACGCCATGCACCTGACCACCTGCGCCAAGGAAGCCCTCGTGGCCTGCGGCATGCAACGGGTGATGCTGCTGATGGCGGACAAAACCTTGAGCACGCTACGTGTGCATCAAGTCGACGGCCTGCCGAAGGACGCCGACCACATGAGCCTCGACGTGGCGCAAAGCACCCTGCTGCAACGCCTGCTGGCCAAGTCCGCCCAGGTGCGCCTCAACCCCGACAACCACGCCCAGTTCTCGGCACTGCTGCCGCCGGAACTGCGCCGCCTGTTCAAAGGCGAACACCTGCTGCTGCGCTCCCTGAGCTGCAATGGCCGGGTGGTGATGCTGATGGTGGCCGACCAGGGCGGCGGGCCGTTCTCGGAAACCACCGTGCAGGCCTTCGGCAAAACCGCCCAATGCATCGAAAAGGCCCTGCACAGCTTTACCAACCGCAGTGCCTGACGCTTGCGCTACAATCGCCCTCCCTTAGCGCCCAATTTTTATGCCCAGGAGACCTCACATGCCTGACTTCTCTGGCTTGCCGCTGGTCATCGAGGCCAGTGACCTGCTCGGTCGCCTCGATGCCGAACACCTGATCCTGGTGGACCTCACCAGCGCTGCGCGTTACGCCGAAGGGCATATCCCCGGCGCACGTTTCGTTGATCCAAAACGCACTCAACTGGGCCAGCCACCAGCGCCGGGCCTGCTGCCGGGCAAGGCCGATCTGGAAAAGCTGTTCGGCGAACTGGGCCACACCCCTGATGCCACCTACGTGGTGTATGACGACGAAGGCGGTGGCTGGGCCGGGCGATTCATCTGGATGCTCGACGTCATCGGCCACAAGAAATACCACTACCTCGATGGCGGCCTGCTGGCGTGGCTGGAAGAAAAACACCCAGTGTCCACCGAGGTACCGGCCAGCGCCGGCGGGCCGGTCAGCCTGACGTTGCATGAAGAACCCACCGCCACCCGCGAGTACCTGCAAAGCCGCCTCGGCGCTGCCGACCTGGGCATCTGGGACGCCCGTGGCCCGCTGGAATACTCCGGGGAGAAAGTCCTCGCGGCCAAGGGTGGACACATCCCGGGCGCGGTGAACTTCGAATGGACCGCCGGCATGGACAAGGCGCGCCAGCTGCGCATCCGCCGCGACATGCCGCAGATCCTCGAAGACCTCGGGCTGACCCGCGACAAAGAAATCATCACCCACTGCCAGACTCACCACCGTTCTGGCTTCACCTACCTGGTGGCCAAGGCGCTCGGTTATCCACGAGTCAAAGGTTATGCCGGTTCCTGGGGCGAATGGGGCAACCACCCCGACACCCCCGTTGAGATTTAAGGTTTAAGGACAGTTAATGAAAAAGCAGTTGTTCATCCTCAGCCAGTACTTGCTGCCCCACCACCTGCTGTCGCGTCTGGCCGGTTGCATTGCCGAATGCCGCGTGCGCTGGTTCAAGAATGCGTTCACCCGCTGGTTTGCCAAGCGTTATCAAGTGGACATGTCCCAGGCCCTGGTTGAAGACGTGACCGCTTACGAGCACTTCAACGCCTTCTTCACCCGCGCGTTGAAAGACGGTGCACGGCCGCTGGATCAGACCCCAGGCGCGGTGTTGAGCCCGGCCGATGGCGCTGTCAGCCAGTTGGGCCCGATTGAACATGGCCGGGTGTTCCAGGCCAAGGGCCACAGCTTCAGCGTGCTGGAATTGCTGGGCGGCGATGCGGCGGTGGCTGCGCCGTTCATGGGCGGCGATTTCGCCACTGTTTACCTGTCGCCGAAGGACTACCACCGGGTGCATATGCCATTGGCCGGCACCCTGCGGGAAATGGTTTATATCCCTGGCCGAATCTTCTCGGTAAACCAGACCACCGCCGAAAATGTGCCGGAACTGTTTGCGCGTAACGAGCGTGTTGCCTGCATCTTCGACACCGAACGCGGCCCGATGGCCGTGGTTCTGGTTGGCGCGATGATCGTGGCATCGATTGAAACGGTTTGGGCAGGCTTGGTAACGCCGCCAAAACGCGAGCTGAAAACCTTCCGTTATGACGAAGCTGCCCGTGGGCCGATCCACCTGGAAAAAGGTGCGGAACTGGGGCGCTTCAAGCTGGGTTCGACGGCAATCGTGCTGTTTGGGCCGGACCAGGTTCAATGGTCGGAAGCACTGCAGGCGGGGACGCCGGTGCAGATGGGCCAGGGCATGGGTTTGCCGAAAGCCTGACCTAGCGATCATTCCCACGCTCCGCGTGGGAATGCATCCCGGGACGCTCCGCGTCCCAACCTCAAAATCGGACGCGGAGCGTCCAGGGCGGCGTTCCCACGCAGAGCGTGGGAACGATCTTCAGAGCTGACCGTCGCGATCGCGAAAGCCCAACAGGTACAACACGCCATCCAGCCCTAAAGTCGAAATCGCCTGCTTGGCCGATTGCTTGACCAGCGGCTTGGCCCGGAACGCCACACCCAACCCGGCAATCGCCAGCATCGGCAAGTCATTTGCCCCGTCGCCGACCGCAATGGTCTGCTCCAGACGCAACCCTTCCTTGTGCGCCAATTCCCGCAACAGGTCAGCCTTACGCTGTGCGTCGACAATCGGCTCCACGGCCACGCCCGTCACCTTGCCGTCTACCACTTCCAGCTCGTTGGCGAACACATAGTCGATACCCAGCTTGGCCTGCAATTGCTTGGCGAAGTAGGTGAAACCGCCCGACAGGATCGCGGTCTTGTAGCCCAGGCGCTTGAGTTCGGCGAACAGGGTTTCGGCGCCTTCTGTCAGGCGCAGCGAGGCGCCGATGGAGTCCAGTACGCTCACATCCAGGCCCTTGAGCAGCGCCAGGCGCTCCTTGAAGCTGGCACGGAAATCCAGCTCACCGGCCATGGCACGCTCGGTGATTTCCGAGACTTGCTCACCTACACCGGCAGCCTTGGCCAATTCGTCGATGACTTCGGCTTCGATCAGCGTCGAGTCCATGTCGAACACCGCCAGGCGGCGATTGCGGCGGAACAGCGAGTCTTCCTGGAAGGCGATATCGACATTCAGCTCCTGGGCAACGCTCAGGAATTCGGCACGCAGGGCCTGAGGATCTGCCGGCTCACCGCGTACGGAGAACTCAATGCAGCCCTTGCCCTTGTCCGCCGGCGTGTCCAACGGCATACGACCCGACAGACGGTCAATGTGGTCGATATTCAAACCGTACTGAGCCGTGATCGAACTGACACGCTGCAATTGCTCGGCCGTCACCTTGCGAGTCAACAGCGTCACGATGTGGCGTTTTTTGCCCTGGCCGGCCACCCAGCTCTGGTAATCCTCTTCGGACACCGGGGTGAAACGCACCTGCTGATCCAGCTTATACGCCGTAAACAGGATGTCCTTGAGCACGGACGAGGCCTGCTCGGTGCTGGGAATTTCCACCAGGATGCCGAACGACAGCGTGTCGTGAATCACTGCCTGGCCGATGTCGAGAATGTTCACACCACCCTGGGCCAGAACACCGGTAATGGCTGCGGTGAGACCCGGACGGTCCTCACCTGTGATGTTAATCAGGACAATTTCGCGCAAAGCGCACCCCCGAGCTGGAAAAAAACCGCATTCTACCCACTTTCAGTGACCATCGGGCACAGCCAGCGCTTTGCCGGTCTTGGGCCTGTCGCTATACTGCGCGTCAACTTCACGGACTAAAGAGCCGAGCTTAAGTGAACCGGCCCACGCCAGTAAAAACCGATAACTTCTTCCTGCTGATCTTCCGGGCACTGCGCCACCGCCGTGTACCGATCGCATTACGCATCGCCAGCCATAACGTGATCCTGGTCGCCCTGGCCCTGGTCATCTACGCCTGCGTGATGGGTTTGCAGTTCAAGCAGGCCATGCACGAGCAAGCCGACGCTTTGGGCGAGAGCCTGACCACCCAGACCGCCACCTCGGCGACTGAGTTGTTGGTGTCCAACGACATCCTCAGCCTCAACGTGCTGCTCAACAACCTGACCAAGAACCCGCTGGTGGCCCACGCCGCTATCTATAGCGTGGACAACCGGATCATGGCCGAAGCCGGGCAACGCCCGAAAAACGGCCTGCTGGGTGAAGCCGAAGGCCTGTACCAGAGCAATATCACGTTTCAGGACGTGAAGGCCGGCCAACTGCGCATCAGCCTGGACATGCAACAGTTCCAGCAGCCGATGACCATCAGCCTGCAAAGCATGGGTATCTTGAGTGCGATCCTGCTGGCACTGTCCCTGGCCTTGAGCCTGCGCCTGGGCCGGCATATCTCCACGCCACTGATGCAACTGCGCATCTGGCTGCGGGATATCGATGAACACACCCCGGCCACCGACCGCCAGGACGAAATCGGCGACCTCGCCCGCCAACTGCACACCAGCTTCGCGCCGGAGCCCGTAGTGCCCGAGGTTGAACCCGAGCCCGAGTTCGACGACACCGACTACGAAGACGACGAGCCCGAGTTTGAAGTGCGCAACCTGCGGGACCCGAGCTTCGACGAGTCTGCGCCGGTAGCGGCCCAAAAGCCGGCGACCCGTCATGTGATCAAGGCAGAAGAAGACGAACTGGACGAAGAAGACCCGTTCGCCGATCTTCGCGATACTTCAGTGCCAACCGCTCCTGCTATGCAGCCTGCTCCGGTGCGCAGCACCCAGCCCCAGCACAGCGCCGTATTGGCCGTGCAACTGGGCGCACAGGATCAACTGCGTCGCTTGCCGCGGGCACGCCTGACCGAGCTGCTGGAACGTTATCGTGACTGCCTCGACCAGGCGGCCTCGCTGTATCAGAGCGAACTGCACACCCTGAACGACGGCAGCACCTTGATGCTGTTCCACAGCGAAGACAGCGGCGAAGACTACCTGACCAACGCCATCTGCTGCGGTGAACTGCTGCGGGCCCTGGGCCATGCGCTGCAAATCGAAGTGGCCGACAGCGGCATCACCCTGCAACTGCAATTGGGCTTGACGGTGGGCGACGATCTGTATGGCATGAGCCAGATCGATCTGCTCCTGACCGAGATTGCCCAGGATGCGCTGGCCTTGTCGCAACACAGCCGCAACCTGCTGCTGGTGGAACGCAAGATCAGTGACGACGTGCTGATTCGCCAGCGTGCGCGGATCCGCCCGATTGCCAGCCCTGAAGGTGCGTGCTGTGTGGAGCGGT
Source organism: Pseudomonas sp. C6002 (assembly GCF_013385805.1). Classification (NCBI taxonomy): domain Bacteria; kingdom Pseudomonadati; phylum Pseudomonadota; class Gammaproteobacteria; order Pseudomonadales; family Pseudomonadaceae; genus Pseudomonas; species Pseudomonas sp. C6002. The sequence goes on along the minus strand of NZ_JACAPH010000004.1, from coordinate 168,690 downwards.
TGATGGAGCCTTACCCGTCGATGCTTGAGCGCCAGCTGGCGCGGATGCATGAGACGCGGGCGAAGAACTAAAGAACAACGCAAATCAATGTGGGAGCGGGCTTGCTCGCGAAAGCGGCCTGTCAGTCAGCCTATGTATCGACTGATCCGCCGCCTTCGCGAGCAAGCCCGCTCCCACATTAGATCTGCGTACCGCTCAAATCCCGCACAAACAAAAGGCCCGCTCATCAGCGGGCCTTTTTGTTGGTCTGTATTCAGGTCAGAACCTGAACACTTCCATATCGGTGCGAATCGGCACGGCCATCGGCATCTTCGGCTTCTCCGGTGCCGCAGCCTTGGGCTGCGCCGGGGCCTGTTTGCGTGGCGCTTCTGCCACCGCTGGCTGATTGGCCAATGGCTTGAGGGCCACCGACAGCTGGTCAGCCAAACGTTGCAGCAACACACCCTGGGCCTGGACCTGGGACGCGGTGCTGCCGCTGTGCTCTTCCTGCAAGTGCACGATGCGGTTATCCCGCACCTGGCCACGACGGTCGATCAAGCGCCATTGCGCGTCGAGGATAGCGGGCTGCGAAACGCCCGAGTCCAGTCGCGTAATGGTCAGCAGCACCTGTACGTCCGGGGCAAAACCCAACGGCGCCGGCGCCAATACCACACGCTGGCTGTCCAGGTGGCCAGCCACCTGGCGCAACATCAACTGATTGATGTCGGACGAAAGGCTACCGGCCCAGCGGCCATCGGTGGAACCTTGCAGGCTGCCGTCGTTCTGACGTTGCAGCAGGGTTTCACGTTGCAGGTAGTCGGCCACTACAACAGGGCCAAGCAATACAGCCATGCCGGCACTTTGTGCAGGCTGAGCCGGACTTCCACTGTCCAGCTGATACAGCGACACCGGTTGGTGTGTGCTGCAACCCGCCAGGCCCAAAAGGCCAGCGAGCAACAAAAATAAAGGAAGGCGCGGAGCAGTCATCATCCCATCCAGGTGGCTGCCACAAGGCGAACCACAATGTAATACTCAAAAATAACCTGTACGCGCTCAGCCACGCCGGCGCTGGAAAGGCCATATCATCCGTGAATATGCGCCATGACTCCAGCGCGAAAGCGTCGATCTACGGGTTAAATCGTAGATCGGGCGCTCTATATCGCCTTAAACGGGCGTTTCCACCAGTAAAGCGTCCACTCGCTGGAAGCCGCGCGGCAGTTTATTGCCACGACGACCCCGCTCACCCTTGTAGTGCTCGAGGTCGTCAGGGCGCAGTGACAACGTGCGCTTGCCGGCCTGCAACACCAGGGTCGAGCCTTCCGGGATCACGGCGATGTCGGTCACGTACTCTTCGCGACTGGCCACCCGCTCCCCGGGAATACCAATGATCTTGTTGCCCTTGCCTTTGCCCAACTGCGGCAAATCGCTGATCTTGAACACCAGCAGGCGCCCTTCGGTCGTCACCGACGCCAGCCAGTTGCCTTCACGGTCTTCCACCGGACGCGGCAGGATCACCTTGGCGTTGTTCGGCAGGCTCAACAACGCCTTGCCCGCCTTGTTCTTGGCCTGCAGGTCTTCACCCTTGACCACGAACCCATAGCCCGCATCGGAGGCGATGACGTACAGCGAATCATCGTCCGGCAGCAGCACGCATTCAAAATTCGCACCCGGTGGCGGTGTCAGGCGCCCGGTCAACGGTTCGCCCTGCCCCCGCGCCGATGGCAACGTGTGCGCCGGCACCGAATAACTGCGACCGGTGGAGTCGATAAACACCGCAAACTGGTTGGAACGCCCCGCCGCCGCGGTTTTGAAACCGTCGCCAGCCTTGTAAGACAGGCCGGTGGCGTCAATATCATGCCCTTTGGCTGAGCGAACCCAACCCTTTTCCGACAGAACGACGGTAATTTTCTCGTTGGGCAGCAACTCGGTTTCGGTCAGGGCCTTGGCTTCGGCGCGTTCGACAATCGGCGAGCGGCGGTCGTCGCCATAGGTTTCGGCGTCCTTGATCAGCTCGGTGCGCACCAGCTTCTTCAGCTTGGCCTCGCTGCCCAGCAGGGCCTGGAGCTTGGCTTGTTCCTTGAGCAGCGCGTCCTGTTCGTCCCGCAGCTTCATCTCTTCCAGTCGCGCCAACTGACGCAGACGGGTGTCGAGGATGTAGTCGGCCTGGATTTCGCTGAGTTCGAAGCGCGCGATCAGCTCGGCCTTCGGGTGCTCGGCGGTACGGATGATATGGATCACTTCATCCAGGTTGAGGTAAGCGATCAGCAAGCCGTCCAACAGGTGCAGGCGGCGTTCGACCTTGTCCAGGCGGAATTGCAGGCGGCGACGCACGGTCTGCACCCGGAATTCCAGCCATTCCACCAGCAAAGCCCGCAGGTTCTTCAACTGCGGCTTGCCGTCCAGGCCAATGATGTTGATGTTGACCCGATAGCTGGACTCCAGCTCGGTGCTGGCGAACAGATGCTGCATCAGCACTTCATGGTCGACCCGGCTGTTGGTCGGGATGATCACGATGCGGCACGGGTTTTCGTGGTCGGACTCGTCACGCAGGTCGGCGACTTGCGGCAGCTTCGACGGCTTGGCCTGCATCAGCGCGGCAATCTGCTCCAGCACCTTGGCCCCGGACACCTGGTGCGGCAGCGCGGTGACGATGATGTCGCCGTCTTCGATGTGGTACACGGCGCGCATGCGCACCGAGCCTTTGCCGGTCTGGTAGATTTTCAGCAGGTCGGCGCGAGGCGTGATGATTTCTGCTTCGGTCGGGTAATCCGGGCCCTGGATATGCTCGCAGAGCTGTTCGACCGTAGCCTTCGGCTCATCCAGCAGGCGCACGCAGGCGCTGGCCACTTCCCGCAGGTTGTGGGGCGGTACGTCAGTGGCCATGCCCACGGCGATACCCGTGGTGCCATTGAGCAGGATATTCGGCAAACGAGCCGGCAACACCAGCGGCTCGTCGAGGGTGCCGTCAAAGTTCGGGCCCCAGTTGGCCGTGCCCTGGCCCAGTTCGCTGAGCAGCACTTCCGAATACCGCGACAGACGCGCTTCGGTGTAACGCATGGCGGCGAAGGACTTCGGATCATCCGGCGCACCCCAGTTACCCTGGCCGTCCACCAGCGTGTAGCGGTAGCTGAACGGCTGGGCCATCAGCACCATGGCTTCGTAGCACGCCGAGTCGCCGTGAGGGTGGAATTTACCGAGCACGTCACCGACGGTACGCGCCGACTTCTTGTGCTTGGAGTCAGCGTCCAGGCCCAACTCACTCATCGCATAGATAATGCGCCGCTGTACGGGCTTCAGGCCGTCGCCGATATGCGGCAAGGCACGGTCCATGATCACGTACATGGAGTAGTTGAGGTAGGCATTTTCGGTGAAGTCAGCCAGCGACCGGCGTTCAACGCCATCTAAGCTGTCTGCAAGGATGTCACTCATGCGGGCCTCATCATTGTTTGGTCTGGCGCAGCAGCAAAGTGCCGCTGCGCTGGGTAAATTCAAGTTGTTTCAATGCACTCATGCCCAGCAATACCTGTTCATCGCCCAAACCCGGTACCACGATGGCGCGCACGTCCCGAAGGACGATATCGCCCAGTTGCAGACGGCCCAACTCGGTCCGAAAGCCCTGGGTTCGCCCGTTGGCCGTACTCACGCCAACCGGCATGCCGCGTTCAAGCCCGAGACGGTCGGCCAATTCAGCCGGAACCGCCACGTCGGTGGCCCCGGTGTCGAGCATGAACTGCACCGGCTTGCCGTTGATCTGGCCAGTGGCGACAAAATGCCCTTGGCCGTTGCCCAGCAGTTTTACTTCGATATAACCCTCGTGCTGCTCCGAGGTCACCACGGCATTGGGGTTTTCCTGTCGCGCTTCCCACTGCCCAAAAAATCGTGTCGCCAAAAACAGGCCGGCGCCCCACGCGACGAACATCAACACACGCCCGGCGCGCTTGCCGGGTGTTTGCGCACTCATGGCTTGGCGCTCCAGCCACCCGCAGGGGCGGCGAAACGATAGACCACCGGCCGCTTTTCGCCATCGGCGCGGGCGCCGAAGTTGTTGTCCAGGCCGATCCACGCGCCATCGGCCTACAGCACCAACGCTTCGGCCAGGCCGTAGGGCTGGTTGTATTGGCGTTGCGGCGCCAGCATTTCATCGGCGTAGGACCAGCATTGTTCGGCCTTCGCCGTCACGGGATCACGACGGCACAACTGAAACTGGCTGCTTTCGAGGGTGAACAGCTTGCCCTCGAACAGCGCGACGTCAGAGAAATTGCGCGAAACCGCCTTGGCCTTGGGCATCTGTGCCGGCTGCATCTCGGTGCCCGCCTCGCTCAACAACACACAAGGACCGTCGCAATCCCAGAGCGATTGCGGACGCTTGATCGAAATCAACCCGCGCCGCTCGCGTTCAGCCGCCAGCCAGATTTGATTGCCCTCAGGGTTCACCGCCAGGCCTTCAAACAACGCATTGAAGTGCAGCAGCATGCCACTGGCCCGAGCCTCACGCACCATGCCCGGGGCGATCTTCAACCACTCCGGCGCACCGCTCACCGGCACTTGCAGCACCGCCGCATGGGCTTCGCTGACGATGTAACGGTTGCCCGCCGCATCGCAGCTGATGCCTTCAAAATCCAGGTCACCACCGCGAATCAACGACGCCGCCTTGGTGCGCGAGCGCAAGCCAAAGGGCAAGCCGGACTCCGGCACCGGCGGCACGTCGATCTTCACCGTTTCGGCCTGCCAGGTATCGGCACTGATATCGAGACGGTAGATCTGATCGTCGTCGCGGTCGGACACCGTCCACAACTCCTTGCCGCACATGGCCAGGCCCGACAGGTTACCGCCGCGCATGCCTTCCACCGGGTGTTCCGACAACAGCTTCAGCTCAGCCGCAGGCGCTGCGACCACCGAGGTGGCCGCCAACCCGCTCAACAACAGTATCGCCAGGGCGAAACCGCTGCGCATCAGCCCAGAACCTCGGCCAGGTTGCCCTTGGACTCCAGCCAGTTCTTGCGATCCGGCGCGCGTTTCTTCGCCAGCAACATGTCCATCATTTCCGAGGTGGCGGCGAAATCTTCCAGGGTCAACTGCACCAGGCGCCGGGTGTTCGGGTCCATGGTGGTTTCCCGCAGCTGCGGCGGGTTCATCTCACCCAGGCCCTTGAATCGGGTGACCTGCGGCTTGCCGCGTTTCTTCTCGGCCACCAGGCGATCGAGGATGCCATCGCGCTCGGCTTCGTCCAGGGCGTAGAAAATCTCCTTGCCCAAGTCGATGCGGTACAAAGGCGGCATGGCGACATAGACGTGACCGGCATCCACCAACGGGCGGAAATGCTGGACGAACAGTGCACAGAGCAAGGTCGCAATGTGCAAGCCGTCGGAGTCGGCGTCGGCGAGGATGCAGATCTTGCCGTAGCGCAGCTGACTCATGTCCGCCGCGCCCGGGTCGACACCGATGGCCACGGCAATGTTGTGCACTTCCTGGCTGGCCAGTACTTCGCTGCCATCGACTTCCCAGGTGTTTAGGATCTTGCCGCGCAGGGGCAGGATCGCCTGGAATTCCTTGTCCCGCGCTTGCTTGGCGGAACCGCCGGCAGAATCACCTTCCACCAGGAACAGCTCGGAGCGCATCGGGTCTTGCCCGGCGCAGTCCGCCAGCTTGCCAGGCAGTGCCGGCCCCTGGGTAATGCGCTTGCGTTCGACTTTCTTGCTGGCCTTCAGGCGACGGCCGGCGTTGTTGATCGCCAGCTCCGCCAGGGCCAGGCCCAATTCAGGGTGTTCGTTGAGCCACAGGCTGAAGGCATCCTTGACCACCCCGGAGACAAACGCCGCTGCCTCACGGGACGACAGGCGCTCCTTGGTCTGGCCGGAGAATTGCGGCTCCTGCATTTTCATCGACAGGACGAACGCGATCCGCTCCCAGACGTCTTCCGGCGCCAGCTTCACGCCGCGCGGCAGCAGGCTGCGGTATTCGCAGAATTCGCGCATGGCATCCAGCAAGCCCTGGCGCAAACCGTTGACGTGGGTACCGCCCTGGGCCGTCGGGATCAGGTTGACGTAGCTTTCCTGGACGCTGTCGCCACCTTCCGGCAGCCACAACAAGGCCCAGTCCACGGCTTCTTTATTACCCGCCAGGCTGCCGCAGAACGGCTCGTTCGGCAGGCGCTCGAATTCGCTGACAGAGTCTTCCAGGTAGGAACGCAGGCCGTCTTCGTAATGCCACTCGACCTTTTCGCCGGTGCCTTTGTCTTCAAAGCTGACCAGCAGGCCCGGGCACAGAACAGCCTTGGCCTTGAGCACATGCTTGAGGCGGCTGATGGAGAATTTCGGTGAATCGAAGTATTTCGGGTCCGGCGCGAAGTACACGCTGGTGCCGGTATTGCGCTTGCCGACGGTGCCGATCACTTCCAGGTCGGTGGCCTTGTAGCCATCGGCGAAAGTCATCTGATACTCGTTGCCGTCGCGCTTGACCTTGACCCGTACGTGGTTCGACAGGGCGTTGACCACGGAAATACCCACACCGTGCAAGCCACCGGAGAACTGGTAGTTCTTGTTGGAGAACTTGCCGCCGGCGTGCAGCTTGGTGAGGATCAGCTCGACGCCCGACACACCCTCTTCCGGGTGAATGTCCACCGGCATGCCACGACCGTCGTCGGACACTTCCAGGGAATGGTCGGCGTGAAGGATGACTTGTACCGACTTGGCGTGCCCGGCCAAGGCTTCGTCGACGCTGTTGTCGATGACTTCCTGGGCAAGGTGGTTCGGCCGACTGGTGTCGGTGTACATGCCGGGGCGTTTGCGCACCGGGTCGAGGCCCGAGAGGACTTCGATGGCGTCGGCGTTATAAGAGCTAGCGCTGGGAGTGGCCATGGGGTCTCGTCGTGAGTCGTTCGATTAAAAAGTAACCTGCGGTTTCACAATGCGGTGAAATCGAAGGATTGGTACTGATCGGAGCCTATGCCGGCAAAACTCAACAGCGCCGGTAACTGTTGGGCGAAGCCCTGGTAACCGTGATCGCCACCGGCCTGGATGCGCAAGGCACAGGCCCGGTAATACTGCTGGGCGAGGCGATAATCCAGTGTTTCATCGCCGGTCTGCAACCACACCTGATAACGCTGGGCGTCCTGGGGCGCCGGCACTTCCAGCTCGGCCAGGGCCGCGACGTGGTCGTGGGTCAGCTCCCAGGTCTCATCGGTGTAGAGGTTCTTCTGGGTGCCCAGGTAACCGTCGAACATCCGATGAGGGCTGACTGCCGGGTTGACCAGCAAGGCGTTGAGGCCATGGCGTTCGGCAAGATGGGTTGCATAGTAGCCGCCGAGTGAGCTGCCTACCAGCAGTGGCCTTCCGAGGTCACGGATAGCCGCCTCCAACTGGGGGATCGCCTGGCGGGGGTGGTGATGCAGGGCCGGCACGCGCAGTTGGTCGGCCAGACCGAGGCTGTCCATCACGGTGATCAACTGGCTGGCCTTGTTGGAGGCTGGTGCGCTGTTGAAACCGTGGATATACAAGATCGATGCGGACATTCCGGGTCCTCTGTGGGTCTGCCAAAGAGGCGCAGTTTACAGGGAAATCTCAGTAGCCGTTGCTACCGTAATCCACCTGAAACGCGAAGCCCTGCACCCGCTCCACACCGGTTTCCAACCGCCCGTCGGCATGCAACCGCAGCCAGCGATACCCGGGTGCCTGCTCACTCACGCTGAAATCCTCACTCCCGGGAGCGAACTGAATACAGGTAGAAGGCGAAGCCAACAAACGCACCCCATTGCGCTCCCGGTCAATTTCCTGATGCACATGCCCCCAAAGCACCGCCCGCACCTGCGGAAACCGATCCAGCACCGCAAACAACGCCTCAGGATTGCGCAAACCGATGGGCTCCATCCAAGCGCACCCAATCGACACCGGATGATGGTGAAAACACACCAGATGATGCCGAGCCGGCGCCTCACTCAACGACTGCGCCAGCAATTGCAGCTGCTGATCCTGCAAATACCCCGGCACCGAACCCGGCACCGCCGAGTCCAGCAGGGTAATGCGCCAGTTGCCCACATCCACCACCGGTTCCAGCAACGCGCTATTGACCGCCGCCTGCTGCATCACCTGCGGCTCATCGTGATTCCCCGGGATCCAGCGCGCCGGCGCCTGAATCTGCCGCGTCATGTCACGAAACGCCTGATACGACTCCAGCGTACCGTCCTGGGACAAATCCCCGGTGGCCAGCACCAGATCAATCTGCGGCTGCTGCACCAGCACCGTGTCGATCACCCGTTGCAGGCTCTCGCGGGTATTCATGCCCAGCAGGCCGCCGTCCGCCTCGGCAAACAGGTGACTGTCGGACAACTGCACCAGCAACGCCGAAGCGTCAGGGTTCAAGGCGGATACGCTCGGCAAGGCGTTCTCCCAGGGCGTGATCACAGGAATGGACATTTGAGGCGATTATGCTGGGGCAGGACACAAAGAGGGAACCCGTGAAGCGGACGCAGTTCACATCTATCGAACGACTTCGAACTCGTGGCCCAGGGCCAGGCAGTGACTCAACCATTCACCGAGGAACACATTGAGCTGTGCTTTCTCATCGGGTTGGTGCATGAACACGTTGGGGTAAGGATAGATGCTGCGAAAGCGTCGTGCATGTTCGGCGCTGATCACTTCGGCCATGCGTGCGTCGTGGTACACCTGCACTTCCAACTGCGGCACCGGCAGCCACGGCAGGCTGTGCTCCTGACGCACCCGCAACGTGGTGGTGTACGGGCAGTTCACGATCACTTCCAGGGTCAGCACGCCGAGCATCTGGTCGCCGTGGGTCACGGCAATGCGCCGCGCCTCGGGGGTGTGGCGCATGTCCGGCAGCAGCCGCATCAGCCGTGCATAGTTGGCCTCGCAGGCTGCTTGCAGCCCGATCAGGTCAACCCGATATCGCTCCCGTGCCTTTACTGCCATAACCCCCTCACTTCCGCGCGATTAAGCGCAAGCCATTGCAGGGCAATAATGCTCGCTGCGTTGGAAATTTTACCGTCACGTACCGCCTGCAGGGCGTCTTCAAAGGCCCAGACAGTGACGCGGATATCTTCGGCTTCCTCTTCCAGTCCATGGACGCCACCGGCCCCGGCGCTTTCGCAACGGCCCAGGAACAAATGGACAAATTCGGTGCTGCCACCCGGCGACGGAAAGTACTTGGTGATCGGCCAGAGTGCGGAGAATGTAAGGCCAGCTTCCTCCTCGGCTTCGCGGTGTGCAACCTCCTCCGGTTGCTCATCCTTGTCGATCAGGCCAGCGACCATTTCGATCAGCCACGGGTTGTCGGTACGCCCCATGGCGCCGACGCGAAACTGCTCGATCAGCACCACTTCATCGCGCTGCGGGTCATAGGGCAGTACACACACGGCGTCATGACGCACAAAGACTTCGCGATTGAGTTCACGGCTCATGCCGCCATCAAACTTCTCGTGCCGCAGTTTCAGCCGATCCAGTTTGTAGAAGCCCTTGTAGGCATTGTCGCGCTGAACAATCTCGACCTTGCTCGGCGTCGATTTCGCTGTGTCCGTCATATCAACCCTCGTTTATTGCCTTGCGGTATCGAGGCGGCCTCGACATCGCGCCATCCTAACGCGCTCGTGCCCCTTGATGCAGCCCCTTTCCGGTTGCCGGGATAGACGGCGGGCGTCAAACTCACTCTAATCAGCTTAGTGGCGAACTGACTGCCTTGTCGGGAGTCGAAGCTCCACATTTTCACCTTTCCTCGATTTATGAAGGACACACATGTCGCTTTTAAAAATCGCCTCCGTGGCCTGTATCGCCTTGACCCTGGGTGCTTGCCAGAGCCTGTTCCAACCGGCCTATCTGAAGCCGCTGGACACCACCGCCGACGCCTCCGAGCAGATCAAACCCGGCTGCAGCAGTCCGGATTGCCCGCTGGTAAATATCGACACCGTGCACTTCCCGTCCGAGCCGCAGTTGGACCAGATCATCGAACAGCGCCTGCTGCAGATGGCCCGCACTTCACCTGGCCAGGCCATGCCCGCCACCCTGAACGCCTACCGCGACAAGTTCTTGCGTGAGTCCCCGGACCGCAACAGCATGTACTTGCAGGCCAAGGTACGTGAGCAGCATGACGGACTGGTGATCATCGAAGTGTCCAGCTACCTGGACACCGGCACCGCCCACGGCGAGCCGGGCCGCGGCTTCATCAACTATTCACGCCTGCTGCACAAAGAGCTGAGCCTGACCGACATGCTGTTGCCGGGCCAGGAAGATGCATTCTGGAAGACCGCGAAAGTCGCCCACAACAACTGGCTGATCAACTCGCAGATGGACCGTGACCCGGAGTTCGTGAAGAACTGGCCGTTCCAGAAAACCCCGAATGTGGCGCTGACCAGCAATGGAGTGGTGCTCAAGTACAACGTGACCACCATCGCGCCGTACGCATTGGGGCTGATCGAAATGACCATCCCCTATGCGCGCCTCACCGGCGTGATCAAGCCTGAGCTGGTGCCCGCACGCCACTGAAGGCCCGGCCCAGGATGAAGTGCAACAGCCCTGCCAGCACCAGCGCCGGCAGGGTCGCGCCGACATCCGGGTACAGATTCGCCAACAGGTGATAGGTGCTGATCCCTCCAAGCCACGCCAGCAGTGCCGGCCAGCGCAGGTTGGCGGCAACACCATGGCCACGACGGCGCAGGATGAAGTGATCCACCAGCACCACGCCGAACAGCGGCGCGAACACCGAGCCGATCAGCAGCAGGAAGTTCTGGTACTGCGCCAACGGTGCAAAGCAGGCGATCAGCGTGCAGATAACGCCAATGGCCAATGCCAGGTGCTCGACTTTCAAGCGCAACAGAATCCCGCTGGACACCGCCGCCGAGTGAATATCGGCGAACGCGTTTTCTGATTCATCCAACAGGATCAGCAGCAGCGGAATCCCCAGGCCGGCTCCGGCCAATGCCAGCAGCAACGCATTCACTTCACCGCTCGGCGCAAACGCCAGGGTGTAGGCCACGCCAAGGCTCATCAGCCAGAAGTTGCCGATGAAGAAACCCAGTGCCGTGCCGCCGAACACGTTTTTCGCGCGTTTGCCGAAACGTGAGTAGTCGGCAATCAGTGGCAGCCAGGACAGCGGCATGGCAATCGCGATATCGAAGCCAACGGCAAACGGCATCGAACCGTCACCAGCCTGGGCCCAGAGAGTGGCCAGGTCGGCCTTGGCAAACAGGTTCCAGGTCAGCCACAGGCAGGCGGCCAGCAGCAGCCAGATGCCCCACTTGCGCAGGATCTGCCGCACGAAGGTCAGCGGACCGCTGACGGCAAGCAAGGTCGCGAGGGCGCCGAATACCAGGGTCCAGAACAATGGGCTGGTCAGCAGGCTGCCTTCACTGAACGCGCGGGCGCCCAACAGGCTGGCGGCGTCGCGCATCACGATGATTTCGAATGAGCCCCAGCCGATCAGCTGCAGCAGGTTCAGCAGCGCCGGCAGGCTTGCACCCTTGGTGCCGAGGCTGAGTTTCAGGGCGGCCATGGATGACAGGCCGGTATCGCTGCCGATCACGCCGACGGCGGCCAGCAACAGCACGCCGACCAAAGTGCCGAGGAAAATTGCCAGCAAGGAACCGGAGAGGCCCAGGCCCGGCGCCAACAGTGCACCGGTTTGCAGGACCATCAGGCCGATGCCCAGGGAGAACCACAGGGAAAAGAGATCGCGGGCGCCGAAGACGCGTTTGTCCAAGGGGACTGCGATGTCTGGGGAATAGGTGCTGGGTTGAATGCTCAAGGGTGTTATCTCAGAGGGACACTATTATTTGAATCAGCAAAGTCCCCTGTGGCGAGGGAGCTTGCTCCCGCTGGGCGGCGAAGCCGCCCCAAAACCTGCAACCGATGAGTGTCAGTCAAGACACCGATCCAGATTCCGGGAGCGCTGCGCACTCCAGCGGGAGCAAGCTCCCTCGCCACAGGTTCTGATTCAGACCTTTTTGTACAGCTGGCTACCTTCCTGCTTGAACCGCTCCGCCTGCTCCGCCAGTCCCTTGGCCACGTCCACATCCACCGCTTCAATGCGCTGGTTGGCCGCGTACTCACGCACTTCCTGGGTGATCTTCATCGAGCAGAATTTCGGCCCGCACATCGAGCAGAAATGCGCGACCTTGGCCGAGTCCTTCGGCAAGGTTTCATCGTGGTAAGAACGCGCCGTGTCCGGGTCCAGGCCCAGGTTGAACTGGTCCTCCCAACGGAATTCAAAGCGCGCCTTGCTCAACGCGTTGTCACGAATCTGCGCCCCCGGATGCCCCTTGGCCAAGTCCGCCGCATGGGCCGCGATCTTGTAGGTGATGATCCCGGTCTTCACATCGTCCTTGTTCGGCAGGCCCAAATGCTCCTTCGGCGTGACGTAGCAGAGCATCGCGCAACCGAACCAGCCGATCATCGCCGCCCCGATGCCCGAGGTGATGTGGTCATAACCCGGGGCGATGTCGGTGGTCAGCGGACCGAGGGTGTAGAACGGCGCTTCGTCGCAGCACTCCAGCTGCTTGTCCATGTTCTCCTTGATCAACTGCATCGGCACGTGGCCCGGGCCTTCGATCATGGTTTGCACGTCGTGCTTCCAGGCAATCTTGGTCAACTCGCCGAGGGTTTCCAGCTCGCCGAATTGCGCGGCGTCGTTGGCGTCGGCAATCGAGCCCGGGCGCAGGCCGTCTCCCAGGGAGAAGCTGACGTCGTAGGCCTTCATGATTTCGCAGATTTCGTCGAAATGGGTGTAGGTGAAGTTCTCTTTGTGGTGCGCCAGGCACCACTTGGCCATGATCGAACCACCACGGGACACGATGCCGGTGACGCGCTTGGCGGTCAGCGGTACATAGCGCAGCAATACGCCGGCGTGGATGGTGAAGTAGTCGACGCCCTGCTCGGCCTGTTCGATCAGGGTGTCGCGGAACAGCTCCCAGGTCAGGTCTTCAGCGGCGCCGCCGACTTTTTCCAGGGCCTGGTAGATCGGCACGGTACCGATCGGCACCGGCGAGTTGCGGATGATCCACTCGCGGGTTTCATGGATGTGCTTGCCGGTGGACAGGTCCATCACCGTGTCCGACCCCCAGCGAATGCCCCACGTCAGTTTCGCCACTTCTTCTTCGATGGACGAACCCAGGGCGCTGTTGCCGATGTTGCCGTTGATCTTCACCAGGAAGTTACGGCCGATGATCATCGGTTCCAGTTCGGTGTGGTTGATGTTGGCCGGGATGATCGCGCGGCCACGGGCGATTTCTTCGCGGACAAATTCCGGGGTGATGATTTTCGGCACGCTGGCGCCGAAGCTGTGGCCGGCGTGTTGCTGGTCCAGCAGACCGGCGGCGCGGGCCTCTTCCAGCTTCATGTTTTCGCGGATGGCGACGTATTCCATCTCGGCGGTGATGATGCCTTTGCGGGCGTAGTGCATTTGCGTGACGTTGGCCCCGGCCTTGGCACGGCGCGGGTTTTTCACGTGGGCAAAACGCAGCGCGGTCAGCTCGGCATCGCTCAGGCGCTGTTGGCCGAAGTGCGAGCTCAAGCCCGACAGGCGCTCAGTGTCGCCGCGGGATTCGATCCACGGCGAGCGCACATCGCCCAGGCCTTTGCGCACGTCGATGATCACGTTCGGGTCGGTGTAGGGGCCTGAGGTGTCGTAGACCACTACGGGCGCATTGATTTCGCCGCCGAAGTCGGTGGGGGTCACGTCGAGACTGACTTCGCGCATCGGCACGCGGATATCCGGACGGGTGCCCTGGACGTAGATTTTTTGCGAGCGGGTAAACGGCTGCACGGAACCGGAGTCGACCTTGGCCGATTCACTCAAGTGCACGGTGTTTTTTGATTTTTGGCTTTTTAATTCGATGCTCATCACGGGCTCTCCAACTATCCAGGCGGTGGATTTTTGTCGGAGTGAACCTGTGACGGATGGACGCACTGTGACAGTGCTGTGCTTGGCGCACGGGCTGTTCGATTGTCGAACAACATCCCGGACGAAGCACAAGAGGACTCGCCGGGTGACGAGAAATCTTGTTCCCTACGCAGGCGCTAACCTGATCAGGTTCAACGGGATCCGGTATTTACCGATCTCAGCCTTCCAACAAGGCACCCCGACAAGAACGCGGCCAGTCTAGACCATGGAGCAGGCAAATTGCCAACGGCGGTGCATTCATCGTGATGAATGGCGTAATTACAGGATTGTTGTGCCGTGATAGCGCCACTACACTCGGTGACTGCCTGAGGTCTTGACGCCAGGAATGGGCCGCCTTAGCCTTGGGCTCCAAATTATCGCTGTAATATTTATTCTAGGGATCGCCTCATGCTGCGCAAACTTTCACTGGCTCTTGCCGTGTCTTGTGCGACCAACGGACTGGTCTGGGCAGCTGAAGCGCCCCTGACGACCAAAACCGACCTGGTCAGCGTCTACCAGGAAGCGGTGGACAACAACGCCGACCTGGCCGCCGCCCGCGCCCAATACGGCGCGCAGAAAGAAGTGGTGCCCCAGGCCCGCGCCGGGTTGCTGCCGAACCTGTCGGCCGGTGCCGACATCAACAATGTGCGCACCCAGCTGGACCAGCCCGCCGCCACGGTCAACCGCGACGCCCATTCCTGGCGCGCGACCTTGAGCCAGCCGCTGTTCCGCGCTGATCGCTGGTTCCAGCTGCAAGCCGCTGAAGCCGTCAACGAGCAGGCCGCGCTGCAACTCTCGGCCACCGAACAGAACCTGATCCTGCAAAGCGCCGAAAACTACTTCGCCGTGCTGCGGGCCCAGGACAACCTGGCGTCCACCAAGGCCGAAGAAGCCGCGTTCAAGCGCCAGCTGGACCAGTCCAACGAACGCTTTGACGTCGGCCTGTCGGACAAGACCGACGTGCTGCAATCCCAGGCCAGCTACGACACCGCACGGGCCAACCGCATCCTGGCCCAGCGTCAGGTGGACGACGCCTTCGAAGCGCTGATCACCCTGACCAACCGCCAGTACAACTCGATCCAGGGCATCGTGCACACGCTGCCGGTGCTGCCGCCGGCGCCGAACGACGCCAAGGCCTGGGTCGAAACCGCCGGCCGCCAGAACCTGAACCTGCTGGCCAGCAACTATGCCGTCACCGCCGCCGAAGAAACCCTCAAGCAACGCAAGGCCGGCCACGCGCCGACGCTGGATGCCGTGGCGCAATATGAAAAAGGTGACAACGACGCCCTGGGCTTCAGCAACCCGAGCGCCTTTGGCCAGCCGTATCACGGTGACGTTTCGCAACGCACCGTAGGCTTGCAGTTGAGCATCCCGCTGTACAGCGGCGGCCTGACCAGCTCGCAAGTGCGCGAATCCTATTCCCGCCTGGGCCAGACCGAGCAGCAACGCGAGGGCCTGCGTCGCCAGGTGGTGGAAAACACCCGCAACCTGCACCGCGCGGTGAACACCGATGTGGAGCAGGTACAGGCGCGCCGCCAGTCGATCATCTCCAACCAGAGCGCGGTGGAAGCCACGGAAATCGGTTACCAGGTGGGCACGCGCAATATCGTCGATGTGCTGGACGCCCAGCGCCAGCTGTACACCTCGGTGCGCAACTACAACAACAGCCGCTACGACTACATCCTCGACAACCTGCGCTTGAAGCAGGCGGCGGGCACGTTGAACCCGGGGGACTTGCAGGATCTGGCGCGTTACCTGAAGGCCGACTACAACCCGGACAAGGACTTCCTGCCGCCGGACCTGGCCAAGGCCGCCGCGGCGCAGCTGAAGGCTAACCCGGGTTACTAAGACCGCCAGTTAACCCAATGTGGGAGCGGGCTTGCTCGCGAAAGCGGTGTATCAGTCGACTTATTCGCTGACTGACACTGCGCATTCGCGAGCAAACCCGCTCCCACATTTGATTTGTGTTGTTAGACGTTAAGCAGTCTGCCCAACCCGTCCAGCAAACGCTTCAACGCCCCCTGATTGGCGCGCATCACCGCCAGCCCCGCCTGCCCCATCTTCTGCGCATCCTGCGGCAGCTCGAACAAACGCTGCACCGCCACCGCCAAACCCTCGGCATCGTCCACTTCCTGCAACGCGCCGGCGTCGCGCATCATTGCGCTGATTTCCAGGAAGTTGAACACGTGGGGCCCGCAGATCACCGGCTTGGCCAAGGCCGCCGGCTCCAACGGGTTATGCCCGCCCGTGGCAACCAGGCTGCCGCCGACAAAAGCGCTGTCGGCCAGGGCATACAGAAACAGCAACTCGCCCATGGTGTCGCCCAGCAACACCGAGGTTTGCGCCGTCACCGCCTCGCCGCTGGAGCGACGCACCGTGGCGAAACCCTGCTGCTGGCACAGCTCGAACATCGGGTTGAAGCGCTCCTGATGGCGCGGCACCAGGATCAGCAACGCATTGGGATAACTGGCAAGCAACTGGCGATGGGCGGCGAGCACCACTTCGTCTTCGCCTTCGTGGGTGCTGGCGGCGATCCACACCGGGCGTTCACTGGCGTGCCACTGTTCACGCAACGCGGCGGCGCGCGCCAGCAGTTGCGGGTCGATGGTCAGGTCGAACTTGATCGAGCCGGTGACTTCGACAGTCTCGGGCCGTGCACCCAGGCTGCGAAAACGCTCGGCCTCGGTTTCGGTCTGGACGGCGAACAGGCTCATTTCCGCCAGCATCGGCGCGGTCAGCCTGGCGAAACGCCCGTAGCCCTTGGCCGAGCGAGCCGACAGCCGCGCGTTGGCCAATGCCACGGGAATCCCGCGTTTGGCGCACTGGTGAATATGGTTGGGCCACAGTTCGGTCTCCATGATCACCGCCAGTTTCGGCTGCACGCGATCGAGAAAACGCTTGGCCGCACAGGGCAAATCGTACGGCAGGTAGCAGTGCTGGATGCGCGGCTCGTTGGCGAACAACGCCTGGATGCGCTCGGAACCGGTGGGCGTCATGCAGGTGACGGTGATCGGCAGCTGTGGATAACGTTCCAGCAGCCCGCGAATCATCGGCGCAGCGGCGATGCTTTCGCCCACCGACACCGCATGCACCCAGATCCCGCCGGGTTGCATCACCGGCAAGCCCCAGGAGAAGCGTTCACCCACGCGCTTCGCGTAAGCAGGCGCTTTGCGGGCCCGCAGCCACAGACGTAAAGCTACCAACGGCAGCGCCAGGTAAAACAGACAGCTGTAGAGAGTTCTATTCATGGCGGCGGAGTTTATCGGCTTTTTCAGTCGATCGCCTGCAAGCACTCGGCAAAACGTTCGGCGAGGAAACGCGCGGCCGGGCCGAGGGGCTCGTCGCGGCGCCAGACCAGCTCCACCACCAGCGCCGGCGGGGTCCATTCGCTGTTCAGTTCGACCATCTGGTTCTGATAGGCCGGATACTGCACCACATGCCGCGGCAACCAGGCCCAACCCAGGCCGCGCGCCAGCCATTCGGCCAGCACGTAGAAACTGTCAGCCCGCCACACTTGCGGGCTGGCGGCCTCGCTGCCGGGATACACGCTGGTCTGGGTCGCCATCAGCAATTGGCGAAACTGCGCCAGGCGCTGGCAATCCACGAACTGTTCCTTGGCCATGGGATGCCCGATACCGCACACGGTCACCATCTCCACACTGCCCAGCACGCGGCGCTCCAACGCTTCGGGAATCTGATCGTGATAGAACAGCAGGCCCAGATCCGCCTTGCGCTCCACCAGCTTGCGCGCGACATCGCCTTGGGCGGCGCTGGACAACTGCACTTCCAGGCTGGGAAATTTTCCCGCCAGCGCTTCGAGGCTATCGAGCACCGGCTGATAGAGCATGGCTTCATCCTGGGCCAGGCGCAGGCGCGCCTCTTCACCGCGCATCAATGACAAGGCACGGCCATTCAGGCGCTCGCACTGGCGCAAGACTTCCCGCGCCTCCTCGAGCAGTGCCGTGCCCGCCTCGGTCAAACGGGGCTGGCGGCCGCTGCTGCGGTCAAACAGGGATACGCCCAGGTCCGCCTCCAACAGGGCAATCCCATTGCTGACCGCCGATTGCGCCCGACGCTGGTCCCGCGCCACCGCCGAAAATGAACGCTGCTCAGCGACACTGACAAACAGGCGCATCTGTTCAAGGCTCCACTGCACGCTCATGGCTCAACCCATCTTCAATTCGGATAGGTAATGACTTTACCGCATCTGACAAGTCTCTAAAATGCCAACCTTATCAAGCGACCCTGTACCGAGGATTTACCCCATGAACGCCGCCTACTATTACCTGGCCATTGCCATCTGCTCGGAAGTGATCGCCACCGTTTCCATGAAAGCGATCAAGGGTTTCAGCACGCCAATCCCGTTGTTGCTGGTGATCGTCGGCTACGGCGTGGCCTTCTGGATGCTCACGCTGGTGGTGCGCACCGTGCCGGTGGGTGTCGCGTATGCAGTGTGGGCCGGGATGGGCATCGTGATGGTCAGCATCGCCGCGCTGTTTATCTACGGGCAGAAACTGGATATCCCGGCGATGCTGGGCATGGGCCTGATTGTGCTGGGCGTGGTGGTGATTCAGTTGTTCTCGAAAACGGCCGGGCACTGAGCGTTCACGTGAGATTCAATTGAGGCTGAAACTCGCAGCCTCGTTCCACTCGACAGCTCCTGCGGTGCGTCTGTCATCAGGGAGCGTTGGGGCGAAGATTCACTTCATGAGCCTGTATACTGCGCAGCCTGTCTTGAACACTGAGGTCGCTGCATGCCATCCGTTATTTCCACCGACGTTCTGATTGTCGGCGCCGGGGTTGCCGGCCTCTGGCTCAATGCGCGCCTGCGCCGCCAGGGCTTTTCCACGGTATTGGTGGAAAGCGCCACCCTCGGTGGCGGGCAAAGCGTGAAGTCCCAGGGGATCATCCACGGCGGCGCCAAATATGCACTGCACGGCGCCCTGACCGGTGCCTCCGAAGCCATCGCCGACATGCCCCGCCGCTGGCGCGAAGCCCTGGCGGGCAACGGTGAACTGGATCTCTCCGGTGTGCGCCTGCTGTCCGAAGCCCACTATTTGTGGTCGCCGGGCACCATCGCCGGCAACCTCACCAGTTTCTTCGCGAGCAAGGCCGTGCGTGGCCGCGTGGATCAAGTGAAGGGCGATGACCTGCCACCGGCCCTGCAAGATCGCCGCTTCAAGGGCAAGGTCTATCGCCTGGCCGAACTGGTGATCGACGTCCCAAGCCTTATCGAACGCCTGGCCCAACTGGCCGGCGACGGTTTGCTCGCGGGTAAACAGATCGAACCCTTGCTGGAACAAGGCACACTGGTCGGCCTGAAGGTCGATGGCCGTGAGATCCGCGCCCAGCGTATCGTCGTCAGCGCCGGCGGCGGCACCGCTGACCTGCTCGGCGCCCTGGGCCTGAGCCAGCCCGCCATGCAACGCCGACCTCTGCACATGATCATCGCCAAGGGCCCCGGCCTGAAGCCGCTGTACGCCCACTGCCTGGGGGGCGGCACCAAGCCGCGCATCACCGTGACCACGCATCCCGCCGCCGACGGCAATTGGGTGTGGTACCTGGGCGGCGATATCGCCGAAGCCGAAGGTGTGGCCCGTACCCCGGAGCAACAGATCGCCACCGCCCAAAAAGAGCTGGGGCAGTTGCTGCCCTGGATCGACATGAGCCAGACCCAATGGGCCACCTTGCGCGTCGACCGCGCCGAACCATTGCAGTCAGGCCTGACCCGCCCGGACAACGCGTTCCTCGCCGAACAGGATCGCCTGTTGGTGGGCTGGCCGACCAAGCTGGCATTGGCACCGGATTTCGCCGATCGAGTGATCAACGCACTGGAACGTGACGGCATCAAGCCCGGAACTACCGAAAAAATGCCCGAGCTGCCGAAACCCGCTATCGCCCAACCTGCCTGGGAGCAACTGCTGCCATGACCCTGCCGACTCTGCACGACCTCCACCGCCCACTGGGCAGCACCGGCCTGCTGGTCTCGCCGCTGGGCCTGGGCACCGTCAAGCTGGGCCGCGACCAAGGGGTGAAATACCCCAGTGGCTTCCAGATTCCCGATGACGATGCGGCGCGGATGCTGTTACGCCAGGCCCGGCAATTGGGCATCAACCTGATCGACACTGCGCCCGCCTATGGCCGCAGCGAAGAACGCTTGGGCCCGCTGTTGCGCGGCCAGCGCCAGGAATGGGTAATTGTCAGCAAGGTGGGCGAAGAGTTTGCCGAAGGCGTATCCCATCACGACTTCAGCGCAGCCCACACCCGACTTTCGGTGGAGCGCAGCCTGAAACGACTGGAAACGGATTTTATCGACCTGGTGCTGGTGCACTCCGACGGCAACGACCTGCATATCCTCAATGATTGCGAGGTTTACCAGACCCTGGAAGACCTCAAGCGCGAGGGCAAGATCCGTGGTTTCGGCTTCTCCGGCAAAACCGTCGAGGGCGGTGTAAAGGCTCTGGAACAAGGTGATTGCGCCATGGTCACCTACAATTTGAACGAACAGGCCGAGAAAGCCGTCATTGATTATGCCGCCGCACACGGCAAGGGCATCCTGGTGAAAAAGGCACTAGCCAGTGGCCATGTCTGCCTGGAATCCGGAGTGGATCCAATTCACGCCAGTTTCATGCTGTTGTTTGCGCAAACTGGCGTTGCCAGTGCTATTGTCGGGACCATTAATCCGCTGCACCTCGCCCACAACGTGGCGACCGCTGCCAAGGTCATTCGCCAACTCTGATGCCGCCGACGCGGCCGACCCCGACGCAAGAAGGAGCCGACATGCCGCGAACGCTCATAAGAAAGAACCCCAGCAACTTCAAGACACTGCCGCTGCATGTCGAAGCAACCCCCGAAGGCTTGAGCTACCAGAGCGTCGGCATGCCGCTCAACTTCGCCCAGACCCTGCAACGGCGCAAGCCGGTGGAGGTGAAAGACACCGAGCGTTTCGTGCTGGAGCTGGCCAACCTTGGGGTCTCGGTGCGCCTGACGCTGCACTGGCAGAACCGCGATTACTGGGTGCTGGTGCGCCAGCGCCGACAAGACCGTGGCGACGTCGTGCTCAAGCTGATCTCCGGCTATGTGCCGGCCCACGAACTGAACCTGCCACTGCACACCGCCATCCAGGAAATCGCCGAGGAATGCCTGCTGGAAACCCCGGAAGGCTGGCTGGGCGGTCGTTTCAATGACACCTGGCTGCCGGCGCCCTACTCGTCGGCCCTGCACTACCGCGAAGCGTTGCCGTTCCGTCTCTCACCGCTGTCCGGGGCCGCGCGCCCGGTGCGCTGCGCCACCATGCAATTGATTGAACGGCCACGCGCCTACGTGCACCTGCCCACGGCTTCGCTGCAGTTGATTTATGACTTGCGCCTGGAAGTGCCCAAGGAGGCGAAGTCCCTGAGCCTGTTTCATGTGGACGAGCGCCTGGAGGGCGACCAATTGGTGGCCCGCCTGGACCGCCAGCGCCCGGACCTGTACCTGATGCCGCTGAAGGACGGGCAGCCGTGTGCGGAGCTGTATACCTTGAAGAAGGATCAGCTGTATCCGGCGAGTACGCGAGGGTTGTATCTGGCTGAAAGCTTTGCCCAGCAGGAAGGCTGGATCGTGCGGGATGAGCGGATCCGCTGGAAGGACTGGCTGCGCCAGCAAGGGCTGAGTGCACCGGAGAAAGAATCGAAATTGAAGCGCTTGACGGGTAAGGCGCGGCAGATCTTGCGCAAGATCGTGCCGAAGAAAAAAGCCAACCCGTAACCGGACATCAGGTCGCGGCGGTCGAATGTGGGAGCGGGCTTGCTCGCGAATGCGGTGTATCAGTCACTGCATCTGCCAGCTGACCCACCGCTTTCGCGAGCAAGCCCGCTCCCACACGAACCCGCTCCCACCATCAGTTATTGCGGATCTTCTCGACAATCGCCGTGGTCGAGCTGTTTTCCACCAACCCCAGCACTTTGACCTTGCCACCGTAGGCACTGACGATATCGGCACCCACCACCTGGTCGACGGAATAATCACCGCCCTTGACCAGCACGTCCGGCTTGACCTGGGCCAGCAGGTTTTCCGGGGTCGCCTCGGCAAAGCTGATCACCCAGTCCACCGCACCCAAACCTGCCAGCACCGCCATGCGACGGTCGACACTGTTGATCGGCCGGCCTGGCCCCTTGAGGCGGCTGACCGACGCATCATCGTTGACTGCCACGATCAAGCGATCGCCCTGGGCCCGCGCCTGCTCCAGGTAGGTCACGTGACCGGCGTGGAGGATGTCGAAGCAACCGTTGGTGAAGACAATGCTCTCGTTATGGGCACGGGCATCGTCAATCGCCAGCAACAGTTGCTCAAGGCTCAACACGCCGCGCTCCGAGCCTTCGGATCGCTGGATGGCGCGGCGCAGCTCAGGTGCACTGATGGCCGCCGTACCGAGCTTGCCGACCACGATACCTGCTGCCAGGTTGGCCAGGGCCACCGCATGGGGAAGTTCCTCGCCCGCCGCAATTGCCGCGGCCAGGGTGGAAATCACGGTGTCACCGGCACCGGTCACGTCGAACACTTCACGGGCCCGCGCCGGCAGGTGCATGGCCGGGTGATCGGGACGCAGCAAGGTCATGCCGTGTTCGCCACGGGTCACCAGCAAGGCACCCAGGTCGAGGTCGGCCATGAGTTGGGCGCCCTTGGTCACCAGCTCGTGCTCATCGACGCAACCGCCGACGATGGTTTCAAATTCGCTGAGGTTCGGCGTGATCAGGCTGGCGCCCCGATAAATCGAGAAGTCCTTGCCCTTGGGATCTGCCAGCACCGGAATGCCCCGGGCCTTGGCGGCCTGGATCAGTACCTGATGGTTTTTCAAGGCGCCTTTCCCGTAGTCGGACAGCACCAGCACCTTGATGCCTTCGAGCATCTCGTCGACCTGGGCGCTGAGCACCAGGGCGTCGGTGGCGAAGGGTTCTTCAAAATCGATACGCAGCAATTGCTGGTGCCGGCTCATCACCCGCAGCTTGACGATGGTCGGCTGGTGGGGAATGCGCTGGAACAGCGCACGCACACCCGCACCCTTCAGGCTGTTGGCCAGGCTGTCGGCAGCCTCGTCGTCGCCGGTCACACCCACGAGGGATGCCGGGGCGCCGAGGGCGGCAATATTGAGGGCAACGTTGGCAGCGCCACCTGGACGGTCTTCGATTTGCTCGACCTTGACTACCGGTACCGGTGCCTCAGGGGAAATCCGTGAGGTACCGCCATGCCAGTAACGGTCGAGCATGACATCGCCGACCACCAAGACAGGGGCTTGATCGAATCGCGGCATGGACAACTTCATGGAGCAACCCACATACAAAATGAACAGGGGCGCGATATTACCACAGGGTTGTCAAAGGCTTGTGCAATGTAGGAGCCGGCTTGCCGGCGATGCGGCCACCGCGGTTTTTCAGTGCAACCGCGGTGGCCATCGCCGACAAGCCGGCTCCTGCAGATCAGGTGATGTCGGCCGGGATCGGCGCGTCCAGGCCCATGGCATGCAGTCGGGCGTAGTAACCGTTTTGCGCCAGCAATTCGCCGTGGGTACCGCGCTCGACTATCCGGCCATCGTCCATCACCAGGATCAGGTCGGCTTTCTCGATGGTCGACAGGCGGTGAGCGATCACCAGGGTCGTGCGGCCTTGCATGACCTTGTCCAGGGCGGCCTGGATATGGCGCTCCGACTCGGTGTCCAGCGCCGAGGTGGCCTCGTCGAGGATCAGCAATGGCGCATTCTTGAGCAAGGCCCGGGCGATTGCCAGGCGCTGGCGCTGGCCGCCGGACAGCAGCACGCCGTTTTCGCCGACCTGGGTGTCGAAGCCCTTGGGCAACTGGTCGATGAAGTCCTTGGCATAGGCATCGGCCGCTGCCGCCTCGACATCGGCCCGCGGTGCGCCGGCCAGGTCACCGTAGGCGATGTTGTTGGTCACCGTGTCGCTGAACAGGGTCACGTGCTGGGTCACCTGGGCGATGTGCCGACGCAGGTTGAGCAGGCGATAGTCTTCGATTTCCACGCCGTCGAGCAGGATCTCACCGCTCTCATGGTGGTAGAAACGCGGGATCAGGCTGGCCAGTGTCGACTTGCCGCTACCCGAACGCCCCACCAGGGCAACCATCTGCCCGGGCTCTGCGGTAAAAGTGATGTCCTTGAGCACATGACGCTCGGTGCCCGGGTAGGTGAAGTTCAGGTTGCGCACTTCCAGGCGGCCGCTGACCTTGTCGCGCTCGATGGTGCCGCGATCGATTTCCACGTCTTCGTCCAACTGCTCGAAAATACTTTCGGCACCGGCCACGCCTTTCTGGATGGTCGAGCTGACTTCGGACAGCTGGCGGATCGGCTTGGGCAACAGGCCGGCCAACGTGATGTAGGCGACCATGTCACCCGCCGACGCATCACCGCGAAGGTACAGGACCAGGAACATCAACACTGCCATGGCGCTGTAGATCACCAGTTGCAGCGCCGGCGTATAGATCGCGCCGGTGCGGGTCATGCGCAGTTGCTTGTTGGTGTTGCTCAGGCTCGCCTTGAGGAAGCGCTTCTGCTCATACACCTCCCCGCCGAAGCTGCGCACCACGCGGTAGCCCTGGATGGTTTCCGAGGCAACGTGGGTCACATCGCCCATCGCAACCTGGATCTTCTTGCTCTGCTTGCGGAATTTCTTGCTTGCGGTGCTGACCATCACGGCAATCAACGGCAGGATGGCGATCATCACCAGGGTCAGCCGCCAGTTCATGAACAGCAGCGAGGCGAACAGGAAGATCACCGTCATGCCTTCGCGAATCACCACCTTGATGGCATCGGTCGCAGCACCGGTGACCATGGTCACGTTGAAGGTGATGCGGGAGATCAGGTGCCCGGAGTTGTGATTGTCGAAATAGCGGTTCGGCAGGGTCAGCAGGTTGTTGAACAACTGCACCCGCAGGTCGTGGACCAGGCCCAGGGAAACCTTGGCCAGCAGGTAGTTGCCCAGGAACGAACCGAGGCCCTGCCACGCGGCGATCAGGATGATCAGCAACGGCACGGCCTGCAGCAGTTGCAGGTCACGCAGGAAAGGCACCGTGGGGAACAACACCGCTTCAGGGTTGGACAGGCCATCGACAAAGTACTTGAGGATGTAGCCCAGCATCGGCTGGGTCGAAGCGAAAATCAGAAAGCCGACGATACTCAGCGCGAACAAGCCGGCATAGGGCTTAACGTAGCTGAGCAGGCGGAAGTATATTTTCAAGCTCGAAGGGCTTGCGCTCGGACTGGAGTCGGTCATATCACGCGGCGGTTTTGAAAAAGGAGGCTGACTTTAGCACAGCTTCTCTGTTGTACTTGCACGCGGCACAACCGCAGCCCCGTTGGATCCAACGGACGACATTATATAGCCACTACTTTAGTATGGTCGGCTTTCTTTATTCTGGAACGGCTTTTCTGTATGCACTCCAAGCGCCTTACCTATGGCTCAAATCGCGTTTTCGACTTCCTCTGTTTGTGGATTCTGCCCATCGGCTTGTTGTTGCTCCTGAGTTCGCTGTTCTTCGTCACCAATCGAAACGTGCTGCACAGGTTCTACTACCTGCTGTTCGCAGCGCCGACACTGTTGCTGCTGTGCCTGCGCCCGACGGAATTCAAGCAGGTATTGCGCGAGCCGCTGGCGATTGCCTTCCTGGTTTTCTCGGGCTGGGCGCTCACCAGCCTGCTCTGGAGCCCTGAGGCCACGACAGACTCCGACCTGTTCAAGCGGCCACCGAATACCTTCACGTTGTTTGTCGGCTTAGGACTGTTGCTGCATTACCGCAGCGAACTGTTCAAGCCGATCTTCTTCTGTGCCGCGCTGATTGCGCTGATATCGAGCGCCTGCAGCCTGGTGGCTTTTGCTCCCCACCTATCGGATGGCTCGCGAATGATCGGCGGGCGTGGCGCTCTTGATAATCCGCTGCTGAGCTCTCACGTATTCGGATTCTTCTGCATTTACTGGCTGTACGTATGCATGACCACCAAGCGTGCGCACGTACTCTGGTTCAGCGTTCCGGCACTGGCAATCATGGGCGCTGCAGTGATGGCCACCGGCTCGAGAACGCCGCTGGTTGCCCTGCTCCTTGCCGTGCTCTGGATGAGTTTCATCACTCGCAATCGGCGCTCGGCCCTGCTGATCGCCTGTATGGCGCTGGCGGCCGCGGCGCTGCTGCTGCTCTATCCCGAACTGATCACCAATCGTGGCAGCTCGTCCCGCTTCGAACTCTGGAGCATGTCGCTTGAGCGTATTGCCGAACACCCCTGGATCGGCCACAGCTACGACTCAGAGTTGTACCTGACACTCGCCGACGGCAATCAACTGCGCGAACCCCACAGCTTTGCCCTCGGCGTGCTCTATTACGTCGGCATCATCGGCTTCATCCCTTGGATATTCATGCTCGGCTGGGGCCTGTACAAAAGCCTCAAGGAACGTGCGCAGCCATTGTTCATCCTGGCCTCCTCCCTGCTGGCCTATGGCATCGGTGCCGGCCTGACCGAAGGCGGCGGCATTCTCTCGCGACCAAAAGAGCACTGGTTCCTGCTGTGGATCCCGCTGGCACTGATCGCCGGCCTGAGCATCGCCCAGCGTCGCCGCAGCCTGCTGCGCATGCCGGTTCAACGCCTGAAATCGCAAGACTTCGAACAGCTGTGCGCCAACGCCCACGTGATCGAAGCCGATGGCCTGGGGCCCAAGGTCCTGCGCCTGGAGGATGGCAGCTTCCTCAAGCTGTTCCGCCCTCGTCGCTGGTACACCTCAGGCAGCTTCAATCCCTATTCAGAGCGCTTTGCCAGCAACAGCGAGCAACTGCGTGCATTGGGGATTCCATCACCGGTCATCCTCAATCTCTATCAGTTAAAGGATGCGAGCAGCGCCGTACGTTATCAGCCGCTGCCCGGCCTGACCCTGCGCCAGGCCCTGCAAAGCCTGGACAGCAGCCTGCGGGAATCGCTGATCGAACGTTTCGGCCGGTTCATGGCCCAGCTCCACGAGCGCGGCGTGTACTTCCGCTCCCTGCACCTGGGCAACGTACTTTTGATGGATGATGGCGAGTTCGGCCTGATTGACGTGGCAGACATGCGCATCTACCCATCGCCGCTGCGTAACGCCCTGCGCCAGCGCAACCTGCGGCACATGCAGCGTTATCCCCAGGACCGCAACTGGTTGTTCGAAACCCACTTTGAACAACTCGCCGCTGGCTACGCTTCGGCAGCATCGCCAAGCGCCACGGCGAAGATCCGTGACCAGGTGTCCAGGCTCAATCGTCCGGTTGCGCAGGTAGCGAACCCGGCCAAGTGATGGTTTGAAGCGCCGGGGTTGCAGGCCCCGGGCCATTGCGGTGAACGCAATGGCCCGGCCGAAGCCCTATGAGCTGCGCTGCGGCGCCAGGTACAGCCGCACCAACCCACGCAAGGTCTTGCGACCCCAGAACTTCAACGGAATCTGCTTGAGGATCTCCCGCGCCAGTGGGCGGTCACGGTCGGCGGTCTTGAGGAACATCGAGTTCAGGAAGTTGTAGCGAACCTGATCGTAGGCTGGATGATCGCTGAACAACCCGTAG
This sequence comes from Pseudomonas sp. C6002, assembly GCF_013385805.1. Lineage (NCBI taxonomy): Bacteria > Pseudomonadati > Pseudomonadota > Gammaproteobacteria > Pseudomonadales > Pseudomonadaceae > Pseudomonas > Pseudomonas sp. C6002. Next base: position 141,267 of record NZ_JACAPH010000004.1, on the reverse strand, counting down.
GTCTTGAGGATGTTCTGGATCATGTAGCGGTGATTCTTGTAGGTGTTGGTCGCGTGCTGGCGATAGCGCGCCATCACCACGTTCAACACGTCGATGGTGTACCCGGCGTGGGTGATCTTCAATTCGATCAGCAAGTCTTCCAGCGGAATCAGCGGGTCGAACCCTCCGACCTCTTCCAGCGCCTGCCGACGGATCATCAGCGTCGGTGCCGGCGGAAAGGGCTTGCGATCGAGGAACAGGTCATCGAAATCCAGGCTGCGAAACGGCAAGTCGCGGCGCTGCTTCTTCTCCGGGTATGGCTTGCCGTCCCCATCAATCAACTCGATATTGCCGGCGCAAATACCCACCTTCGGCTTGCCTTCCATGTAGGCAACCTGGGTGGCGATGCGCTCAGGCAGCATGATGTCATCGGAGCCGAATGGCGCGATCAGGCTGCCTTTGGCGCGAGCGATGGCACCGTTCAGGGTATTGGTCAGGCCCTGGTTCTGCTGCACCTGGAAATCAAACCCGTGTTCGGCCTGCAAGCGCTGGATGCGCTCCACGCTGTCATCCTTGGAACCGTCGTCCACCACCAGTAATTCGATATTGGCGTAGGTCTGGCCGAGCACACTGAGAATGCTCTGCTCGATGTACGGCCCGTGGTTGTAGGAGGCGATGATCACAGTGACCAGGGGTTGCTGCAGACTCATGCTTTACCTACTTCACGCAGACCGGTTTCGATCAGGTTCAAATACTTGTGCCGGAACTCGTCCAAGGTGTGGTTTTCTTCCAGGTAGCGGAACACTTGCTCACCCTTGGCACGCAGCTCTTCGTCGCTCAGCGCCAGGTAAGTGTCCAGTGCTGCCGCCAACTGCTCGACATTGCCCGGATCATGGGAGAGGCCGCCGGCACCTTGCACCAACGGCAGCATCGCCGGGCCATTGGAGGCGATGACCGGCAGATGGCCGCTCATGCCTTCCAGCAGCGCCAGGCCCAGGCCTTCGAACAACGACGGCATGGTCCAGATGTCGAAACCGCGCACATACTTCATGCCATCTTCGCGAAAGCCCAGCAGGTGCGCACGGCCGGTCAGGCCCAGGCGCTCGATATCGGCGCGCAGGTCTGCTTCGGCGCGGCCGGAGCCGATGATCCCCACCTGGGCCTCAGGGTATTTGTCCTTGAGGGTGGCGAACGCTTGCAACAAATGGGTGTGGCCCTTGATCGGCACCAGGCGGCCCAGGGCGCCAATCATCCGTGCATCCAGCGGCAGGCCCAGGGCCTTGCGCGCTTCATCCCGTGGCAACTGCAAGGCTTCGGCCTGGGGGATGTCGATGGCATTGGTGACAAAGGTGGTGTTTTCGCGGGTGAACCCGCAGTTGAGGTCCACCAGGTAATCCCTGACCGCTGCCGACACCCCGACGAATCGCCACGCCGGGCTGACCCACTTCTGCGTCTGGCGCCGGCGGTAGCCCCGGGCGTACTCGCCAAAACCGTGGGAGATGCCGATGCACAGGGGGATCTTCAACCAGCGGTTGAGCGACAGCATCATGTTCACCGACTTGAAGCGGTTACAGATGACCACGTCGAATTTCTGCTCGCGGCAATATTTGTAGATCTGCCACATCGCGCCGAAACGAATGCCCTTGAGGGACTTTTCCGGCAACTCGAAATAATGGGAGTGCTCAGCCACGCTCAGGGGCTGGCCGGGCAGCGGGCGGCCGCTGAGGAACCCGGATGTGACCTCGAAACGTTCAGCCGGCAAGGCCTTGACGATCTGCTCGCCGAGGTCGGCGAAGTCGTGGGTCTTGACGTTGTAGTCCGGCTGTAACTGCAAAACCTTGAAACGAGGTTTCATAACTCTCCATGCTGCAATCTGGCTGCGGGCGCGCAGCCCGGCGAAAAGGGGCGGCAGGCGCTGCAAGCCTGCCTTCAATAAGGTCTCAATCCTGCTTCAACACCCAGAGCAACTCATGACGGCGCACCGCCTTGCGGAAGAACTCATTCTCTCCGTAAGGCGATGGACTACGGCCCGCCAGTAATTGCTGCAACCACCTGCGCACGCGGCGCTTGAACGGCGCCCGCGGCTGCAAGTCGTGCATCATGCCCAGGGCCATGGCCTTGTCCTGCTGCTGGCTGAGCGTCAGCGGCAAGCTGCAAGGCACAAGTTTACCGGAGGCATCAAAACGCGGCGGCAAGGCCACGCCAGCGCCCGAATCACCCATGGGCCAACGATCGTTATCATGCAGGTGGTTGGCGTAGCCGAGCAACGTGCCCGGTTGCCACTCCAGGCCTTGCAGGGCCTCAAGGATCGCGGCGTGGGCGCAGATGTGATCCGGGTGCGGATCCAGCAACGGCGTCGGCAACACGATCACCTGCGGGCGCGCCTTGAGCAGCAGCGCTCGGAGGTCGGCAATCAGGTTATTCCAGGTTGGGGCGCCGTCCACATCCCCGGGCAAGGCCAGGGCATTGAACTGGCGAAACAGCCGCGTATCGTCCAACTGGGCTTCCCGGGAGGCCTGGGGCTGATCCGGCGCAGCCTGCATCGCCGGCAGTTGCATGCAGAAGTAGCCCAACTGCACGCACTGCGCCTCGGGTACTCCCGCCCAACGCGGCACGGTGACGCTGTCCCAGGCACGCAGGCGGCCTTTAAGCCGTGCGGCATCGGCCTTGGGCATGCCCATTTGTTGATAGTGATCGGCTTCGATTTCGCCCGCCGTCAGGGTGACGATCCAGCTCTCATCGGCTTGGCTGTAGAGGCTGAAAGCGGCCAGTTCGGCATCGTCGGCATGGGGCGCGATGACCATCACCCGTTGGCGACGGTAGTCCGGTTGGCGGAACAACCAGAGCGTCGGCTGCCCCTTGATCCGGCAGAAGCGCCCGCGCAAGCGCAGCTTACCGCTGGCCAGCGCTTCGCCCATGCCTGTCAGGTTGAGGTAGCGCCGTCCTGCAACCCCCCGCTCGAAGACTTGCCGGTCGGGTGCATCCAGGCCCGATAACTCCACCGCAGGATCGAGAAAACGCCCGAGCCAAGAGCTTTTGAGTTCAACCCCGACGATCAGGGTTTCATCGCCCACCAGAGGCGTGTCCAACAGCAGGCGCCCGGCTTCAAGACGCAGGCCCGCGCACTCGCTCCCTTCAGGAAACGCGTACTCATAATCGTCTTTCGGCGAGTAGAACAGATGATCGGCAAACCAGGCCTCATGTGCGGCCCACAGCACCACGGCCAGCACCAGTGGCAACCACCAGGCCACCAGCACACCGACAGCCACCAATAGCAACAGGCCCACCAACAGCGCAATACGCTTGTTGCGCCGGTGCTGCTTGAGCAATTGCTGTTTGCGACTCATACGCTGAACACCGGCACCGGGTTGCACCAGCGCTCCTTGTATTCACGGTCGGAACGCCCGAAGGAGAAACGCAGCGGCTTGTCGCTCGCTCGCGCTTGCTCCCAGGCACTTTGGGTATTGAGGAAACTCAGCACGCTGCCGGGGCTGAACGCCTTGGTTTCAGGGTCGACACCGCCGTTGACGTATTCGGCGCTGACCCACTGCGGCGCCTGCACCTGATACACCAGTTGCACGGCAATCGCAGCGTCATTGAGAAACAGCACCGAGCCGAACAGGAATTCCTTGAGCAACTCCAGCACCTCGGCCAAGCGCTCGGCACCCGCCGCCGGGAAACCCCAGCGCCGCTGGAACAGGTCGCAGTAAATCGCCGCCAGTTCGCTGCTGGAAAACTCGCCGACCGCCCGCACCACGCCGCCCGCCTCTTCCAGCAAACGCAATTCACGGCGCTGGTTGTAGCGAAACTTCTTCGACAACTCTTCCGGTGTGCGCGCCATGGCCAACTGCTCGGCCTGGGGCTTGAGGGTGCTTACGCGCCCCTCATTCAGTGCAGAGAGATAACGCGCGCGATGGCGCAATGGCACCTGCGCATCGGCGGCAATCGGCAGAATGATCTCGGCATTACCCAGATCAAACAGGCCTTTTTTGCCTTTGCGCTTGAGCACGTCCTTGGACAGGGCCAGGTCGCGCCCCCAGGTAGCAATTGCGCCCTTCAGCTCACCGTCCTGCTCCCAGCCCAGGTAGCGCACCGGAATCTGCGCCAGGTGCGCCAGCCGCTCGACGATCTGCGGATGAGTCGCCACGCTGCCGCCAAAACGCTGCCAGGCCTGGGCGTAAACCTCGGCCTCGACAGGCGTCCAGCCACGTTCACGCCAGCCCTGGAAGCGGTTCAGCATTTAGACCACGGCGTCATAAGGGTCCACGCCGTCCTTGACCACGAGGATGTCTTCCATGATCAGGTACTGCAGGTCGGAACCGAAGAACATGTTCAGCGCGTCGGTCGGCGAGCAGATCATCGCTTCGCCACGACGGTTGAGCGAGGTGTTCAGCGACACACCATTGCCGGTCAGTACTTCCAGTTCTTTCATCATGTCGTAGTAGCGCGGGTTGTATTCGCGCTTGAGCACCTGGGCACGGGAGGTACCATCTTCATGGACCACTTCCGGCACGCGGGTTTTCCACTCTTCCGACACTTCAAAAGTGAAGGTCATGAACGGCGCCGGGTGATCGACCTTGATCATCTGTGGCGCAACGGTGTCGAGCATCGACGGGCAGAAAGGCCTCCAGCGCTCGCGGAACTTGATCTGGTGGTTGATCCGGTCAGCCACGCCGGTGGCGCTTGGGCAACCGATGATCGAACGACCGCCCAGGGCACGCGGGCCAAACTCCATGCGGCCCTGGAACCAGGCCACCGGGTTGCCGTCGACCATGATCCTGGCGATGCGCTTGGGCATGTTTTCAATCTTGCGCCAAACCGGCTTGCTCTCGTGCTTGGCGCACGCCGCGATCACGTCTTCGTTGCTGTAGGACGGGCCGAGATAGACGTGTTCCATCTTCTCAACCGGTACGCCACGGGCGTGAGACACGTAGGCGGCTGCACCCACCGCAGTACCGGCATCGCCGGACGCCGGCTGCACGAACAGCTCCTTGACGTCGTCGCGGGCAATGATCTTCTGGTTCAGCTTGACGTTCAGCGCACAGCCGCCGGCGAAGGCCAGCTTGCCGGTGTCTTTGAGGATGTCGCCCAGGTAATGGTCGATCATCTGCAACGCCAGCTTCTCGAACAGCGCCTGCATGCTGGCCGCGTAGTGGATGTACGGCTCGTCGGCGATATCGCCTTCGCGCTTCGGACCCAGCCACTCGATCAGTTTTGGCGAGAAGTAGAAACCCTTGCCCTTCTCTTTGTAGCGGCGCAGGCCGATGACGTTGGCGTAGTCGGTGTTGATCACCAGCTCGCCGTTTTCAAAGGAGGCCAGGCGCGAGAAATCGTACTTGCTGGCATCGCCATACGGCGCCATGCCCATGACCTTGAACTCACCGTCGAGCATCTCGAAACCGAGGAACTCGGTGATCGCGCCATACAGGCCGCCGAGGGAGTCCGGATCGTAGAATTCCTTGATCTTGTGGATCTTGCCGTTTTCGCCGTAGCCGAAGAAGGTGGTGGCGTACTCGCCCTTGCCGTCGATCCCGAGGATCGCGGTCTTCTCCTGGAAGCCCGAGCAGTGATAGGCGCTGGAAGCGTGGGCCAGGTGGTGTTCAACCGGTTCGATCTTGATTTTCTTCGGATCGAAGCCCAGTTGCTCCAGGCACCAGACGATCTTGTTGCGATAGCGCTTGTAGCGACGGTTGCCCATCAGGATCGCGTCGAGGGCGCGGTCCGGGGCGTACCAGTAACGCTTGGCATAGTGCCAGCGGGCCTCGCCGAACAGGCTGATGGGGGCGAACGGAATCGCCACCACATCAACGTCGGAAGGCTTGATACCGGCTTGTTCCAGGCAGAACTTCGCCGACTCGTAGGGCATGCGGTTCTTTGCATGTTTGTCGCGCACGAAGCGCTCTTCTTCGGCGGCAGCGATCAGCTTGCCGTCGATGTACAAGGCTGCGGAAGGATCATGGCTAAGGGCGCCGGACAGGCCAAGAATCGTCAATGCCACAGGGGTCTAGCCTCTTTTAGTCTGCATGCAGGCGCGTCACGCCTGAAAAAAGTGTGCTTCCCGCCTGGGCGAGAAACAGCTAAAGGGCGGGATTATAGCGTAAACACGGCGCGGGATGATCTAGGGATTGTGGCGACCGGTTGTCACTGCAGGCCTAGCGGAAAATCTCGATGCTGCCGTCCCTGTTCTGGCGGTAGACCGTGTAGGGCAGCACGAGGGTGTCGAGCAAGCCGGAGGCCACGAGCTCGGCGGCGAAGATCGGCAGGGAGCCGGAGGCATCGCGCGTGTGCTCTTTGGTGGTGTCGGGCGCGCCGTTCAAGGTGCAGAAACCGTAGATCACCCCACTGTAGATACGCGGCACGTTTTCACAATAACTGCGCGATTCCTTGAGGTTCTGGCTGGCAACGGCGTCCGGGCGAAACACCGTGTTGATGGTGCCGCAACCGGTGGTGGATACCAGTACAGCGGCGAGAAGGACTCTGGTTGCAAGACTCACGGACAACTCCATTTGGCATAAGTGTGGGCATTCATCCCTGCCCCATACAACCTTGCCGGATCCGTTTATGAACCCGGGCGCCAATAGATACTGATGTTGCCATCGGTACCTTGCTTGTAGACCGTATAGGGCAGGACCACTGTATCAACAATGCCCGAGACCGTTATATCCAATAGAACGAATGGCATCAGCACGCCAGTGAGGTCCGGCGCGGCGTGCAGCAGGCAGAAATCAAAGGCAACCCCGCTGTAGACACGGGGAATCGACTGGCAGTAGGTTTTTTGCTTCCTGAGTTCACGTGCCGCCGCCGCGTCTTCGCGCAACAGCGTATTGGCCGTTCCGCAGCCGCTCAACACAAGGATTCCAATGCTTAGCGCAGCAGTCATTTTTAGCGTCATGGCAAGCCCTCTGAATGGCCAGCAACGCTAACATCGGCCCTGTTGGCGACCCAGACCCCACGCACCGCCGCGCCATGTAAGAAGATTCCGAAATGGCAAAAGCTGGCTGAATCGTTAAACTCGCGCACTTTTGTGCGCCATGGATGCTGGTTTACTCATGAAAGTTGTTGTACCCACTCGATTTGCGATGCTGCTTCCCGGACTGCTTGGCCTGTACAGCAGCGCCCAGGCCGATGAAGCGCCACTGGTCCTGGACCCCAGCGTGGTCACCGGTTCGCGCAGTGCCAGCCCGTCGTTTGACCTGCCGTATTCGGTGGACAGCATCAGCCGTGAGCAAATCAGCGATGGCCAACTGGGCATCAATGCTTCAGAGGCACTGTCCCGCGTGCCCGGCCTGGTGGTTCAAAATCGCCAGAACTACGCCCAGGACTTGCAGATTTCCTCCCGTGGCTTCGGTGCTCGCTCGGCATTTGGTGTGCGCGGTATCAAGCTGATCGCCGACGGCATACCCGCCAGCACCCCGGACGGTCAGGGCCAGGCGGCGACGTTCAACCTCGACACCGCCGAGCGCATCGAAGTCCTGCGCGGCCCGGCCGCCACGCTGTATGGCAGCAATGCCGGCGGCGTGATCCAGATGTTCTCCCGCAACGGCGAAGGCCCGCCGCGCATCGGTGCCGAGACGCTGGTGGGCAGTGACGGCCTGAGCAAGAACCACCTCACCGCCGAAGGCGCGGCAGACGGCGCAGGCTTCGTGCTGGACGCCTCGCGCATGGACACCGACGGTTATCGCGACCACAGCAGCGCCCGCCGCGACCAGACCTTTGCCAAGCTCAATTTCGAGCCCGATGAAGACAGCAAACTGGCGCTGATCTACAGCAGCCTGGAACAGAACGGCACGCAGGATCCGCTGGGGCAGGCGTGGGATGCGTACAAGGCCGACCCGCGCTCGGTCAGCAGCGCCGCCGAGCTGTACAACACCCGCAAAAGCATCGACCACCAGCAACTGGGGATGAATTACGAGCGGTATTTCGGTGATGCCACACTGCAGGTGAATGCCTATACCGGGCGACGGAGCGTGATTCAGTACCTGTCGATTCCCAAGGGAACGCCCGCCAACGAACGCGGCGGCGGCGTGGTGCAGTTCGACCGCAAGTTCTACGGCGGCTCCGTGCGCTGGATGCAACCGGTCGACAGCGTGCCGGGCGAGCTGATGATCATCACCGGCCTGGATTTCGACCAGAGCGAAGACAGCCGCCACGGCTACCAGAACTACAGCGGCAGCACCCTTGGCGTAAAAGGCCAGTTGCGCCGGGATGAAATCGACACCGCCCGCAGCCTCGACCCCTACATCCAGGCCAACTGGGCCATCAATCGCTGGACCCTGCAAGCCGGGGTACGCCACAGCACCATGGAACTGGATGTCGACGACCAGTTCCTGAGCAACGGCGACTCCAGCGGCAACAAGACCTATCAGAAGAACACACCGTCCGTGAGCGTGATGTACGCCTTCACGCCCGACCTGCACGGCTACGTCAGTGCCGGCAAGGGGTTCGAGACGCCAACCCAGGCGGAACTGGCGTACGCGCCGGGCAACATCGAAGGGTTCAACTTCGGCCTGAAGCCGTCGGAAAGCACGCAGTATGAAGTGGGCTTGAAGGCACAGTTGAACGACACCCGGGTCAACGCCGCTGTCTTCCAGATCACCACCGAGGACGAGCTGGTGGTGGACCAATCGATCGGCGGCCGCACCAGCTACCAGAACGCCGGCCGCACCCTGCGCCGCGGCTTCGAGCTGGGCATCGAAAGCCAGCTCAGCGAGCAGTGGAGCACCAACATCGCCTACACCCGCTTGCAAGCCACTTACGACAGCGACTTCATCGGTGGCGGCAAACCGGTGGACAAAGGCAACTACCTCCCCGGTGTGCCGCAAACCACACTATTCGCCGAGCTCAACTGGAAACCCCGGGACTGGGTCAGCACCGCCGTGGAAGGCATGTACCGCAGCAAGGTCTACGTCGAAGACACCAACCAGCAACACGCGGCACCGGGCTACAGCGTGTTCAACTGGCGTGCACGCTTTGAGCAGAAGGTGGAGCACTGGACGTTCCACCAGACCCTGCGCCTGGATAACTTGCTGGATCGCCAATATGTGGGGTCGGTGATTGTCGGAGACGGCAACGGCCGCTATTACGAAGCAGCGCCGGGACGCTCGTGGTATGCAGGCGCCGGCGCCGAGTACACATTTTAGAAACTGACCATCGAACTTGTGGCGAGGGAGCTTGCTCCCGTTGGGCCGTGCAGCGGCCCTAAACCCCTAGCCCACTGCCTTTGGCAACCGCTGATCAATCACCCGATACAACGCACTGCTCTCAGGCCAGTTACGCATAAACCTTGCCCGATCCCTGGCATATGCCGGAGCGAAGCTGCTCAAGGACGTGTGCTGACACATCGAATCCAGGTCGATCAGCGCCCAGCGATCCGTGTGCCAGAACAGGTTATGCCCCTTGAAATCCCCATGGCTGATGCGCTCGCGGATCAACTCTGCGAACAAATTATCCAGGGCCTGCAATTCGGCCTCGGGTGCCTCGCCACTCTCAACATACGGCGCGAACCGCTCGATGATGTCCGGCCCCGGCAGGTACTCGGTCACCAGATACGCGCGGCTGCGCAGCCACAGGAAGCGCTTTTCCAGCAACGCCAGCGGCTTGGGCGTGGCGATGCCGAGGAACGCCAGGCGATTGCCTTCGCGCCACGAATGCCAGGCCCGGCTCGGGCGCCAGAAGCGCTTGAGCCAATGGGCAAAGCCCTTGATGTTGTAGCGCTTGATCACCAACGGCCGGCCGGCCACCTCGACCTTGGCGACACTGGCCGCCCCGCCGGTTTTATACAGATGGCCCTGGTCCAGCAGCGCATCGGCCTGCGCCAGCACCGGCAGCATCGCCGCTTCTTCCTCACGACGAGTCGCGCGCAAGGCGAACGGCCCGCGCACGACGCTGAACAGCGTGCACTCCCGGCCAACCTTGCTCAGGAAATCCTTCAAGCGCCAGACGCTGACCTTGCGTACCTGCTTCTGCAACGCTTCGAGCGGCAACGCGTGTTCGCCATTGCTCAGCAGGTAATACACCAGCAACTCTTCGGTAAACGGCTCGAGGTTTTTCGGCAACTGCGCGAAAAACACCCCAAGGTTTTCCAGCACCCGGTTGCGCGACAGCGGTTTGCCCGCCTCTTCGACACAGATCCCGGCGCCGTCGATCAAATACAGTTTGCCGTCCTGACGCAGCAGGTTGTCCAGGTGCAGGTCTTCCTGCCACAGGCCCTTGGCGTGCATCTGCGCAATCGCACCCAGCGCTTCGGCGAGCACCGCTTGCTGCTGGTCAGCCAGCGGCGGCAGGTGCTCAACAGCCTGCCAAGCATCAGCCAGGCTGTCGGCGCCTTCAAGAAACTCGAACAGCAGCCAACCGCCCTCACCCTCTTGCAGACCATCGGCCAGCAACAGCGGCGTGGTCAGGCCTTGCTCGGCCAACAGCCGCACGCCCTTGAGTTCACGCTGAAAATGCCGCGCCGCCTTGCTGCCCACCAACAATTTGGCCAGCACCGGGCGCCCGCGCCACACAGCTGCGCCGACATAACGCTGGCCCGGCAATACCCGCAGCAGGCTCAGCAGTTGCAACTGCCCAGGCCCGGCAGCGTCTGCCAGTTCGATGCTCAGGGGCAGGCTTGGCGTGCGGCCAGCATTTTTCAGTTCGGACAAACGCATCAGCGGTTCTCCTTGTGACTGCGCCGGGCCGCCAGGCGCTGGTGCCAGGTGGCAACCAATGCGCTGTCCTGCGGCTGGTCCAGGTAGGCCGCCAACAGCTGGCGAACCTGATCGTCCGACCATTGCGGCGCACGGCGCAACAGCGGTTCCAGGTCCTTGACCCGGTCACGCCAGCCGAACAGCAGCGGGCGGGTTTTCTCCAGGTCGATCAACTGCGCCGCGTACCCGTCGCCGGTGGCCTGCAGGAAAATATGCTTGGGATAAAAACAGCCATGCACCTGGCCCACGCTGTGCAACTGACGAGCAAGCTGACCGCAGGCCAGCAGGATTGCCCGCTGCTGCACGTCGCTCAACTCAGACCATTGCTCCAGCAATGAATCCAGGTCATTCCAACCATCCAGCGCCCGGGTCAGCAACATCGCCCGATGCTCTCCGGCCACTTTGCGCTCACCGAAAAACGCCGCCTGCAATGCCGGAATACCCAATTGCCGATAGCGGCTGATATTACGAAATTCGCGGGCAAAACTCGGCTCGCCAAACGGGCGGTGCAAGGTGCGCGTCAGGTAGTTGCTCTGGCGCTTGAGGTAGTAGCCCTGGCCTTCGAGTTCGAGGCGAAACACGCTGCTCCAGCCGCCGCGGCTGGTATTGGGCTCGTCCACCGCATCCAGTTGCTTGGCCCACAGCGCGTCGAAAGTGCCGAGGCCGTTGCGCTCAAGCAATGCTCGATCTTCGGCCGCCAGGAAATCACTCATTCTCGCCCCTCGAAAAACTTCACCACGTGGCGAATTCGCTGTTTGTCCGCCGCGCTCAAGTGTTTGCGCTGACGGTATTGCATGTAGAAGCGCAGGCGCTGGGTGGCCGACAAGTGATACTTGGCGACCTTGTCCAGGCAGGCCAGGTCCTTGGTGATGCGGTATTTGAGCCAGAACCCGCGCCAGAAATCGCCGTTGGGGCAATCAATCAGGTACAGGGTTTGCTGGTCATCCACCAACAAATTGCGCCACTTCAAATCGTTGTGGGTAAACCGGTGGTCGTGCATGGTCCGCGTGTATTCAGCGAGCTGGCGACTGATCTTGTTGACCCACACCGGGTCTGACAGTTGCGGGTCATTGCGCTCGGCCAATGCCGACAAGTCTTCAGTCTTCGGCAGCTCGCGCGTGATCATCGCCCCGCGGTGATACGCCAGGCCTTTACGCTCCAGGCCCCAGGCGATCACATCGGCGGTGGGTATGCCCCACTTGGCGAAGCGCTTGAGGTTCTGCCATTCGGACTTGACTCGTGGCTTGCCCAGATAGCGGCGCAACCCCTTGCCTGCACCGACGTAGCGCTTGACGTAATAGTTGACCCCGCCGCGCTCCACGCGAATCACTTCGGACAACGGATCGCGGGTCAGCCGCTCGCCTTGCAGGGCGAACACGGCTTCCAGGCTACCAAAGTCATCCGCCAGGGCGGCGTAAGCGGGTTCCAGGTTCCAACCCGCCATCAGAGCGCATCCCCGTATCGTTGCTTGCGTGCGTAAAGCTTGGCGGCCATGCGTTCCAACGCCGACAGCAGCGCGCTTTGCTCGCCCAGGATCTGGCGCAAAGGTTGCTGGAAGTACGCCTTGAGAAACCGCAGTTTGTCGCGCCGGGTCAAACCGATCTCCAGGGCGGAGTAGTAAAGCCCCGCCAGATCCTTATCACGCCAGCGCCGGGGAATCTTCGAACGCACCTGGGCACGGTGCAGGTCGATCACCGAGAGCTTGATGTTGTGCACGGTAACCGGCTGGTCGGTGTGCAACAGGAAGTGGCACAGGTAGCAATCACGATGGTTCACGCCCCCCCGGTGCATCGTGCCCAGGGTGCGCGCAAGCTCAACGGTCAAGGCATGCCGAATCGCCGGCACGGGCGGCTGTTTGACCCAGTCCATGGTCAGGTCTTCAAGGCTGACGATAGGCGCCAGCTCTTCAGTGACGATGAACGAGTGCTGGTCGGCCGGGTTGCTGCCCTTTTCACCAAAGGCCACGCCGGTCATGGTGGGCACGCCGAGTTCATGCAGGCGCTGGATCGCGTCCCACTCCTGGCCCGCGCCCAAGACAGGCAACTTGGCCGTGATCAGGTTCTTGAGGATTTCACCCCAGCCAATTCCCCGGTGGATCTTTACAAAATAATGGCGGCCTTCCACTTCCGTACGCAGGGTACGGCGCGCGGCCAGCTCACGAAACACCTGGCCGTCCAGCTTCTCGACTTCGGCGAACGCATCGCGTCCGGCCCACAGGGTCTTGAACGGTTCGGCAAGAATCAACTTCATCGGTTTGGCTCCGCCAGAATCAGGTCCGCAGCGTACTGCGGCATGCTATAGAGGTCGGCCGTCTCAGCGAAGGCCAGACCATTGCGGCTCCACGCCGCGCGCGCTTGTGGATCGTCGAGCATATCCACCAGGTACTGGTTGAGCTGGGCCTGCTCGAACGGTTCGTCCAACACCCGCCCACTCTGGGCCTTGTCGATGTAAAACGCGTAGCCGCAGACCTTGCTCACCAGCACCGGGAGGCCGGCGACCACCGCTTCGATCAGCACCATGCCGGCCGCCTCGTTGTACGCGGGGTGGATCAACAGGTCAGCGCCCAGCAGAAAGCGCGGGATATCGCTGCGGCCCTTGAAGAACTGCACCTGGTCGCCCAGGCCCAGCGCAGCACTCTGCAATTGGAATACTTTGGGGTCGTCCTGGCCGATTACAAATAGCCGGGTGCGTTTCTTCAGGCTCGACGGCAGCGCGGCCACGGCCTTGAGGCTGCGATCGACGCCCTTGGTCTTGAAGCCCGAGCCAATCTGCACCAGCAGCAAATCATCGTCGGCCAGGCCGAATTCGCGACGAAACTCGGCGCGGATCTCGGCAGCATTGGGCGGCGCGCGGCGGTCGCGGGCGATGCCCGGCGGCAACAAATGAAAACGCTCGGCCTGGGTCCCGTAATACTGGGTGAACAGCTGCTGCTGGTGTTCGGACAGCACCATGATCTGCGTCTTGGCGTCTTTGTCGAACACTGCACGCTCGTATTCGGCAAAGTGCTTGTACCGGCCGAACCAGCGATACATCGGGTTGCGCAGGTTCTGCGCCTTGTCTTCGAACACGCCGTCGGCGGCGAAGTACAGGTCCAGCCCCGGCATCTTGTTGAAGCCCACCACGCGGTCCACCGGGCGCTTGGCCAGGTCGGCCTGGATCCAGGCGTAGAGCTTTTCATTGCGCCGATGGTTGACCAGCGCCTTGACCGGCGCCACCAGTACTTCAAAGCCCAGCGGCACGTCACCCTCCCAGATCAGCGTATAGACGCGAATCTGATGCCCGCGCTGCTGGCACTCCAGGGCAATACGCATGAAGTCGCGCTGCAGGCCACCAAAGGGGAAGTATTTGTAGAGGACAAAAGCCAGTTGCATCAGTGTTCCTCAGCCAGTAACAACGTGCTTAAACGAGTTGCGACACGCTCAGGGTTCAGGCGAGTGAAGCACAGGGGCCACTCGCGCTTGAGATCGAACCGACGCTGGTCTTCGGCAGTCGGTTGATAAGTGCATTTCTTTTGCAGGCAAGGCGCACACGGGAAGTCGCTGGCCAGGTGAATCTGCGCCTTGCCATAAGCCCCGGTCAGGCCAGGATTGGTAGGGCCGAACAGGGAAATCGTTGGCACATCCAGCGCTGCGGCCAAGTGGCCAAGGCCGGTGTCGACCGCAACACACGCCTTCGCACCCGCCAGCACCCGGGCCACGCCCGCGAGGTTCAGCCTGGGCAGCACTTCGGCGTTTTTCAGGCCCTGGGCCAGGCGTTCAGCCCGGGCTTTTTCGGCGGCATTGCCCCACGGCAACTTCACGTCCACGCCAAAGCGGTCCATGCGCTCGGCCAGGTCGCGCCAGTAGGCTTCCGGCCAGTGCTTGGTGTCCCAGGTGGTGCCGTGCAGCAGCAGTACAAACGGTTTTTTCGGCGGCAGGCCCAGCAGCTTGTCGACACTGAGGCCGTAGTCGCCCAGGCCTTTTGGCAGGTCATAACCGAGGGCGACGGCAAACAGCTGGCGCAAGCGCTCCACCGCGTGCTGCCCACGGGCCACGGCCAGGCGTCGGGAATAGAAGTGCGCCGCCAATGGCTCGCGAGCCGACTGTTTGTCGAAACCGGCCACCGGGGCACGTACGTAGCGGGTCAGCCAGGCACTTTTCAGCAGGCCCTGGGCGTCGATCACCAGGTCGTATTTGGTCGACTGCACGCTCTTCTTGAAGCGCCGCCATTCGCCACTCTTGAAGGTCTGCCAGAGGTTCTTGCGCCAGCGGCGGATCGCCACCGGGATCACCTTGTCCACCGCCGGGTGCCAGGTGGGAATCTCGGCGAAGCCTTCTTCCACCACCCAGTCAAACCGGATGCCCGGGATCGCCCGCGCCGCGTCGGTCAACGCCGGCAAGGCATGAATCACATCGCCCAGGGATGAGGTCTTGATTACCAGAACCCGCAACTTAACGAACCTCGACCACAGTGCCCTGCAACCGCTGCAACGCGTCGCTGACAGGTTGCGGCAGCAACTGGCGCAGGCAGTTGTAGTGGCCGAAGCGGCAGGTGCGATCAAAACACGGGCTGCAATCCAGGCCCAGGCGCACCACTTCGACCTTGTCGGCCAGCGGTGGGGTAAACCCGGGAGACGTCGAGCCATACACTGCCACCAGCGGGCGGTTCAGCGCCGCGGCCACGTGCATCAGGCCGGAGTCGTTGGACACCACCGAGTCGGCACAGGACAGCAGGTCGATGGCCTCGGCCAGGGATGTGTCGCCGCTCAGGTTGACCGCCTCTTCGCGCAGCCCCGGGATCAAGCGCTGGCGAATATCCTCGCCCACCGAATGATCGTTTTTCGAGCCGAACAACCAGACTTGCCAGCCCTCGCGAATCTTCATCTCCGCAACCTTGGCGTAATGCTCCGAAGGCCAGCGCTTGGACTCGCCAAACTCGGCGCCAGGGCACAGCGCCAGCACCGGACGGTCCAGCTCCAGGCCAAACTTCGCCAGGGCCGCATCCCGGGTGACCGGGTCGATTTGCAGGCTCGGACGTGGATACGGTGCAGGCAACTCGGCTCCCGGCGCGTAGGCCAGGGCCATGAAGCGCTCGATCATCAGCGGGTAACGGGCCTTGTCGAGCTTGCGCACATCGTTGAGCAGGCCATAGCGAAACTCGCCACGCCAGCCGGTGCGTTTGGCAATACCGGCGAAGAACGGCACCAGTGCCGACTTCATCGAGTTGGGCAACAGGATCGCCTGATCGTACCGGCCGGCCAGGGACTTGCCGATGCGTCGACGGGTCGCCAGCTCCAGCGCGCCGTGGCCGAGCGGGAAGCTCAAGGCCTGACGCACCTCGGGCATGCGCTCAAGGATCGGCCGGCTCCACTCGGGGGCGAGCACGTCGATTTGGCAGTCGGGATGACGTTGCTTGAGGCACTGGAACAGTGTCTGCGCCATCACCATGTCACCGACCCAACTGGGCCCAACGATCAGAATATTCATGTAGTTTCCACAAACGATACGGGGAGGCTCATGCCTCCCCGCCTTATATAGTGTTTCAGCTTAACCCCAGTTCATGCCAGATTCGCTGCACCTGGCGCCGTTCGTCAGCGAACTGGTCCCCGGCCACCGTACCGGCCTCGTTCTGCAGGGCCTGGCGGTGAGCGGCGGAACGGTAGGCTTTATACACCTCGCGCAGCAAATGGGCATCGGCGGCGGGCATTAGCCCGACCTGCTCCAGGCCTTCCAGAATGCGGATATTGTCGGTGTAGCGCAGCAACGATGGATGTTGCGCAGACCACGCCAGAGCCGCGTATTGCACCATAAATTCAATATCGACGATACCTCCGGCGTCCTGCTTGAGGTCGAACGACGCCGTGGGTTCGAAGGCATTCGCCGCCGTTCCCGCCGCCGTGGACTTGGTGCCGAGGTTGTCGCGCATCTTGGCGCGCATCTCGCTGACCTCCTGGCGCAGCTTGTCCAGGTCCTGCGCACGGCCCAGCACTTGCGCCCGTACCTGCTCGAAAGCACGGCCCACATCCTGACTGCCTACCAGCACTCGCGCACGCACCAGCGCCTGGTGCTCCCAGGTCCAGGCTTCGTTTTCCTGATAACGCGCAAATGCGCCCAGGGAACTCACCAGCAAACCGGATGCGCCCGAAGGCCGCAGGCGCATGTCCACTTCATACAACTGGCCCGAGTTGGTCTGGGTGGTCAGCAGATGAATGATTCGCTGCCCCAGCCGGGTAAAGAACTGCGCGCCATCGATCGGCTTGGCACCGTCGGTTTCGGCCTGGGGGTCACCGTCATGGATAAACACCAGGTCCAGGTCCGAACCATGCCCCAATTCGATGCCGCCGACTTTCCCATAACCGACAATGATGAAGCCAGGATCGCACAAGGTGCCGTCCACCCGTTGCGGCGAGCCGTAGCGGGCAACCGTCTGGCGCCAGGCCAGGGCCAGCACTTGTTCGAGGATGGCTTCGGCGAGCCAGGTCAGGTAGTCGCTGACTTTCATCAGCGGCAGGCTGCCAGCGATTTCCGAGGCGGCCACCCGCAGGCGGTGGGCCAGCTTGAAGTGGCGCAGGGCTTCCATCTGCTGCTCAAGGTCGTCTTCGGGAATACGCGTCAGGCGTTCGCGCAATTCGGCGGCCAGTTCCGGCGCCAGCGGCGGCTTGAACAGGCGGCCTTCGTTGAGCAGTTCGTCCAGCAGCAGCGGGAAGCGAGTGATCTGCTCGGCAATCCACGGGCTGGCGGCGCACAGGGTCAGAAGGCGACGCAGGGCGTCGGGGTTTTCCGTCAGCAACACCAGATAAGCGGAACGCCGGGCGACGGCTTCGACCAAGGGCAGGACGCGCTCCAGTACCAGGTCCGGGTTGGCATGTTCGACGGCCTGGGCCAGCAAGCGCGGGATAAATGCATCCAGACGCTCGCGACCCAGGCGCTGCATGGCACGCAATTGCGGACTGCTGCGCAGGCCGGCCAGGGTTTTCAAGGCTTTGGGCGCGTCGGTAAAACCGCCTTCCTGCAACTGACGGCAGGCGGCTTCCTCGTCCTGGGACTCTTCCCACAACGGCAACCACTCACCGCCCACCACCAACTCGCTCTCTTCGCCCTCTTCTTCATCCGGATCGGCAATCACCTGGCGGAAATGCCAGTCCACCCGGCCACGCCAGTACATCAGGCGCTCATGAAACGCGGTCCAGTCCGGAAAGCCCAGCATAAAGGCAATCCGCGCCTGGTCTTCGGTGCCATCCGGGAGCATCTGCGTCTGGCGATCGGCGATCGCCTGGATCGCGTGCTCGGTGTAGCGCAGGAATTCATAGCCATCGCGCAGCTCGGCGACCACCGCCGGCGGCAGGTAACCCTGGCCTTCCAGGGTACCCAGCACTTTTAACAGTGGGCGCTGCTGCAGGCTCAGGTCACGGCCACCGTGGATCAGCTGGAACGCCTGGGCGATAAATTCGACTTCACGGATGCCGCCCGAGCCGAGCTTGATGTTCTCGGCCATGCCCTTGCGCCGCACTTCCTGCTGGATCAGCTGCTTCATGGTGCGCAGCGCTTCGATGGCGGAGAAGTCCAGGTAACGCCGGTAGACAAACGGTCGCAGCATGTCGAGAAGTTGCGCACCGGCCACCTGGTCACCGGCCACCACCCGCGCCTTGATCATGGCGTAGCGTTCCCAGTCGCGGCCCTGGTCCTGGTAGTACTGCTCCAGCGCGTTGAAGCTGAGCACCAGCGCCCCGGCTGAACCGTAAGGTCGCAGGCGCATGTCGACCCGGAACACAAAGCCGTCGACGGTCATCGGGTCCAGGGCCTTGATCAGTTTTTGACCAAGGCGGATGAAGAACTCCTGGTTGTCCAGCGAGCGCTTCACGCCAACCGTGTCGCCGCCTTCGGGATAGGCGAAGATCAGGTCGATGTCGGACGACAGGTTCAGCTCCACTGCGCCGAGCTTGCCCATGCCGAGGATGACCATGTGCTGCGGTTCGCCGCTGCGACGGCCCGTGGGTGTGCCGAACAATACGCAGTGGCGCTGGTACAACCACTGATAGGCCTGGTCGATGCTGGCGTCGGCCATGTCCGACAGGTCGCGGCAGGTTTGCACCAGGTCCGCCTGTCGGGTCAGGTCGCGCCAGATGATCCGCACCTGCTGGCGGGTGCGCTGGCGGCGCAGAACCCGGCCCAGTTCGTCTTCTGTCTCGGCTTGTTGCACGGCCGTTGCAATCTGCCCGCACAGCTCGCCGGGGGCAAAGCTGCGGTCCAGTTCGCCCCAGGCCACCAGCTCGAGCAACATCAAAGGGTCACGAACACTCTGTTCAATGACGAAATCACTGGCGGCGCACACACGGGCGAAGTCAGCCCAACGTTGCGGCGTCCACTCAGAAAGGCCATTATCGCCGTCCAATCCGGCCACGGCGTCACGAAATGACTGCTCGGCCCGCTTGGCAAATGGAAGCAGGATGGCCGGGAGTTCGGCCTGCATTGGAAGGCTCATGGTCTATCCTTGATCGGCGCGTAAAGGGCTTGTAGCTGTGAACGCAAGAACCACGCTCGGTGAAGGACTGTCGAACAAAGGTTAGAAATAGCTGAAAATTTTTCTTTTTTGGCAGTCAACATCAAATCTCTACCCTTTCTTGTTCGCAAAAGATCAACAATAACGATTATGCTCGCCAGCTAGACCGAGCAATCCGCTCAGTCTTGTGTAGTTTTACTACTCGTATATACATTCGAAAGGCTGAAATGGCCGACGATTTGTAGTAAAACTACAGGACGCCGAAGCAACCTTCGGCCATCCAAGAATTTATGTCGTCTGCCCACAAGGCCAGTCGCAAACTTCAGGCAACCGATTCTGGTAGCCTTTCCGCCCTGGAGCAAGCCATGCAAGACCTCGATCCCGTCGAAACCCAGGAATGGCTGGACGCCCTGGAATCGGTTCTCGACAAAGAAGGCGAAGACCGTGCTCACTACCTGATGACCCGTATGGGCGAACTCGCGACCCGCAGCGGCTCGCAACTGCCCTACGCCATCACCACGCCGTATCGCAACACCATCCCGGTAACCCACGAAGCACGCATGCCTGGCGACCTGTTCATGGAACGCCGCATTCGCTCGCTGGTACGCTGGAACGCCATGGCGATGGTAATGCGCACGAACTTGAAAGATTCTGACCTGGGCGGTCACATCTCCAGCTTCGCTTCCAGCGCAACCCTGTATGACATCGGCTTCAACTACTTCTTCCAGGCCCCGACCGAAGAACATGGCGGCGACCTGATCTACTTCCAGGGCCACACCTCGCCAGGCGTCTACGCCCGTGCGTTCATGGAAGGCCGCATCACCGAAGAACAAATGAACAACTTCCGCCAGGAAGTCGACGGCCAGGGCCTCTCGTCCTATCCGCACCCTTGGCTGATGCCTGATTTCTGGCAGTTCCCGACGGTATCCATGGGCCTGGGCCCGATCCAGGCGATCTACCAGGCACGCTTCATGAAGTACCTGGAAGCCCGTGGCTTCATCCCTGAAGGCAAGCAGAAAGTCTGGTGCTTCCTGGGCGACGGCGAGTGTGACGAGCCGGAATCCCTGGGCGCCATCTCCCTGGCCGGCCGCGAGAAGCTGGACAACCTGATCTTCGTCATCAACTGCAACCTGCAGCGCCTCGACGGCCCGGTTCGCGGCAACGGCAAGATCATCCAGGAACTCGAAGGCGTGTTCCGTGGTGCTCAGTGGAACGTGACCAAAGTCATCTGGGGCCGTTTCTGGGACCCACTGCTGGCCAAGGACGTCGACGGCATCCTGCAACGCCGCATGGACGAAGTCATCGACGGCGAGTACCAGAACTACAAAGCCAAAGACGGCGCGTTCGTACGTGAACACTTCTTCAACACGCCTGAACTCAAGGCAATGGTTGCAGACCTGTCCGACGACGAGATCTGGAAACTCAACCGTGGCGGCCACGACCCGTACAAGGTCTACGCGGCGTACCACGAAGCGGTCAACCACAAAGAACAACCGACCGTCATCCTGGCCAAGACCATCAAGGGTTATGGCACCGGTGCCGGCGAAGCGAAGAACACTGCGCACAACACCAAGAAAGTCGATGTCGACAGCCTGAAGTTGTTCCGCGACCGCTTCGACATCCCGGTCAAGGACGAAGAGCTGGAGAACCTGCCGTTCTTCAAGCCGGAGCCAAACAGCGCCGAAGCCCGCTACCTCAGCGAGCGTCGCACTGCACTGGGCGGTTTCGTGCCACAGCGCCGCGCCAAGAGCTTCAACATCCCGACTCCGCCACTGGATACCCTCAAGGCGATCCTGGACGGCTCGGGCGACCGTGAAATCTCCACCACCATGGCCTTCGTGCGGATCCTCGCGCAGTTGGTCAAGGACAAGGAAATCGGCTCGCGTATCGTGCCGATCATCCCGGACGAAGCCCGTACCTTCGGTATGGAAGGCATGTTCCGTCAGCTGGGCATCTACTCCTCCGTCGGCCAGCTCTACGAGCCAGTCGATAAAGACCAGGTGATGTTCTACAAGGAAGACAAGAAGGGCCAGATCCTCGAAGAAGGCATCAACGAAGCGGGCGCCATGAGCTCCTTCATCGCTGCCGGTACTTCGTACTCCAGCCACAACCAGCCGATGCTGCCGTTCTACATCTTCTACTCGATGTTCGGTTTCCAGCGTATTGGCGACCTGGCTTGGGCAGCAGGCGACAGCCGTACCCGTGGCTTCCTGATCGGCGGTACTGCCGGGCGGACCACGCTGAACGGCGAAGGCCTGCAACACGAAGACGGTCACAGCCACATCCTGGCGGGCACCATCCCGAACTGCCGCACCTTTGATCCAACCTACGGCTATGAGCTGGCGGTGATCATCCAGGACGGCATGAAGAAGATGACCGAAGAGCAGCAGGACGTTTTCTACTACATCACCGTGATGAACGAGTCCTACCAGCAGCCAGCCATGCCGGCCGGTGTCGAGGAAGGCATCATCAAGGGCATGTACCTGCTCGAAGAAGACACCAAGGAAGCCGCTCACCACGTGCAACTGATGGGCTCCGGCACCATCCTGCGCGAAGTGCGTGAAGCTGCAAAAATCCTGCGTGAAGAGTTCAACGTCGGTGCTGACGTATGGAGCGTTACCAGCTTCAACGAACTGCGTCGCGACGGCCTGGCCGTAGAGCGCAGCAACCGCCTGCACCCAGGCCAGAAGCCTGCGCGCACCTACGTCGAAGAGTGCCTGGCTGGCCGTAAGGGTCCGGTTATCGCCTCTACCGACTACATGAAGCTGTTTGCTGAACAAATTCGTCAGTGGGTACCGTCCAAGGAATTCAAAGTCCTGGGCACCGACGGTTTCGGCCGTAGTGACAGCCGCAAGAAGCTGCGTCACTTCTTCGAAGTCGACCGTCACTTCGTGGTGTTGGCAGCCCTGGAAGCCTTGGCTGACCGTGGTGAAATCGAACCCAAGGTGGTAGCAGACGCTATCGTCAAGTTCGGGATCAACCCGGAAAAACGCAACCCACTGGACTGCTGAGGAGACTTTCTGTGAGCGAACTCATTCGCGTACCTGACATCGGCAGCGGTGAAGGTGAAGTAATTGAACTGTTTGTGAAGGTCGGCGACACCGTCGAAGCCGACCAGAGCATCCTGACCCTGGAATCGGACAAGGCGAGCATGGAAATCCCTGCTCCCAAGGCCGGCGTGGTCAAAAGCCTGAAAGTGAAGCTGGGCGACCGCCTGAAAGAAGGCGACGAACTGCTTGAGCTGGAAATCGAAGGTGCCGCTGATGCGGCCCCTGCGGCGGCCGCTCCTGCTGCTGCCCCGGCTCCTGCCGCCGAGAAGCCTGCCGCTGCTGCCGAGGCCCCTGCGGCTCCGGCGGCTGCACCTGCCGCCGAAACAGTCCAGGACATTCATGTTCCGGACATCGGTTCGTCGGGCAAGGCCAAGATCATCGAGCTGCTGGTTAAAGTCGGCGACACCGTCGAAGCTGATCAATCGCTGATCACCCTGGAGTCCGACAAGGCCTCCATGGAAATCCCTTCGCCGGCTGCCGGTGTGGTGGAAAGCATTGCCGTGAAGCTGGAAGACGAAGTCGGCACTGGTGACTTCATCCTCAAGCTGAAAGTAGCGGGCGCTTCGGCTCCTGCTGCTGCCGCTCCGGCCGCCGCTGCTCCGGCCGCCAAGGCTGAAGCCGCACCGGCTGCTGCCGCGCCTGCGCCTGCTGCAAAAGCCGAGGCCGCACCGGCTCCGGCGGCTGCACCTGCGCCAAGCGGTGCCAAGGTTCATGCCGGCCCTGCCGTGCGCCAACTGGCCCGTGAATTCGGCGTCGAGTTGAGCGCGGTAACCGCCAGCGGTCCTCACGGTCGCGTGCTCAAGGAAGACGTGCAGGTTTACGTCAAATCCATGATGCAGAAGGCCAAGGAAGCTCCGGCTGCCGGCGCTGCTACCGGTGGCTCGGGCATTCCGCCGATCCGCACCGTCGACTTCAGCCGCTTCGGCGAAATCGAAGAAGTGCCGATGACCCGCCTGATGCAAATCGGCGCGGCCGGCCTGCACGCCAGCTGGCTGAACATCCCGCACGTGACCCAGTTCGACCAGGCCGACATCACCGACCTGGAAGCATTCCGCGTTGCGCAGAAAGCCGTGGCCGAGAAGGCCGGCGTGAAGCTGACCGTGCTGCCCCTGCTGCTCAAGGCTTGCGCACATTTGCTCAAGGAGCTGCCGGACTTCAACAGTTCGCTGGCGCCAAGCGGCAAGGCGATCATTCGCAAGAAGTACGTGCACATCGGCTTTGCCGTCGACACTCCGGATGGCCTGCTGGTACCGGTCATCAAGAACGTCGACCAGAAGAGCCTGCTGCAGCTTGCCGCTGAGGCTGCTGCACTGGCTGCCAAGGCCCGCGACAAGAAGCTCACCCCGGACGACATGCAGGGCGCGTGCTTCACCATCTCCAGCCTCGGGCACATTGGCGGCACTGGCTTCACGCCAATCGTCAACGCGCCGGAAGTGGCGATCCTGGGTGTTTCCAAGGCCACTATCCAGCCTGTGTGGGACGGTAAAGCGTTCCAGCCGAAGCTGATGCTGCCACTGTCGCTGTCCTACGATCACCGTGTGATCAACGGCGCGGCTGCCGCACGCTTCACCCAGCGCCTGAGCCAGTTGCTGAACGACATCCGCACCATCCTGCTTTAAGCCACAACAGGTCTTCTGCCCAT
The DNA here is from genome assembly GCF_013385805.1 of Pseudomonas sp. C6002. Classification (NCBI taxonomy): domain Bacteria; kingdom Pseudomonadati; phylum Pseudomonadota; class Gammaproteobacteria; order Pseudomonadales; family Pseudomonadaceae; genus Pseudomonas; species Pseudomonas sp. C6002. The sequence goes on along the minus strand of NZ_JACAPH010000004.1, from coordinate 117,430 downwards.
GCAGAAGACCTGGCTTCAACGATTTCCGAGCGCCACGCTCGTACCTCAACCCCGCCAATTGGCGGGGCTTTTTTTGCCTGCTTTCCAGGGAAAACCTGGACACGGAAATCGAGGTTGTACACCGCCCATCACCCCGGTTGCAGAAAACCGCTCGCTGGCCGATAACCCACTTATAGCACTTAGCCTTCATCCTCTCTTGTCAGCCTGTGCTGCATGATGCAACCTTGCCGCAGGCAACAGTAAAGAGGGCGTGAGCCCGGCGCGATGCGCATTTTTCCAAGCGAGTTTCCCCATGAAAAGCCAACCCGATGTCGCCCGTACGGCGGCCGAGGTAGTGACGCAATTACCGGTGCCTTCGCGCCTCGGTATGCTGCGTTTCGAGCGGCTTAATGAGGCTAGCTGGGCCCTGCTGTACCTCGACCCCAATTGCGAACGCCAGTTCGGCCTGCCCGCGATGGAACTGTGCGCCCTGATCGGCTCGCCCTACGCCAGCCTGATGGAGCCCCAGGCGCGCTATCAGCTGCATGATGCGATCCAGGAACAGCTGACCATCAGCCCGCATTACCTGGTGCGCTACACCCTGCACACCAACGACGGCCCGTTGAGCCTGCTGGAACTGGGTGAAGCCTACAAACAACACAATCGTCACCTGCTGCGCGGCTACCTGATGGTGGTCGACGGCCTGTTCAGTGATCTCCCACCGGCCCCTGCGGCAGACCTGGAGAGCCAGAACAGCCGCTTGCAGATTGCCCTGGAACTCAACCAGCGCGCCCAGCAGGAACAACTGCAACACCTTGAGCGGGTACGCGCCCAGCAGGAATTGATCCTGCTGCTGGCCCGCCAGCGCTACAGCACCAACAACTCGCTGCAGGAAGCCGCCGAGCTGATCACCCGCAGTGCCTGCGATATCTACCAGATCGACTGCGCGAGCATCTGGAACCTCGAAAACCAGCATCTGGTGCCGATTTCCGCTTATCACCGCGCCGATCAGCAGCACCACCTGCCAGAGTCTATCGATGCCAGTGGCTTCCCGGATTACCTGGAAGCCCTGCAAACCAGCCGTGCGATCGACGCCACCAACGCCATGCGCGACCCACGCACGCGTGAAATGGCCGAGAGTCTGCGCCCGCGGGACATCCACGCCATGCTCGACGCCAGCATCCGCGTCGATGGCAACGTGGTCGGCGTGTTGTGCCTGGAGCAAAGTGGCAGCACCCGCGTCTGGCAGTCCGACGAGATCGCCTTTGCCGGCGAGCTGGCCGACCAGTTCGCCCAGGTGATCAACAACCACAACCGCCGCACCGCCACCAGTGCCCTGCACTTGTTCCAGCGAGCCGTGGAGCAAAGCGCCAATGCGTTCCTGCTGGTCAATTGCGACGGCGTGGTGGAATACGTCAACCCCAGCTTTACCGCGATCACCCAGTACAGCACCGAAGAAGTCCACGGCCACCAGCTGTCGGAACTGCCGGCGCTGGAGAACCTAAGCGAGCTGCTGTTCGACGCGCCTTCAAGCCTGGCCAAGAGCAACAGTTGGCAAGGCGAGTTCAAGAGCCGGCGCAAGAACCTCGAACCCTACTGGGGCCAGTTGTCGATCTCCAAGGTTTATGGCGACAACCGTGAGTTGACCCATTACATCGGCATCTACGAAGACATCACCCAGACCAAGCTGGCCCAGCAGCGCATCGAGCGGCTGGCCTACACCGACAACCTGACCAACCTGGGCAACCGCCCGGCGTTCATCCGCAACCTGGACGAACGCTTTGCCCGGGACAGCGACAGCCCCATCAGCCTGCTGCTGGTGGACATCGACAACTTCAAGCGGATCAACGACAGCCTCGGCCACCAGACCGGCGACAAGCTGCTGATCAGCCTGGCCCGGCGCCTGCGCAACAGCCTGACCGCCAGTGGCAGCCTGGCGCGGTTTGCCAGTAACGAATTTGCCGTGCTGCTGGACGATACCGACCTTGAAACCGGCCAGCAGGTCGCCAGCCAGTTGCTGGCCACCCTCGACAAGCCGATGTTCGTCGACAACCAGCTGATCAGCGTCACCGGCTCCGTGGGCCTCGCCTGCGCGCCGCTGCATGGCCGTGACCCGCAGACCCTGATGCGCAACGCCGGCCTGGCGCTGCACAAGGCCAAGGCCAACGGCAAACACCAGGTGCAGGTATTTACCGAAGCGCTGAATGCCGAAGCCAGCTACAAGCTGTTCGTGGAAAACAATCTGCGCCGCGCCCTGACCCAGAACGAACTGGACGTGTTCTACCAGCCCAAGCTGTGCCTGCGCAGCGGTCGTCTGCTGGGGATGGAAGCGTTGTTACGCTGGAACCATCCGGAAAAGGGCATGATCCGCCCCGATCAATTCATCAGCGTGGCTGAAGAGACCGGGCTGATCATCCCCATCGGCAAATGGATCGCCCGCCAGGCCTGCCGCATGAGCCGACAACTGACCGCTGCCGGCATGGGCAACCTGCAAGTGGCGATCAACCTGTCGCCCAAGCAGTTTTCCGACCCGGACCTGGTGGCCTCGATTGCCACGATCCTCAAGGAAGAACAGTTGCCGGCCAACCTGCTGGAACTGGAGTTGACCGAAGGCCTGCTGCTGGAAGCCACCGAAGACACGCGCCTGCAACTGGACCAACTGAAGAGCTTCGGCTTGACCCTGGCGATGGATGACTTCGGTACCGGTTACTCGTCGCTGAGCTACCTGAAAAAATTCCCGATCGACATCATCAAGATTGATCGCAGCTTCATCCATGAAATCCCGGACAACCAGGACGACATGGAAATCACCTCGGCGGTGATCGCCATGGCCCACAACCTCAAGCTCAAGGTGGTGGCCGAAGGCATCGAGACCGCCGAGCAGCTGGCGTTCCTGCGCCGCCACCGTTGCGACGTCGGCCAGGGCTACCTGTTCGACCGGCCAATCCCGGGGGCCGAGCTGCTGACGATGCTTAAACGCTATCCTCGCGGGCCAATCGCCTGACAGCGCGGTAACACTCGGGCACACTGGCAGTCTGAACTCTTACTTGTAACTCAATCTGACTGAGAGGACTGATCATGGTCTTGCGCTCGGAAATCCTGGTGAATAAAAACGTGCTTCCCACTCAAGAACAAGCTTTGCCTGGCCGTGAAACCCCGATGTCGCTGCCCGAGACGCACTTCGTCAACGGCAACCCCCTGCTGGGCCCCTTTGTCGACAACGTAGAGTTTGCGATCTTCGGCCTGGGTTGCTTCTGGGGTGCAGAGCGTCGTTTCTGGCAGCGCGACGGTGTGGTCAGCACGGTGGTGGGCTATGCCGGCGGCTACACGCCGAACCCGACGTATGAAGAAGTCTGCTCGGGCCTGACCGGCCACAGCGAAGTGGTGTTGGTGGTGTTTGACCAGGACAAGATCAGCTACGAAGAGCTGCTGAAAATGTTCTGGGAACTGCACAACCCGACCCAGGGCATGCGCCAGGGCAATGACATCGGCAGCCAGTATCGTTCGGTGATCTACGCGGTCAAGCCGGAGCACCTGGAGGCGGCGAAGGCCAGCGCAGAGGCTTATCAGGCGGAATTGACCAAGGCCGGCCTGGGCACCATCACCACCGAAATCGAAGAAGCGCCGACGGTGTATTTCGCCGAGGCGTACCACCAGCAGTACCTGGCGAAGAATCCGCAGGGTTACTGCGGAATCGGCGGCACCGGCGTGACCTGCCCGATCTAAGAGCGACACCGATAAAAATGTGGGAGCGGGCTTGCTCGCGAAAGCGGAGTGTCAGTCACTGAATGTGTTTCTGATACACCGCTTTCGCGAGCAAGCCCGCTCCCACATTGGGTCTTCAATACCTTGCGATTGGCTTACTCGGCGATAAGCCAATCCATCTGCCAGCCACCCTGGGTTTGCCCAAGCTGCTTGGACAACCACGGCAGCAGCTCACGCAACTCCTCCTCCAGCCCCCACGGCGGATTGGCAATCGCCAGACCCGAACCGGTCAGGGTGTTGGGCGTGTCCAGCGGATGCACCAGCAATTCCACCCGCAGCAACTTCGGCGCACCGGTACCGGCCAGGTCCTGGTAGAAGCGGCGCAGCATGCGCTGGTCCTTCACCGGGTACCAGATCGCAGCCACCGTCTGGCGCATCCGGCTCACGGCTTCCTTGAGGGACGCGGCGCAGCGCTGCATCTCGTCGAGCTTCTCGAACGGCGGGTCTATCAACATCAACGCACGCTTTTCCGGCACCGGCAGCAATGCCCGTGGCACGTGCCAACCTTCGCCAAGGTGGACTTTCACCCGACGATCACCCTTCATGTTGTCCTTGAGCAGCAGGCCGTCTTCCGGGTGCTTTTCGTTGAGCAGCACGCGGTCCTGAGGACGAGTCAGGCGTCGCGCCAGCTCCGGCGAACCCGGGTAGTAGCGCAACTCGCCATCCGGGTTCATCTCGTGCAGCACACGCATGTAATCGGCGGTCAGCGGCGGCAGGTCGGCCTGGCCCCACAGGCGGGCGATGCCTTCCAGGTATTCACCGGTACGGTTCGCCTGGTCGCCCTGCAGGTCGTACAGACCAATGCCGGCGTGGGTGTCGAGATAGGCAAACGGCTGCTCCTTGCGCGACATCAGGGCGATGAGGCGGGTCAAGGTCAGGTGTTTGAAGACATCGGCGTGGTTGCCGGCGTGATAGGCGTGACGATAATTCATGGTTGCTCCTGCGCAGGGGGCGAAGTTTACCTTTTACGCAGGCAAAGGTGCAGGGCTGCGCGTCAGGTGGCGCTTATGCCGCAAACACAGGGGCGCTGCCGAAAATAGTCTAATTGGCGGTGCGAAAGCGGATTTATTGTGGCGAGCAATTATCCATGGAGGTCATAACAACTCATGAAAGACGCCACCATCGCTTTGCACCATGGCTTCAAGTCGGACCCGACTACCAAGGCCGTCGCCGTGCCGATCTACCAGAACGTCGCTTTCGAATTCGATAACGCCCAGCACGGCGCCGACCTGTTCAACCTCGACGTGCCCGGCAATATCTACACGCGCATCATGAACCCCACCAACGACGTGCTGGAGCAACGCATCGCAGCACTCGAAGGCGGCATCGCGGCCCTGGCGGTGTCGGCCGGCAGCGCGGCGATCCACTACGCGATCCAGACCCTGACCCGTGCCGGTGACAACATCGTCACCACCCCGCAGCTGTACGGTGGCACCTACACCCTGTTCGCCCACTTGCTGCCGAGCTTCGGCGTTGACGTGCGCTTCGCCCGTGACGACTCCGCCGAAGCCATCGCCGAGCTGATCGATGACAACACCAAACTGGTGTACTGCGAGAGCATCGGCAACCCGGCAGGCAATATCATCGATATCGAAGCCCTGGCCAACGTCGCCCACGCCCGTGGCGTGCCGCTGATGGTGGACAACACCGTGGCCACGCCAATCCTGTGCAAGCCGATCCAGTTCGGCGCAGACATCGTCGTGCATTCGGTGACCAAATACGTGGGCGGCCACGGCAACTCGCTGGGTGGCGTGATCGTCGACAGCGGCACCTTTCCCTGGACCCAGTACCCGAAGAAATTCCCCGGACTCAACCAGCCGGAGCCGGCCTATCACGGTGTGGTCTACACCGAAAAATTCGGCCCGGCGGCGTTCATTGCCCGCGCCCGTACCGTGCCGCTGCGCAACACCGGCGCGGCCCTGGCGCCGATGAATGCATTCCTGCTGCTGCAAGGCCTGGAAACCCTGGCCCTGCGCATGGAGCGCCACACCGAAAACGCCTTGAAGATTGCCCACTTCCTGCAAGACCACGCACTGGTGGAGTGGGTCAGCTACGCCGGCCTGCCGGATCACCCCCACCATCACCTGGCGCAGAAATACATGCAGGGCAAACCGTCGGCGATTCTGTCCTTCGGCCTGAAGGGTGGTTATGAGGCGGGCGTGCGTTTCTACGATTCGCTGCAGATCTTCAAGCGCCTGGTGAACATTGGCGATGCCAAGTCCCTGGCCTGCCACCCGGCGTCCACCACCCATCGCCAGATGAATGAACAGGAGCAGGCGAAGGCCGGGGTGAAGCCGGAGATGATTCGCCTGTCTGTCGGCATTGAGGCGATTGAGGACCTGATCGAAGACTTGCAGCAGTCGCTGGCCTCAACCCAGCTCTGAGGCCAGCCAGGCGGCCAGCGCCTGATGGCTGACATCCGGCCGGCGCACGAAGTAGGCGACCTTGTGCTTCAAGGTCGCCGGCACAAAGGCGCTGTACAGGTCCGGGCGCTGTTCTTCCAGCCATTGCAACAGGTTGTCCACCTGCGTAACGCTCGATTGCTCACCCAGGCGCTGGAGAACATGCGGCGGCACTTGCCACCATGGGCCGGGCTTTGCCGCTCCCGCCGCCGTAACCGCTACCTCATGCTGGCGACCATTGATCCAGTAGCGACTGAACACCGGGAGCAACTCCTTTGCCTGTGGCCCCAGCGCCTGCAACACAGGCAGGACATAAGCACCGTCCCAGAAGCGAAAGAACACCGCCGGCCCTTCCGGCAACAGTACCTTGGTCAGGCTGCGCAGATGCTCGACGACGGTGTGCAAGGAACAGGACGATACCGCCAGCCAACCCCAGTCGATACCTTCGCATTCGGCGGCCCATTTCAGAAAAGCGCTGTCCACGGCGACCACCGCGACGTAGGGCATGACCTCCTCCCACGCTGCATACTCGCTGCCCGCCCAGATGGAGCTAAGTGCACGTCCGTCGGTACGCCGCCACGCATCGAACGGCTTGCAGTCGCTGGCATTGCCCATCACCGCAAACAACTGCTCGCCCACCTGCAACGGCGCAGCCTCAAGCCACTGCCCGGGAGAAATCATGGCGCACCCGCGGGCAGTGATGTATTGCGATGCAGGGGCGTATTGCACACGCCATTCCTGCAGCGCTCGCACTCTTCGCAAAAGGGTGCGCTGCGCTTCAGGCTTAACACCTGGACGGCACTCAACGGTGCAGGTATTACCGCCAGCAACTTTTCCTGCAGCCCCGGCGTCAGCGGCGCTCCCGCCGGTGCCGGGGAGCCGCCAAGCTGGATTTGCGTGCTGCTGAAAATCCCGCCCGCCGAAACGTTGATCCACTGCCCACCGGCCTGGAGGGTCACGCTGGCACCCGCATCAATAACGACGTTTTGCCCGGCACCGATGTGAATGGTCAACCCGGCACGTACCTGCTGGGAGCCCGCGACCATCAGGTGATCGTCCTGCTTGAGTTCGGTCAGGCGGTTGCCGTGGGTGGTGCGCTGTTCTTCGCCCTGAAGCTCGTGACGATCAAGGCCTTTGACGATCACATCGCGCTGGTTGTCGACCTGCACGTGCTGGTCGTGCAATACATGCTGGGTCCAGTTGCGCTGGGCGCGCAGGTAGATTTCCTCGGCACCCTTGCGGTCCTCGATGCGCAGCTCGTTGTAGCCACCGCCGCCGGGGCTGGTCTGGCTACGGAAGATGCTGCGGGTCTTGTCGGCTGGCAGGTCCAGCGGCACCGGCGTGGCGGCATTGGCCAGGCAACCGACCACCAGCGGCGTGTCGGCGTCGCCGTCGACGAAACCCACCAGCACCTCCATGCCCACCCGCGGGATCAACACCGAGCCGTAGTGCTCATGGGCCCAGCCACTGGCCACCCGCAGCCAGCAACTGGAATGTTCGTCGTGCTCCCCGGCGCGATCCCAGGCCATCTGCACCTTGACCCGGCCATACTCGTCACAATGGATCTCGCTGCCTGCCGGCCCTGTCACCACGGCGTTTTGATAGCCAGACACCGGCGGTCGCGATACCAGCAGCGGTGTTCGAAACGGCACCTCCCATGGCGTTACGACAAAGTGATTGCTGTAGCCCTGAGCCGATTCATCACCTGAGGCGTCGATGGCCGACTCCTCCAGCACCTGAGGCTGGCGCCCTGCATGCGTCACCTGGGTGACCAGCCACAAATCATTCCATTCCTGGCGAGGATGCCCTCCCATCCTCAGGAACTGCCCGCTGACCAGGGACGGCTGGTCGCTATGGCCACTGGCCTGGCGAAAGTCACCGCGATGGCGCTCCAACCTACGTTGCGCCAGGTATTTACCATGAGCGCGATCCGTAAAATTCCCGGGATAACACTGTTCCTCCAGCATGGGACGCTGGCCGCCGGACGCCGTGCTTTCCAAGCTCAGGCGTGGCTTTCTGAAGTCGTAGTCCCGCAGATTCACATCGGTGGTACGGGTCTTCAACCGCAGGGTAAAACGCTTGATCACCGGCGTGTCGGCAACCATCCCCGAACCCGCCGCGTATTGAGTGGCTTGCTCAGGCTGGGCGAACACGCTCTGGTCATCGCCGAACACCAAAAGGTGGCGCTCGGGGTGATGCTGGAAGTGGTAGTGAATGCCCGACTCGGCGCACAAGCGCTGGATGAACGCCAGATCGGTTTCGCCAAACTGAACGCAGTACTCACGCTCGGGGTACACCCCGCTCAGTTGAAACGAGAAGGCATCCGCCTGGATACCCTGCCCTTCCAGCACCAGTGCAATGATCTGCGGCACCGTCCGGTTCTGGAAAATCCGCTGGTGAGCGCTGTGCTCAAGATAAGCCAACCGCGGAACCAGCGTGATCTGATAACGCGTCAGGCGCTTGCCCGAGTCGCCTTGTGCCACCCGATAAACTTGGCCATGAATACCATGGCCATGCGCATCAAACCCCAGGAACGCCTGGCGATGCATCAAGCTTTCCAGGTCAAGGTCGGGCTGCTCGCTGACCAGTTCAAGGTCAAAACGATAGGGCAGGCTGATGAATTCATCGCCAGTGAACTCACGTACCTTGAGAACACTTGGCACACCGTCGAGGGTCAGGCTAAAGGCACTTTGATTGGCAGGAGCGAACATCCGGTGTTTCTCTGCGAGTAGTGGGTGGCCGATTCTGCACCAGCTGTTTGCCGAGCTGAGTGCGCTTCAGGCAAATCAGTAAATCCCTACATCGCAGGCGCTTTAATCTTCATGTATCAGGCATCGAAGCCCTACCACCAGCGTGCTAGCTTATTCGTCCCCCGTCGCCCCATGACAATGGAAAAAACATGGCCACCCGCTACGCAAAAATCGTCCTGACCCTTGCCCTGGCAGCCTTCGCCACACTCGTGGCCTTCAGCAACATCACCGACTACGGCTCCAACTTTGCCTTCGTCAAACATGTGCTGAGCATGGACACCACCTTCCCCGGCAACGCCGCGATGTATCGCGCCATCACCACCCCATGGCTGTGGCACGGTGCATATTGGCTGATCATCGCCGGTGAAGCACTGACGGCCGTGCTGCTGGCGCGTGGAGCACTGGCCTTGTGGCGGGCTCGTCGTGCCACAGGTATCGACTTCAATCGCGCCAAGAAAAGCGCAATCGTCGGGCTGACCCTGGGTTTCGTGGTGTGGTTCTTCGGCTTTATGGTGATCGGCGGCGAGTGGTTCCTGATGTGGCAATCCCATCAGTGGAACGGCCAGGAAGCGGCGTTCAAGTTCTATATGGCGATCCTGGGTGTGCTGATTTTTCTCAACCAGCCGGACACTGACCACGACTGAAAAACCACGAATTCAAAATCGGTGGATGCCCTTTCACAAACTACTGTCAGATAGCTGACGGTAGTTTGTAGCCCTTTTCCCAAAGTATAAAAACCGCCTCACATTCAACGCTCACAGCCACCAGGCGAGCGCTTACATTGGCCGTTTACTTCAGTGATCATCTGAACCTGTGAAAACAACACTGCGAGATCTGGAAGGCAAAAAAAACGGCCCGTCATCCAAAAGATGCGGGCCGTTTTCACTTCAGCGGGCATTCAAGCCCCCGCCGATTACTTGTTGAGGTTGTAATCCGCCTCGGCTGCGTCAAACCGCTGAAGCATGCCAGCCGTCGGAGCGCCCAGCTTGCTCACGAAGTAGATCGCCAGGCTGGCGAAGATGAAGCCCGGGATGATTTCGTACAGGCCAAACAGGCTGAAGTGCTTCCACACGATCACGGTGATCGCACCCACCAGGATGCCGGCCAATGCGCCATTACGCGTCATGCCTTTCCACAGTACGGAGATCAGTACCACAGGACCGAACGCAGCACCGAAACCGGCCCAGGCGTAGCTCACCAGGCCCAGTACGCGGTTTTCCGGGTTGGCGGCCATGGCGATGGCGATCAGCGCCACCAACAGCACCATGGCGCGACCGACCCATACCAGCTCGACCTGGGAGGCGTTTTTACGCAGGAAGGTTTTGTAGAAGTCTTCGGTGAGGGCACTGGAGCACACCAGCAACTGGCAGCTCAGGGTGCTCATTACCGCCGCCAGGATGGCCGACAGCAGCACACCGGCAATCCATGGGTTGAAGAGCAGCTTGGCCAGCTCGATGAACACACGCTCGTGGTTCTCGGTCACGGGACCGGCGACTTCCGGGTGCGCCGAGAAGTAGGCGATACCGAAGAAGCCCACCGCCACGGTGCCGCCCAGGCACAGGATCATCCAGGTCATGGAGATGCGACGTGCGTTGGCAATAGATTTCACCGAATCCGCCGCCATGAAACGCGCGAGGATGTGCGGCTGGCCGAAGTAACCCAGGCCCCAGCCCATCAGCGAAATGATGCCGATGAAGGTGGTGTTTTTCAGCATGTTGAAGTTGTCAGGGTTCTGCGCTTCGATCGCCAGGAAGGTGGTGTCGACGCCACCGGTGGCCAGCAGCACGATGATCGGGGTCAACAACAAGGCGAAGATCATCAGCGTGGCTTGCACGGTGTCGGTCCAGCTCACGGCCAGGAAACCACCGACGAAGGTGTAGGCAATGGTCGCGGCAGCACCGGCCCACAGCGCGGTCTCGTAGGACATGCCGAAGGTGCTTTCAAACAGACGGGCGCCAGCCACGATGCCGGAAGCGCAGTAGATGGTGAAGAACACTAGGATCACCACCGCAGAGATGATTCGCAGCAGGCCGCTTTTATCTTCGAAACGGCTGGAGAAGTAATCCGGCAGGGTCAGGGCGTCGCCGTTGTGCTCGGTCTGCACCCGCAGGCGGCCGGCTACAAACAGCCAGTTCAGGTAGGCACCGACGATCAGGCCGATGGCGATCCAGCTTTCCGACAGGCCAGACATGTAGATCGCGCCGGGCAAGCCCATCAGCAACCAGCCGCTCATGTCCGAGGCACCGGCCGAAAGCGCGGTAACCACGCTGCCGAGGCTGCGACCGCCGAGGATGTAGTCGGAAAGGTTGTTGGTGGAGCGATAGGCCATAAAGCCGATCAGCACCATGGCAGCGATATAGATCACAAATGTGATCAGGGTAGGATTACTTACGCTCATTGAGTTACGCCCTGGCTTTGTTTTTATGTAGCGGCGGTCTGTCCGGACGGCCATCCACTTTGCTAGTGGATAGACGAAGCCTGGCGCCGCGCATTTATGACTGACGTTTCCCCAGGAAAGCCATCAGCCGATGAACCGTCAGTAAGAGGTTGCACCTTGGGCGCGAATGCTATTCAACAAAGCAAATAAGGTGCAACCAGTTTCTTGAGAATAAGTTGCACCTCGATGTTTTTTGTGGAAAACACCGTGTTTTTGCTCCTTTTCGGAGCAAGAGCAGCCAAAGTCATAAGCAAATGCACCAAGGCGCAGCCGATTCGGCTGCGACGATAATTTTTCCCGATCAGCATCAAAAATTTCATGGATAAAAAGGGTTGCACCCGGTTGCACCTCTCTCGGCGCAAAGCTAATCTTGCCGCCAGCTGATGCCACGCAGTAGTGGCACCCATGAGGATAAAAAGATGGCTACGACCACCCTTGGGGTCAAACTTGACGACCCGACCCGCGAGCGCCTGAAGGCGGCCGCGACCTCCATTGATCGCACGCCGCACTGGCTGATCAAGCAGGCGATTTTTAATTACCTGGAGAAACTCGAGGGTGGTGCAACCCTGGCCGAGCTCAACGGCCTGGGCAGCAAGGACGCGGAAGAAGCCGGCGAGGTCCAGACCGACCACGCCCACCAGTGCTTCCTGGAATTTGCCGAAAGCATCCTGCCGCAATCGGTACTGCGCGCCTCGATCACCGCCGCCTACCGTCGCCCGGAGCCGGAAGTGGTGCCGATGCTGATCGAGCAGGCTCGCCTGCCCGCGGCAATGGCCGAGGCCACCAACAAGCTCGCCTCTTCGATCGCCGAGAAACTGCGCAATCAGAAAAGCGCCGGCGGCCGTGCAGGCATCGTCCAGGGCCTGCTGCAGGAATTCTCCCTGTCGTCCCAGGAAGGCGTAGCGCTGATGTGCCTCGCCGAAGCGCTGCTGCGCATCCCGGACAAGGGCACCCGCGACGCACTGATCCGCGACAAGATCAGCACCGGCAACTGGCACCCGCACCTGGGCAACAGCCCGTCGCTGTTCGTCAACGCCGCCACCTGGGGCCTGTTGCTGACCGGCAAACTGGTCGCCACCCACAACGAAGCCGGCCTGACCTCGTCCCTGAGCCGCATCATCGGCAAGAGCGGCGAGCCGATGATCCGCAAGGGCGTCGACATGGCCATGCGCCTGATGGGCGAGCAGTTCGTCACCGGTGAAACCATCGCCGAAGCCCTGGCCAATGCGAGCAAGTTCGAAGCCAAGGGCTTCCGCTATTCCTACGACATGCTCGGTGAAGCCGCACTCACCGAACACGACGCCCAGAAGTACCTGGCCTCGTACGAACAAGCCATCCACTCGATCGGCAAGGCGTCCCACGGTCGCGGGATTTATGAAGGCCCGGGCATTTCCATCAAGCTCTCGGCCCTGCACCCGCGTTACAGCCGTGCGCAGTACGAGCGCGTGATGGACGAGTTGTACCCGCGCCTGCTGTCGCTGACCCTGCTGGCCAAGCAATACGACATCGGTTTGAACATCGACGCCGAAGAAGCCGATCGCCTGGAGCTGTCCCTCGACCTGCTGGAACGCTTGTGCTTCGAGCCGCAACTGACCGGCTGGAACGGCATCGGTTTCGTGATCCAGGCTTACCAGAAGCGTTGCCCGTATGTGATCGACTACGTGATCGACCTGGCACGCCGCAGCCGCCACCGTCTGATGATCCGCCTGGTAAAAGGCGCGTACTGGGACAGCGAAATCAAGCGCGCCCAGGTCGAAGGCCTGGAAGGCTATCCGGTGTACACCCGCAAGGTGTACACCGACGTTTCCTACATTGCCTGCGCACGCAAACTGCTTTCGGTACCGGAAGTTATCTACCCGCAGTTCGCTACCCACAACGCCCACACCCTGTCGGCGATCTACCACATCGCTGGTCAGAACTATTACCCCGGCCAGTACGAGTTCCAATGCCTGCACGGCATGGGCGAACCGCTGTACGAGCAGGTTGTAGGCAAGGTCTCCGAAGGCAAGCTGAACCGTCCGTGCCGCGTGTACGCACCCGTCGGCACCCACGAAACACTGCTGGCTTACCTGGTGCGTCGCTTGCTGGAAAACGGCGCCAACACCTCATTCGTCAACCGTATTGCCGACCAATCCATCTCGATCCAGGAGCTGGTGGCCGATCCAGTGGCCAGCATCGAGCAGATGGCGACGCTGGAAGGCGGCTTCGGCCTGCCGCACCCGCGTATCCCGCTGCCGCGTGACCTGTATGGTGCCGAGCGCGCCAACTCCGCCGGTATCGACCTGGCCAACGAACACCGCCTGGCGTCGCTGTCCTGCGCCTTGCTGGCTACCGCGCATAACAACTGGAAAGCCGCGCCGATGCTCGGTTGCGCTTCCAGCAATGAAGCGGCTGCACCAGTGTTGAACCCGTCGGATCTGCGTGACGTGGTTGGCCACGTACAGGAAGCAACTGTCGAAGACGTCGACAACGCGATCCAGTGTGCCCTGAACGCTGCGCCAATCTGGCAGGCCACCCCGCCCGCCGAACGCGCCGCGATCCTGGAACGTGCCGCCGACCTGATGGAAGGCGAGATCCAGCCGCTGATGGGCCTGCTGGCCCGCGAAGCCGGCAAGACCTTCGCCAACGCCATCGCCGAAGTGCGTGAAGCCGTGGACTTCCTGCGTTACTACGCGGTGCAGGCTCGCAACGATTTCACCAACGACGCTCACCGCCCGCTGGGTCCGGTGGTGTGCATCAGCCCGTGGAACTTCCCGCTGGCGATCTTCAGTGGGCAGGTCGCCGCTGCACTGGCCGCCGGCAACCCGGTACTGGCCAAGCCTGCCGAGCAAACACCGCTGGTGGCCGCACAAGCCGTGCGCCTGCTGCTGGAAGCCGGGATTCCGGAAGGCGTGCTGCAACTGCTGCCGGGCCAGGGCGAAACCGTCGGTGCGCGCCTGGTGGGTGATGATCGCGTCAAGGGCGTGATGTTCACCGGTTCCACTGAGGTTGCGCGCTTGCTGCAACGCAGTGTCGCCGGCCGTCTGGATGCACAGGGTCGTCCGATTCCGCTGATCGCCGAAACCGGTGGCCAGAACGCAATGATCGTCGACTCCTCGGCACTCACCGAACAAGTGGTGATCGACGTAGTGTCGTCGGCCTTCGACAGTGCCGGTCAACGTTGCTCGGCCCTGCGCGTACTGTGCTTGCAGGAAGATTCCGCTGACCGCGTCATCGAAATGCTTAAAGGTGCCATGGCTGAATGCCGCCTCGGCAACCCGGAGCGCCTGTCGGTGGATATTGGCCCGGTGATCGACGCCGAAGCCAAGGCTGGCATCGAGAAACATATCCAGGCCATGCGCGACAAAGGCCGCAACGTTTACCAGGTCGCCATTGCCGATAGCGAAGAGATCAAGCGCGGCACCTTCGTGATGCCAACCCTGATCGAACTGGAAAGCTTCGACGAACTGCAACGGGAGATCTTCGGCCCGGTGCTGCACGTGGTGCGCTACAAGCGCAAAGAGATCGACCAGCTTATCGGCCAGATCAATGCCTCCGGCTATGGCCTGACCCTGGGCGTGCACACCCGCATCGACGAGACCATCGCCAAGGTGATCGACAACGTCCATGCCGGTAACGTCTACGTTAACCGCAACATCGTGGGTGCCGTGGTCGGTGTGCAGCCGTTCGGTGGCGAAGGCTTGTCGGGCACTGGCCCGAAAGCTGGCGGCCCGCTGTATCTGTACCGTCTGCTGTCGACCCGTCCTACGGACGCCATCGAGCAATCCTTCGTCCGTGGTGATGCACTGGCCGCACCGGATGTTCGCCTGCGGGATGCCATGAGCAAGCCGCTGACCGCCCTGAAAGCCTGGGCCGACAGCAGCAAGCTCAGCGACTTGAGCACCCTGTGCGTGCAGTTCGCCGCGCAATCCCAAAGCGGTATCACCCGCCAACTGGCCGGCCCGACCGGCGAGCGCAACAGCTACGCCATCCTGCCCCGCGAGCACGTGTTGTGCCTGGCGGAAGTGGAAGGCGACCTGCTGACGCAACTGGCGGCCGTGCTGGCAGTCGGCGGCTCGGCGGTATGGCCGGAAACTGAATTGACCAAGGCCGTGTTCGCACGCTTGCCAAAGGATATTCAGGCGAAGATCACGCGGGTGGCTGACTGGACCAAGGATGAAACCGTGTTTGATGCCGTGCTGCATCACGGTGATTCCGACCAACTGCGCGGGGTTTGCCAGCAAGTGGCCAAGCGTGGCGGGGCGATTGTCGGGGTTCACGGTTTGTCTTCGGGCGAAACCGGGATTGCCCTGGAGCGCCTGGTGATCGAACGGGCGTTGAGCGTCAACACTGCTGCTGCGGGTGGTAACGCCAGCCTGATGACTATCGGCTAACTGACGAAACGCGGTCAAAATGTGGGAGCGGGCTTGCTCGCGAATGCGCAGTGTCAGTCGCCAGATGTACTGACTGATCCACCGCATTCGCGAGCAAGCCCGCTCCCACACTGACCGTGTTTGCAACTCACCGCTGTTGTTTGGCCCCTCCATCACCCAGATCAATCTTGCTATCCAGCCTCTATTTGCGCACTTAGACTCAGGCCCATTCCCACACAGGTAAGCCGCCATGTCCGAGACGCTGCTCAGTTCCCGCAATCTGGCTTTCGAGCTGTACGAAGTCCTCGATGCCGAGGGCCTGACCCAGCGCGAGCGGTTTGCCGAACACAACCGTGAAACCTTCGACGCCGCCATCGGCACCGCCCGCAGCATTGCCGAGAAGTTCTTCGCCCCGCATAACCGCAAGGGCGACGAGAACGAGCCACGCTACGAAAACGGTCAGGCGATTCTGATTCCCGAGGTGAAACCGGCAGTAGATGCCTTCCTCGAAGCCGGTTTTCTCAACGCCGCCCGCAGCTTCGAAGCCGGTGGCATGCAACTGCCCACCCTGCTCTCCCAGGCGTGTTTCGCCCACTTCCAGTCGGCCAACGCCGCATCCACGTCCTACCCGTTCCTGACCATGGGCGCCGCCAACCTGATCGAGAGCTTCGGCACCGAGGAGCAGAAACAACGCTTCCTGCAACCGATGATCGAAGGCCGCTTCTTTGGCACCATGGCGCTGACCGAGCCCCATGCGGGCTCATCGCTGTCGGATATTCGTACCCGCGCAGAGCCGGCGGCTGACGGCAGCTATCGCCTCAAGGGCAACAAGATCTTCATCTCCGGCGGCGATCACCCGCTGTCGGAGAACATCGTGCACATGGTGCTGGCCAAGCTGCCGGACGCACCTGCCGGGGTGAAGGGCATTTCGCTGTTTATCGTGCCCAAGTTCCTGGTCAACGACGACGGCAGCCTGGGCAAGCGCAACGATGTGCTGCTGGCCGGGCTGTTTCACAAGATGGGCTGGCGTGGCACCACCTCGACCGCGTTGAATTTCGGCGATAACGGCGAGTGCGTCGGCTACCTGTTGGGCCAGCCGCATCAGGGCCTGAGTTGCATGTTCCAGATGATGAACGAAGCGCGGATCGGCGTGGGCATGGGCGCGGTGATGCTGGGTTACGCCGGCTACCTGTATTCCCTGGAATATGCCCGTGAACGTCCCCAAGGCCGCTTGCCCGACAGCAAGGATCCCAACACCGCGCCGGTGTCGATCATCCAGCACGCCGATATCAAACGCATGCTGTTGACCCAAAAAGCCTACGTGGAAGGCGCCTTCGACATTGGCTTGTACGCCGCGCGCCTGTTCGACGACACCACCACCCTGGAAACCGAAGCTGCGCGCAAACAGGCCCACGAACTGCTGGACCTGCTGACGCCGATCGTCAAATCCTGGCCATCGGAGTTTTGCCTGAAGGCCAACGAACTGGCGATCCAGATACTCGGCGGCCACGGCTACACCCGCGAATACCCGGTGGAACAGTACTACCGCGACAACCGCCTGAACCCGATCCATGAAGGCACCCACGGCATTCAGTCGCTGGACTTGCTCGGGCGCAAGCTGGCGCAGAACGGCGGTGCGGGCTTGAAGCAACTGATCCGCCTGATCGCCGAGACCGGCGCACGGGCACAGGAGTATCCGTCGCTGAATGCCTTGCGGGAACCGCTGGAACAACTGGTGGCGCGCCTGCAAGAAGTCACCCTCGGCCTGTTGACGGATCTCGCCCAGGGCAAGGTCAACAGCAGCCTGGCGAATTCGGCGCTGTACCTGAAGGTGTTCGGGCATACGGTGATTGGCTGGCGCTGGCTGGAACAGGCGATTCGCGCCGAGGAAGGGCTGGCCAGGGGCAATGCTGCCGATGTCGCCTTCTATAAGGGCAAGCTCCAGGCAGCCCGGTACTTCCTGACGTGGGAAATACCGGGCTGCCATCATGAACTGGCGATTCTCGAGGCACGCGATGACACGTGCCTGGGGATGCAGGATGAGTGGTTCTAAGGCGTTCCGATTGCCTTGGAAATCACCTCGACCGTGGCGCTGACTTGCTCTTGGTAACGGTCGAGTTCCTGCTGATGGTGCTTTTGCATTTCGATCTGCTCGGCGCACAGGTTCAGCGCCGCCAGCACCAATAGCTTGTCACCGATCAACGTCGGGTACTTTTTCTTGGTGGTGGCCAGGGATGCCTTGAGCATCGTCACGGCGCTCATCAGGGTGTTGTCTTCCCCCTCCGGTGCCTTGATCGAGTAATCCTCACCGAGAATCGAAACGACCTTTATCCCTTCATTCATGCGCCGACAGGACCTGCGCTCACACGCTCAACCAACGCCTGGATACGGGCAGCGGTGGCGCCCTGCTTTTCTTCCTGTTCCATCAGGTTCAGCTGCAAGCTGTCGTTTTCATCCTTGGCGCGAGCCAGTTCGGCCTTGAGGGATTCGTTGGTGCCCAGTAGATCCTGGTTCTGCTGTACCAGGTCGCTGACCAGTTGTTCCAATTGGCTGAGGGATGCTTCTAACATTTTGATTTCTCGGGCTTTTTCAAAGGGCGGTGACGATAAAGAAAATTCACCTCGGATGCCAGGGTTATCCCTGGCGCGGGGCCTTGATTTTACAGGGCAGGCCACGCTTTCGAGCCTTAGTGACTGCATTTATGGCATCTGGTTCCTGAATCCCGTCGGCCCGCCCCGATCTGCGACAAAAGCGCGCACCCCCTCAAGACTTTAGTCGTATGACCGATAGGTCATGGACACCCCGCTCAAACCCCGCATGGATCGCGCTTCTCCCCAGGATCACAACATGTCTCTTCGTAATATGAATATCGCGCCGCGGGCCTTTCTCGGCTTCGCGTTGATTGGCGCGCTGATGTTGTTTCTCGGTGTGTTCGCCCTGAACCAGATGAGCAAGATCCGTGCGGCGACGGAAGACATCACCCTTAGCAGCGTGCCGAGCATTCGCGCCCTGGACGAGTTCACTCAACTGACCCTGCGCCTGCGGGTGCTGTCGTATCGCCTGCTGACCAACCGCGAGCCTGACGTCCAGCAAAAGACCCTTGAGTCTTTTGACGTGCGCAATCAGCAGATTCGTACGGCCCAGGCGGTCTACGAGAAGTTGATCGACAGCAGCGAAGAACGTGCTGCCTACGATGAATACGTGCGTCTGCTGGCCCAGTACCATCAGATTGAAGAGCGCATGAAGAGCCTGTCACGGGCCAATCAGGTTGAAGAGCTGCGCACGCTGCTGAATACCGAGCTGCTGAACAACTCGGATCAGGTCAACGCCGTATTGAACCGCCTGCTGGACATCAACAACAAGATGGCGCTGGCCACCAACCAGCAAGCCGCCGACCAGTACGACATGGCGTTTGAGCTGGTGGTGATCCTGCTGATCCTCGCCACGGCGCTGACCATGCTGTTCGCCTGGTTGCTGACCCGCAGCATCACCCTGCCGATCGCCCAGGCCCTGGATGCCGCCGAGGAAATCGCCGAAGGCAACCTGACGCGCCCGATCAAGGTGGAAGGCAACGACGAAGCCGGCCGACTACTGTTGGCAATGGCCAAGATGCAGGACAAATTGAAGGACACCTTGCAGCGCATTTCCGGCTCGGCCACCCAATTGGCCTCCGCCGCGGAAGAGCTGAATGCCGTGACCGACGAAAGCGCCCGTGGCCTGACCCAGCAAAACAACGAAATCGAACAGGCCGCCACGGCGGTGAACGAGATGACCAGCGCGGTTGAAGAAGTGGCCCGCAACGCGGTCAGCACTTCCGAAGCCTCGAAGAACGCCACGTCGTCTGCGGGCGATGGACGTGATTTGGTGCAGGAAACCGTCAGCGCCATTGAACGCATGAGCAGCGACGTGCAAGCCACTGCCACCTTGATCGGCAACCTGGCGGAAGAGTCCCGGGACATCGGCAAGGTGCTGGACGTGATTCGTGGCTTGGCTGACCAGACCAACCTGCTGGCCCTGAACGCCGCGATTGAAGCGGCGCGTGCCGGTGAAGCCGGGCGTGGTTTTGCGGTGGTGGCGGATGAGGTGCGGGCCCTGGCCCACCGCACCCAACAGTCCACCAGCGAAATCGAGCGGATGATCGGCAGCATTCAGGCCGGTACCGAGCATGCAGTGGATTCGATGCGCAACAGCACCGAGCGGGCGGAATCGACGTTGAACATCGCCAAGGGTGCGGGGATGTCGCTGGACACCATCAACACTGCCATCGTTGAAATCAACGAGCGCAACCTGGTGATCGCCAGTGCCGCCGAAGAGCAGGCGCAGGTGGCGCGGGAAGTGGATCGCAACCTGGTGAATATTCGTGACTTGTCGGTGCAGTCGGCAACCGGCGCCAGCCAGACCAGTGCGGCGAGCAGTGAGCTGTCGCGGTTGGCGGTGGATTTGAACGGGATGGTGGGGCGGTTCAGGCTTTAACGGATACCGCAGGGCTAAAAATGTGGGAGCGGGCTTGCTCGCGAATGCGGTGGATCAGATACGCATAAGGCGACTGACACACCGCTTTCGCGAGCAAGCCCGCTCCCACATTGAATATGCGCCAGCCATTCAAAACCTTTTTGACAGCACAGCAATTCAACAGGTTAGAATCGCTGGCACGCAGACTGCATGGTCAGTTTGCGCCTCGTCTTTCCTGCTCATGGAGTACTGCCTTTGAATGCGACGACCATCAACAGCCTGTTCTTGATCGGCGCGTTGCTGGTAGGTGCGAGCATTCTGGTGAGTTCTCTTTCGTCCCGCCTGGGGATTCCGATCCTGGTGATCATCCTGGCCGTGGGCATGATCGCCGGCGTCGACGGCGGCGGCATCATCTTCGATAACTACCCGACTGCCTACCTCGTGGGCAACCTCGCCCTGGCCGTGATCCTGCTCGACGGCGGACTGCGAACGCGGGTAGCCAGTTTCCGTGTAGCCCTCTGGCCTGCGTTGTCCCTGGCGACGGTCGGGGTGCTGATCACCACCGGCCTCACCGGCATGGCAGCCGCCTGGCTGTTCAACCTCAACATCATTCAAGGCCTGCTGATCGGCGCCATCGTCGGCTCCACGGACGCCGCAGCGGTGTTCTCGCTGCTGGGCGGCAAAGGCCTGAACGAACGGGTCACCGCCAGCCTGGAAATCGAATCCGGCAGCAACGACCCGATGGCGGTGTTCCTCACCGTCACCCTGATCGACATGCTTGCCAGCGGCCAGACCAGCCTGCACTGGAGCCTGCTGGGCCACCTGATCCGCGAGTTCGGCATCGGCGGCATCATCGGCCTGGGCGGCGGCTGGTTGATGCTGCAGATGGTCAACCGGATCAACCTGGCCAACGGCCTGTACCCGATCCTGGTGATTTCCGGCGGCCTTTTCGTGTTCGCCCTGACCAACGCCCTGCACGGCAGCGGCTTCCTCGCCGTTTACCTGTGCGGCCTGGTGATCGGCAACCGCCCGGTGCGCAGCCGGCACGGCATTTTGCATATGCTCGACGGCATGGCCTGGCTGGCACAGATCGGCATGTTCCTGGTGCTGGGCCTGCTGGTCACGCCCCATGATTTGCTGCCCATCGCGCTGCCGGCCCTGGGCCTGGCGCTGTGGATGATTCTCTTCGCACGGCCACTGTCTGTGATCGTCGGCCTGTTGCCGTTCAAGGCCTTCCATGGCCGAGAGAAAGCCTTTATCGCCTGGGTCGGCCTGCGCGGTGCGGTACCGATCATTCTGGCGGTGTTCCCGCTGATGGCCGGCCTGCCCCACGCGCAGCTGTACTTCAACCTGGCGTTCTTTATCGTGCTGGTGTCGTTGCTGGTGCAGGGCACGAGCCTGCCGTGGGTCGCCAAACTGTTGAAAGTGACGGTACCGCCGGAGCCTGCGCCAATTTCCCGGGCGGCCCTGGAAGTGCACGTCACCAGCGAGTGGGAGCTGTTCGTCTACCGCCTGGGCGCCGAGAAATGGTGCATCGGCGCCGCCCTGCGGGAGCTGAAAATGCCCGAAGGCACGCGGATCGCCGCGCTGTTTCGTGGCCAGCAACTGCTCCATCCGTCGGGTAGTACGGTGCTCGAAGTCGACGATCTGCTGTGCGTAATCGGCCATGAACACAACTTGCCGGCCCTCGGCAAACTGTTCAGCCAGGCACCACAACGGGGCCTCGACCTGCGCTTCTTCGGTGACTTCGTCCTGGAAGGCGACGCTCAGCTGGGCGCGGTTTCGGCCCTGTACGGGCTCAAGCTCGAGGGCATCGACCCGGACATGCCACTGAGCCGCTTCATCACCCAGAAAGTCGGCGGTGCGCCGGTCGTCGGCGACCAGGTGGAATGGAACAACACCATTTGGACCGTCGCGGTCATGGACGGGAACAAGATCGGCAAAGTCGGCGTCAGATTCCCCGAAGGAAGTCGCCCGGGCCCCGGACTCTTCCTCTAAACTGCGGGGCGACGGCGCGCCAGTCGATGTCGGGACGCCCCCTATTTTTCACCTTGCTCGACCGGTCTCTATGACAACCCTGCGCACTTTCCTCGCCACTGCCCTGCTGGGCCTGACTCTCTGCGTCGGCACCGTACACGCGGCCGACCCGCCCAGCATCGATTCCGTCCAGCAAACCCTGGACAAGCTGCCGGACCGCAAGCTGCCCGACGCCGATATGAAGGCGCTGCAAAGCATCCTGCAGCAAACGCTCACCTTCCTCGGCAACCAGCAGGACTACCAGCAGCGCCTGGTGGACCTCAAGCGCCAGCTCGAAGACGCGCCGCGCCAGACCGTCGACAACCAGCGCGAACTGACCCGCCTCAAGGCCACCAAGGTGATTCCCGTCGCCCAGCGCTACGCCACCTTGCCCGTGCCGCAACTTGAACAACTGCTGGTGCAGCGCACCACCCAGCAAGGCGACCTGCAAAAGGAACTGGCCGACGCCAACAGCCTGACCATCGCGGCCCAAACCCGTCCCGAGCGCGCCCAGACCGAAATCAGCAGCAGCCAGACACGTATCCAGCAGATCAACGCGACTCTCAAGGCAGGCAAGGACAACGGCAAGACCCTCAGCGGCGACCAGCGCAACCAGCTGAATGCCGAGTTGGCCGCCCTCAACGCCCTGATTCCCCTGCGCCGCCAGGAACTGGCCGGTAACAGCCAACTGCAAGACCTGGGCAACAGCCAGCACGACCTGGTGCTGGAAAAGACCGCGCGCCTGGAGCAGGAAATCCAGGACCTGCAAACCCTGATCAACCAGAAACGCCTGGCCCAGTCCCAGGAAACCGTGACCCAGCAGTCCATCGAAGCCCAGAAGGCCGGTGGCAGCAGCCTGCTCGCCACGGAAAGCGCGGCCAACCTGAAACTGTCCGACTACCTGCTCAAAAGCACTGACCGGCTCAACGAGCTGACCCAGAAAAACCTGCAAACCAAGCAGCAACTGGACAGCGTGACCCAAAGCGACTCGGCGCTGGACGAGCAGATCAACGTGCTCAAGGGCAGCCTGTTGCTGTCCAAGATCCTCTACAAACAGAAGCAGGCCCTCCCGCGCCTGACCGTGGACCGCGACCTGGCAGATGACATCGCCAACATTCGCCTGTACCAGTTCGAGGTCAACCAGCAGCGCGAACTGATCAGCACCCCGAGCACCTACGTCGACAGCTTGCTGGCCAACCAGCCGGCCGACCAGGTGACGCCACAACTGCGGCGCACCCTGCTGGAACTGGCGATCACCCGCAGCGACCTGCTGGAACGCTTGAGCCGGGAACTGAGCGCACTGCTCAACGAATCCATCACCCTGCAACTGAACCAGAAACAACTGCTGAGCACCGCCACCACCTTGCGGGCGACCCTCGACGAACAGATGTTCTGGATTCCCAGCAACAAGCCGCTGGATACCGAATGGCTGGAAACCGTACCGGCGCACCTGAGCAAACAGGTCAATACCCTGCCGTGGGCCTCCAGCGTCAGCGAGCTGTATGACGGCCTGACCCAGCGCCCGCTGCTGTTCCTGCCCCTGCTGTTGTTGATCGGCGCGCTGCTGTGGCGTCGCAGCTACCTGTATGCCCGGCTGAAAAAAATCCATATGGACATCGGCCACTTCAAACGCGACAGCCAGTGGCACACGCCGGTGGCGATCCTGGTGAATATCGCGCTGGCGATGCCGGTGGCCCTGGGCCTGGCACTCTGCGGCTATGCGCTGCAGATCGACGCCCGCGGGCAAAACGCCAACCTCGGCGCCGCCCTGCTGCAGATCGCCCAGGCGTGGCTGGTGTTCTACACCGCGTATCGGATCCTCGCGCCCGGCGGCGTCGCCGAGTTGCACTTCCGCTGGGAAAAACCCCAGGTCGAATTCCTCCAGGGCTGGGTACGCAAGCTCGGGCTCGTGGTACTGGCGTTGGTGGCCGTGGTGGCCATCGCCGAGCATCAGCCGGCAGCGCTGGCCGACGATGTGCTGGGCATCGGCGTGGTACTGACCTGCTACGCACTGATGGCGTGGCTGCTCGGGCGCCTGCTGCTCAACAGCCCGACTCATGAAAAAGCCTCGCTGTTTCGCAAGGCCGTGGGCCTGGTGTTTACGGCACTGCCGGTGGCGCTGTTTATCGCCGTATGTTTTGGCTACTACTACACCGCCCTCAAGCTCAGCGACCGGCTGATCAACACCTTGTACCTGCTGATGTTCTGGCTGGTGATCGAAGCCACCTTCGTACGTGGCCTGGGCGTTGCGGCACGGCGCCTGGCCTATGCGCGGGCCCTGGCCAAACGCCAGGCCGCCAAGGAAGCCGGTGAGGGTGAAGCAGTGATCGAAGAGCCGACCCTGGACATCGAACAGGTCAACGAACAGTCGATGCGCCTGATTCGCCTGGCGCTGCTGGGCGGCTTTATCGCTGCGTTGTACTGGGTATGGTCCGACTTGATCTCGGTGTTTTCCTACCTGGACAACGTCACCCTCTACGAATACACCAGCGGCACCGGCGCCAATATCAGCATGGTGCCCATCAGCATCGGCGACTTGCTCGGCGCCCTGATCATCATCGGCATCACCTTCGCCCTGGCGCGCAACCTGCCCGGCCTCCTGGAAGTGTTGGTGCTGTCCAAGCTCGACCTGGCCCAGGGCAGCGCCTACGCCACCACCACCTTGCTGTCCTATGTGATTGCCGGCGTCGGGTTTGTCTCCACCCTGTCGACCCTCGGCGTGAGCTGGGACAAGTTGCAATGGCTGGTGGCCGCGCTGTCGGTGGGGTTGGGTTTCGGGATGCAGGAAATCTTCGCCAACTTCATCTCCGGCATCATGATCCTGTTCGAGCGCCCGGTACGGATCGGCGACACCATCACCATCGGCAACCTGTCGGGCACGGTGAGCAAGATCCGCATCCGCGCCACCACCATCACTGACTTCGACCGCAAGGACATCATTGTCCCGAACAAAACGTTCATCACCGGGCAACTGATCAACTGGTCGCTGACCGACACCATCACCCGGGTCACCCTGAAACTGGGCGTGGACTACGGCTCGGACCTGGACCTGGTGAAGGAATTGCTGCTCAAGGCCGCCGCCGAAAACCCACGCGTGCTGAAGGACCCGGCGCCCCACGTGTACTTCCTCAACTTCGGTGAAAGCACCCTCGATCACGAACTGCGCATGCATGTACGGGACCTGGGCGACCGCAACCCGGTGATCGATGAGGTCAACCGCTTCATCAACCGCGAGTTCAAGAACCACCACATCAACATCTCGTTCCGGCAGATGGAGGTTTACCTGAAGAACCTGCATGGCCAGGAATACAAGCTGGTGCCGGTGGAAGAAGAAAACCGGACCATCCTGCCGCCCGCCCAGGACCAGGACCTGCCCGAGCCGCCGCCCGCCAAACTCGACTAAACGCGCTATCCCCAGCAGAATGGTCGGACATTCTGCTCAGGAGATGGCCGTTGAAAGCCCTCGACGAACTGACCTTCGACAACCGCTTCGCCCGCCTGGGCGACGGCTTCTCAACCCATGTGCTGCCCGAGCCCATCGACGAACCGCGTTTAGTGGTGGCGAGCGAGGCAGCCATGGCGCTGCTGGATCTCGACCCTGGCGTGGCCGAAACGCCGGTATTTGCCGAGCTGTTCGGCGGGCACAAGCTGTGGGCCGAGGCCGAGCCGCGGGCGATGATCTATTCCGGGCATCAGTTTGGCTCGTACAACCCGCAACTGGGGGATGGCCGCGGATTGTTGCTGGGCGAGGTGTACAACCAGGCCGGCGAGCATTGGGACCTGCACCTCAAGGGTGCCGGGCAAACCCCGTACTCGCGCATGGGCGATGGTCGTGCGGTGTTGCGCTCGTCGATCCGGGAGTTTCTGGCGTCGGAAGCACTGCATGCGCTGGGCATTCCCAGCAGTCGTGCGCTGTGTGTGATCGGTTCCACCACGCCGGTGTGGCGCGAGAAACAGGAGCGCGCCGCCATGGTGCTGCGCCTGGCCCACAGCCACGTGCGCTTTGGGCATTTCGAATATTTCTACTACACCAAGAAGCCTGAATTGCAGAAGCAATTGGCGGAGCACGTGCTGTCCCTGCACTTCCCGGAATGCATGGAACAGCCCGAGCCGTACCTGGCGATGTTCCGCGAAATCGTCGAGCGTAATGCCGAGTTGATCGCCAAGTGGCAGGCCTATGGGTTCTGCCATGGAGTGATGAACACCGACAACATGTCGATCCTCGGCATCACCTTCGACTTCGGGCCGTTTGCATTTTTGGACGATTTCGACGCGCAGTTCGTCTGCAACCACTCCGACCATGAAGGGCGTTATTCCTTCAGCAACCAGGTGCCGATCGGGCAGTGGAACCTGAGCGCACTGGCCCAGGCGTTGACGCCGTTTATCAGCGTCGAGGCGCTGCGGGAAACGCTGGGGCTGTATCTGCCGTTGTTCCAGGCCCACTACCTGGACCTGATGCGCCGCCGACTGGGCCTCACCACCGCCGAAGATGACGACCAGAAACTGGTGGAGCGCCTGCTGCAACTGATGCAGAACAGCGGCGTCGACTACACCCTGTTCTTCCGCCGGCTGGGGGATGAATCCGCCGCATTGGCCGTGGCGCGGTTGCGCGACGATTTTGTCGACCTCAAGGGATTTGATGAGTGGGCGGACCTGTACAAAGCCCGTGTGGAACGCGACGCCGGCGGCACAGAAGAACAGCGACGTGAGCGGATGCATGGGGTGAATCCGCTTTATATCCTGCGCAACTACCTGGCGCAGAACGCCATCCAGGCGGCGGAGCTTGGGGATTACAGCGAAGTGCGCCGGCTGCATGAAGTGCTGACCAAACCGTTTGAAGAGCAGCCGGGGATGGAACGATACGCCCAGCGGCCGCCGGATTGGGGGAAGCATTTGGAGATTAGTTGTTCTTCATAGCGCGACCTAGATAAAGGTCTCCACTGAAACCCCAAAGCGCTCCGCCAGCCAACGAATCTGCCGCAGGTTGAGCTGGCGTTTGCCACTAAGTACTTCAGAGACAACCGACTGCGCACCAACGCCCGGGAGATCACTTTGGGTCAAGCCATGCTCTCGCATCATTGAACGTAGCACTTCAACGCCACTGGCAACGGGCATCGGCCGGTGCTCGACATCGTAGGCCTCGATCCAGTCACTGAGGATATCCACCAGGCTCATGAGCGGGCTGGATTCATCTTCGCCTATCAGGTCCAGCAATTCGTCGAGGGCGCTGACCAAGGTATCGTAGTCCGCCTCGTTTCTTGGCTTGCGCAGCAATGGCGAAACAAATTGCCAGTGTTCGGCAGCCTGCCTGATGAGTGCGCTCATCTGATTTTCTCCTTCCATTTACCTTGCTCATATTCACGGTGATCGAACAGGTACTTGATATAAATTCGTTGTACTTGGTAATGCACGAAGGCAATCAACCTCAGCTTATTGCCCCCGATGTCAAACACATGGAACTGCCCGACTTTGTCTGTTGCAGGGAACATTCCTTTCATCGACGCAAAGTCGGCGGGACTGTTGCGTTTCATTCTGCGATACCACTCATCCAGTGCCGTGGCTGAATGCGGCCATCTTTCTTTCGCTTCCCATATCCTTTTTTCGCTGATCACTCGCATGCAACATCCTTATCGCATCTTGCTATGAAGGTTAGTCTTGCCGAAAAAATATCGCAATCTGCGATATTCCTTGGCGGACCAGTGGCGCAATTCCAAGCACCCTTCAACAGCCTAGATACGCCGCGATAGAAGTCACCACCAAAAATGTGAACGCGTACGTCACTAGCGTCGAACCTTGATAAACACCCTTCCCGGCTCCAAATAGAACCCATTGGCCACTTTCACGGAGCCCAGCATGTCCGACTCTCTAGTAATCCCCTGCCCCCACTGCAACGGTCTTAACCGCATCCCCAATGAACGCCTGGGCGATGCGCCTAAATGCGGGCGTTGCAAGCAACCGGTGCTGTTAAGCAAACCCTTTGAGCTGAAACAGGGCGATTACGCCAGCCAGATCAAGGGCGACCTGCCGTTGCTGGTGGATGTGTGGGCCGAATGGTGCGGGCCGTGCAAGTCGTTTGCGCCGGTGTTTGAGCAGGCCGCCGGGCAGTTGGCCGGGAAGTGTCGATTGGCCAAGCTCGATAGCGAGGCCAATCAGCAGTTATCCGCTCAGTTGGGGATTCGCTCGATTCCCAGCCTGATCCTGTTCAAGAATGGCCGGGAAGTGGCGCGTCAGAGCGGTGCGTTTCCGTTACCGCAGTTGATGAGCTGGCTGCGCAGTCAGGGCGTTTGAGGTAGCGGGACGCCCCGGTCCATCACCTGCCCCATCAGCAATACGCCCAATTCGCTCAATTGATGAATGGCCAACGCGACATCGCGCTGCTTGCCGGTGAGGTCGTCGGAAAGGTCGAGCAAGAGGGTGGTGACTGAGGAGAAGGTTTCGTAGGTATTGAGGATCAAGGTTTCGGTGGCTTGGCCGGGGCTGACTGTAAAAAGGTACGACGGGGGATTTGGAGTAGCTTTAAACATGGTCGACATTCCTGATTGGAGCCGCCATCTGATCGCTACTAAACGAATTAGGGTGGCAGCTGTACGCAGGTTAGTAGACCGGGAAATGTCGAAGCCGGCGCGCCCGAAGACGCCCTACGCACAGCTACCATCAAGCACAGACTCAGCGCCTGAAAGATGAAGCTTATGCACTTAACGACAAACACTCGGGCTACTAAACCCGATCACTGAGAATTCAGCGACCGAGCAACCTTAGAGACGCCCATCCAGACGCACAAGCCGGCGGATTCTGGCGTAACTGTAGGCAACGGCGCAAGACGACGATTTCCCTGTAGGAACAAAGACCAAATGTGGGAGCGGGCTTGCTCGCGAATGCGGTGAGTCAGTCAATAGAGAATTCGACTGATCCACCGCATTCGCGAGCAAGCCCGCTCCCACATGGGTGATGTGTTGCCTGCTAAATCACGCGTTTTCCAGCAAGTTATGCAATTCCACAAACTGCTGTGTCAGCTTGTGCCGTGGGTCCAGGTGGATCAGCGGCATGTTCGCCTGGTGCGATTCACGCATGCGCACCGAGCTGGTGAGGTACACCGGCAGTACCGGCAACCCTTCGGCAATCAATTCATCCAGCATCTGCTGCGGCAGGCTCGCCCGGGCCTGGAACTGGTTGACCACGATGCCTTCCACTTCCAGCCCTTCGTTGTGGTCTTCCTTCAATTCTTCGATCTCGGCCAGCAGGCCATACAGCGCCTGGCGGGAGAAGCTGTCGCAATCGAAGGGGATCAGCACGCGATCAGCGGCAATCAGCGCTGAAACGGCATAAAAGTTCAGCGCCGGCGGCGTATCCAGGTAGATCCGGTCGTAGTCCTCGCTCAATTCATCCAGCAGCTTTCGCAGCTTGTTGATCTTGTGCTTGGCCTCGAGCTTGGGCTGCAAGTCGGCCAGTTCCGCGGTGGCGGTGATGACGTGCAGGTTGTCGAACGGGGTTTCGTAGATATCCACCTGGTTCTTCTTCGAAAACGGCCCGGAAGACAGGGTTTGCTTGAAGAAGTCGGCGATTCCCATGGGGATATCGTCGCCGGTCAGCCCGGTGAGGTACTGGGTAGAGTTAGCCTGGGCATCGAGGTCCACCAACAGGGTTCGATAGCCTTCGCTGGCGCTGACCGCCGCCAGGTTGCAGGCAATGCTGGACTTGCCAACACCGCCTTTTTGGTTGAACACCACGCGCCGCATGGAAAAACCTCCGTGTATCAATGAATGACCCGAGTGTAGAGGGCAAAAGCGCCCGTTAGCTACCTCGTTTGTTCCTGTACTACAGCATCAGAGGCTCTATCTCGCATAACAATTTCCCGTCTGTCCGACAAAGCAGGAATTGCCTGACACCTGCTGCCCTACCTGCATGATGGACAATCGGTAATTCTTTCCAGCGAATTTGTAATCATCCGTGAACAATTCTTTACCAAAGTTTGCTAGAACCCCGCAGCACCGGGATAATGCGCGCCATTCGGCGATTGCACCCTGTCCCGGTATTCGGGGCCAATGGCCGCACAAGGAAGCCCGCAGGGGCGGGATAACTTCTCAGTGATCAATTTCAACATCGCCCAATGGCGCGCCTGGGCTCCCGGGCTCGAAAGCGCGGACGACTGGCGCACCTGGTGCCGGCAGCCGACATTGCTCGCCCGCACCGACGCGGCACCCGATGTGTCCTTCCTGCCGGCCATGCAGCGCCGGCGCCTGAGCCGCCTGGCGCGCATGGCCTTCAGTGTGGGCTGGCCCCTGGCCGAAGGCTTGCAACAGTTGCCATTGGTGTTTGTTTCCCGTCACGGCGAAACCCCACGCACCCTCGATATTCTCAGCGACCTGGCCAACGACGAGCCCCTGTCGCCGACCCAGTTCAGCCTGTCGGTGCATAACGCGGTGATTGGCCTGTGGTCGATCCTGCGCAATGAAACCAGTGAAATGACCGCCCTCGCCGCCGCCGGCGATGGCCTGGAGCACGGCATGCTCGAAGCCGCTGCCCTGCTCAATGAAGGCGCACCGGCTGTATTGCTGATCATTACCGAGGAACAGCCCCCCGAAGCCTATGCGCGCTGGATCGAGGACGTGCCCTTCCCCTACGCCCTCGGCCTGCTGCTGACACCGGGCGACGAGTGGCAGCTGGAACTGAATACAGCCGCTGTCCAACCCACCACCAAAGCCCAGTGGCCCCACGCCCTGAACCTGCTGCGCACCCTGCTGAACGAAGAGGGCGCCTGCCAACATGCCTGGAAGAACCGAGTATGGAACTGGCAACGCAAGTCCTGACCGAAAAGCCCCGGAAGGCCTACTACTGGCGCCTGTTCGCCACTGCCACCGCCTTCGCCCTGTTTGGCCTCGGCGGCCTGTGCCTGCGTGTCCTGGTGTTTCCGCTGCTCAGTTGCCTGCCGGGTGATGCCAAACAGCATCAGCGACGCGCCCGCCACACCATCAGCTGCCTGTTCTGGTTGTTTATCCGCATGATGATGCGCCTGGGCATCCTGACCTACAGCGTCGAAGGCGCGGAAAAGCTCGGCCGCCCGGGCCAGATGATCATTGCCAACCACCCATCGCTGGTGGACGTGGTGTTCCTGATCGCCCAGATGCGCCAGACCAACTGCGTGGTCAAGCAGAGCCTGTGGCAGAACCCCTTCACCCGAGGCCCGGTGCGCGACGCCGGCTACATCAGCAACGACGGCAGCGCCGACATGCTCGACGCCGCCGCCGATGCCCTGCGGGACGGCCAGACCCTGATCATTTTCCCGGAAGGCACCCGCACCTCACCGGGCCAGGCGCCGACCTTTCATCGCGGCGCCGCCGCCATTGCCCTGCGCGGTGCGAGCATCATCACTCCGGTAGTGATCAAGGTCAGCCCCACCACCCTGACCAAGGCCGAACCCTGGTATCGCATCCCGAATCGCCGCTTTCACTTCAGTTTGCGCGTGGGTGCCGATATAGAACCACAGGCGTTTGCCGCACAAGGGCCCGCGCCCCAGGCATCACGCAAGCTCAACGATTACCTGCACCAGTATTTTATTAAGGAGCTCGCCGAAGATGAGCGACCAACACCGCCTTGAGCACGACATAAAAACGCTGATCATCGAGGCCCTGGGCCTGGAAGACATCAGCGAGAGCGACATCGGCAACGAGCAAACCCTGTTCGGCGAAGGCCTTGGCCTGGATTCAGTCGACGCCCTGGAATTGGGCCTGGCGATCCAGAAAAAGTACGGCATCAAGATCGATGCCGACGCCAAGGACACCCGCAATCACTTCACCAACGTGGCCAGCCTCGCGGCGTTCGTCACGGCCCGACAGGCAGCTTGAGACCGTACCATGCAAACTCGTGACGATATTTTCAACACCTTGCGCGACGCCCTGGTGGAACTGTTTGAACTGGAACCGGAACGCGTCACGCTCGACGCCAACCTGTACCAGGACCTGGAAATCGACAGCATTGATGCAGTGGACCTGATCGACCACATCAAGCGCCAGACCGGCAAGAAAATCGCCGCCGAAGAGTTCAAGGCCGTGCGTACCGTGAATGACGTGGTCGAGGCGGTCTACCGTCTGGTTCAACCGGCCGCATGAGCCGGCTGATCGGCCTTGGCCTGTTGCTGGCGGGGCTGCTGTACCCTTTTGCGGTGTATTACGGCACTGAGCATTTTGCCCCGTGGCAATTTGGCCTGCTGCTGGGCAGTCTGTGGCTGTTGCGCGCCCTGAACGGCGCCAGGCGCCCGGGAAGCCGCTGGATGGCGGCGGCGATCATTGTCTTTTGCCTGCTGCTCGCCTGGTTCGACAACCCGCAGATGCTGCGCTGGTACCCGAGCCTGGTCAGCGCCTTCATGCTGGCACTGTTCGGCCTGAGCCTGAAATACGGGCCGCCGATGGTCGAGCGCCTGGCGCGCATGAGCGAGCCGCAACTGCCCGAAGAAGCGATTGTGTATACCCGCCAGGTCACCGTGGTGTGGAGTGTATTTTTCCTGTGTAACGGCCTGCTCGCCGCCGCGCTCACCCTGTGGGCGCCGCTGAGCTGGTGGACGTTGTACAACGGCATGATCGCCTACGGGCTGATGGGGCTGTTGTTTGCCGTGGAATGGCTGGTACGACAAAGGGTTCGAGGCCGCGTATGAATTGGTTGAATCTTGAGCACTTGCTGCTTGAGCCTGTGGAGCAGCGTTTGGTCACCACCGAACCTGCCCTGGATCACCCACACCTGTGGGAGAAGTCCCTGAGCCTGGCCGCCGGGTTGCAAGCCCGGGGCATCCAGCGCCTGGCGGTGTACCTGGAAGATGCCGGCTTGCTGGCGATCGCGCTGCTGGGTGCATGGCGAGCAGGCGTCAGCGTGTTGTTGCCCGCTGACCTGCAACCACAAACGCGCCAACGCTGGGATGATGTCGTCGATGCCTGGCTGACCAAAGCTGGCGACCTGGATGCGCTGTATCAAGCGCCATTAAGCGCCGCGGCCCTGGACCTGGACGCCTGCTGCCTGAGCCTGTGCACCTCCGGCTCCAGCGGCGAACCCAAGCGCATCGACAAAACCCTGCGGCAGATGGCCAATGAAGTCCAGGCGCTGGAAACCTTGTGGGGCGCCGACCTGGGCGAGGCGTGCATCATCGGCAGCGTCGCCACCCAGCATATCTATGGCTTGCTGTTTCGGGTGCTGTGGCCGTTGTGTGCCGGGCGCACCTTTGTGCGCCAACAGTTGGCATTTCCCGAGGACTTGCAGCGCGCCAGCCGCGAGCATGCGCAATTTGCCTGGGTCGCCAGCCCGGCGCTCCTCAAGCGCATGGGTGACAACCTCGACTGGCCAGCGCTTACACCGGTCAAACGGGTGTTTTCCTCCGGCGGCGCCTTGCCCCTTGAGGCCGCCGGCAGCCTGCATCAGCGCCTGCAGCAATGGCCGACGGAAATCCTCGGCAGCTCGGAAACCGGCGGCATCGCCTGGCGCCAGGGCGAACAACCGTGGCAGCCGTTTGCCGACGTGCAACTGAGCCAGGACGCCGACGGCGCCTTGCGCATCGCCTCGCCATACCTGCCCGCCGGCCATGTCGAACAGACCGCCGACGCCGCCACCATCCACGCCGACGGCCGCTTCGAATTGCTCGGCCGCCTGGACCGCATCGTCAAGCTGGAGGAAAAACGCATCTCCCTGCCGATGCTCGAACAAGCGCTGATGGATCATGCCTGGGTCGCTGAAACGCGCCTGGGCGTGGTGCAGGAAAACCGCGCCTCCCTCGGCGCCCTCGTGGTGCTCAGCGCAGACGGCTTGCATGCCCTGCGTAACCAGGGCCGGCGCACCGTCACCCAAACCCTGCGCCAGCACTTGAGCCAACACTGCGAAGCCCTGGCGCTGCCCCGCCGCTGGCGCCTGTTGCGCCAATTGCCGCTGAACACCCAAGGCAAGCTGCCCCAGGCCGACGTCGAAGCCCTGCTGCTGGCACCGCGCCCGAAAGCCCCGGAAGTACTGGAACAAGTCGAAGCCAACGGTGAATGGACCCTGCAACTGGCGATCCCGCCGGACCTCGCCTACTTCAGCGGCCACTTCCCGCAAACCCCGGTGCTACCGGGTGTGGTGCAAGTGGATTGGGCGCTGAGCCTGGGCCAGCAACTGCTCAAGCTGCCGGGGCCGTTCGCCGGGATGGAAGTGCTCAAGTTCCAGCAACTGGTACGCCCGGATGACCGGATCGAACTGCACCTGCGGTTCGATCAGGAGCGCGGCAAGTTGTACTTCGCCTACCGCAATGAGGCGGCCGCCTGCTCCAGTGGGCGGATCGTGCTGGAGAGGGTCAGTGATTAAGCTTTTGTGGCGAGGGAGCTTGCTCCCGCTGGAGTGCGCAGCGCTCCCAACCCAGGCACTGTGGTTTATCAGGCAAATCGGTGTCGCCTGTGTTGGGGCCGCTTCGCAGCCCAGCGGGAGCAAGCTCCCTCGCCACGCACAGCGCTTGTGCCAATGGGGTACCTGTTATGCATAAGCCCTGCGCCTTGATCCCGGTCTATAACCACGAAGCCGCCGTGCCCGCCGTGGTGCGCACCGTGCTGGACAGCGGCCTGCCATGCCTGCTGGTAGACGACGGCAGCAGCGCCGCCTGCGCCGCCGTGCTGGCGCAACTGGCAACCCTCGACAACGTGTCACTGCTGACCCTGCCCGCCAACCAGGGCAAAGGCGCCGCCGTCATGGCCGGCTTTCGCGAAGCCGCACGCCTGGGTTTCACCCACGCCCTGCAAGTGGACGCCGACGGCCAGCACGACCTGCGGGAAGTCGGTACCTTCCTCGACGCCTCCCGCGCCCACCCGAATGCGGTGATCTGCGGCTACCCGGAATACGACGACAGCGTGCCCAAGGGCCGCCTTTACGCGCGCTACCTGACCCACGTGTGGGTGTGGATCAACACCTTGTCGCTGCAGATCCGCGATTCCATGTGCGGCTTTCGCGTGTACCCACTGCCACCGACCCTGGCCTTGATGGACTCGGCCAACATCGGCAAACGCATGGATTTCGACTCCGACATCCTGGTGCGACTGGCCTGGCGCAACCAGCCGATGCGCTGGCTGCCGACCAAGGTGCACTACCCCGCCGACGGCCTGTCGCACTTTCGCCTGTTCCATGACAACGCGCTGATTTCCTCGATGCACACCCGGCTGTTCTTCGGCATGTTGGTGCGCGCGCCGATGATCCTCTGGCGCCGGTGGCAGGCATGAGCCAGGACACCAAGCACTGGGCCGACCGCGAGGAGCGCGGCAGCTTCTGGCTGATGAAATTCACCGCCTTCGCCGCCAAGGTCCTCGGGCGCCGGCTGCTGAGCCCGCTGCTCTACGGCATCGTTTTCTACTTCTTTCTGTTCGGCCGCACGGCCCGCCAAAGCGCCTGGCAATACCAGCAGCGCCTGGCCGACTGGAGCCGGCGCGACGACCTGCGCCCTACCCACAGAAGCGTCTTCGGCCAGTTCATGGCGTTCGCCGACGCCCTGCTGGACAAGCTCGACGTATGGAACGGCAAGCTGCGCCTGGAGCAGATCGAAATCATCGACCCGGCCCAACTGCGCGGCCAGCTGCGCAGCGAACGCGGGCAGATGCTGGTGGGCGCGCACCTGGGCAATCTTGAGGTGTGCCGCGCCCTCGCCGAACTGGGCGAAAAGGTCACCATGAACGTGCTGGTGCACACCAAGCACGCTGAACGTTTCAACCGGATTCTGGGCGAAGCCGGGGCGACCAATCTGCGCCTGATCCAGGTCAGCGAACTTGACCCGGCGGTGATGATGCTGCTCAGCCAGCGCCTCGACGACGGCGAGTGGCTGGCGATTGCCGGCGACCGCGTACCGCTGCATGGCGGGCGCACGGTACGCGTGGATTTCCTCGGCCATGACGCCGCCTTCCCCCAAGGCCCGTGGCTGTTGGCCGGTTTGCTGAAATGCCCGGTCAACCTGCTGATGTGCTTGAAGCATCAAGGCCGTTATCGCCTGATCATCGAGCCGTTTGCCCGGTTGATCGAATGGAAACGCAGCGACCGCCAGCAGGTGATCACACAATGGACCGCCCGCTACGCCGAGCGCCTGGGCCAGTTCTGCCTGGAAGCGCCCCAACAATGGTTCAACTTTTACCCTTTCTGGAAGACCGATGACGACGCATCTTGAGCCGGTAACCTTCGGCGAAATTCCCCTGCGCATCGAAGACGTGCTGGCCCTGGCCAACCGTCAGGCGCCGACTCAACTGCAGGCTGATGCCAAGTACCGCCAGCGCATCGCCAAGGGCGCGCAGTTCCTGGATTCGTTGCTGGACAAGGAAGGCGTGATCTACGGCGTGACCACCGGCTACGGCGACTCGTGCGTGGTGGCGGTGCCGCTGGAGCACGTCGAAGCGCTGCCCCGCCACCTCTACACGTTCCACGGCTGCGGCCTGGGCAAGTTGCTGGATGCGCAAGCCACCCGCGCGGTGCTGGCGGCGCGGTTGCAGTCGCTGTGCCATGGCGTGTCGGGCGTGCGCGTGGAGTTGCTGGAGCGCCTGCACGCGTTCCTGGAATTCGACGTGCTGCCGCTGATTCCGGAAGAAGGCTCGGTAGGCGCCAGCGGTGACTTGACGCCGCTGTCCTACGTGGCCGCAACCTTGTCCGGTGAGCGCGAAGTGATGTTCCGTGGCGAACGCCGCCAGGCGGCGGAGGTGCACCGCGAGCTGGGCTGGGACCCGCTGGTACTGCGCCCGAAAGAGGCCCTGGCGCTGATGAACGGCACCGCCGTGATGACCGGCCTCGCCTGCCTGGCCTTCGCCCGCGCCGACTACCTGCTGCAACTGGCCACGCGCATCACCGCGCTGAACGTAGTGGCGCTGCAAGGCAATCCGGAGCATTTCGACGAGCGCCTGTTCGCCGCCAAGCCACACCCGGGGCAGATGCAAGTCGCCGCCTGGCTGCGCAAGGATCTGGCGATTGACGCGCCGACCGCGCCGCTGCATCGCCTGCAAGACCGTTACTCCCTGCGCTGCGCGCCCCACGTCCTGGGCGTGCTGGCCGACAGCCTGAACTGGTTGCGCTCGTTCATCGAGATCGAACTCAACAGCGCCAACGACAACCCGATCATCGACGCCGAAGAAGAACGCGTGCTTCACGGCGGCCACTTCTACGGCGGCCACATCGCGTTCGCCATGGACAGCCTCAAGACCCTGGTGGCCAACGTCGCCGACCTGCTGGACCGCCAGCTCGCGCTGCTGGTGGACGTGCGTTACAACCACGGCTTGCCGAGCAATTTGTCGGGTGCGCCAGCCGAACGGGCGATGATCAACCACGGCTTCAAGGCTGTGCAGATCGGCACCAGCGCCTGGACCGCCGAAGCGCTGAAAAACACCATGCCGGCCAGCGTGTTCTCGCGCTCCACCGAGTGCCACAACCAGGACAAGGTGAGCATGGGCACCATCGCCGCCC
Source organism: Pseudomonas sp. C6002 (assembly GCF_013385805.1). Classification (NCBI taxonomy): domain Bacteria; kingdom Pseudomonadati; phylum Pseudomonadota; class Gammaproteobacteria; order Pseudomonadales; family Pseudomonadaceae; genus Pseudomonas; species Pseudomonas sp. C6002. The sequence continues at coordinate 79,848 of NZ_JACAPH010000004.1, read as the reverse complement.
GCGATGCGATTCGTGTGCTGGAACTGACCGAACAAGTCGCCGCCGCCACCTTGCTCGCCGCTAATCAGGGCGTATGGCTGCGGGCCCAGGCTGAAGACGCACGCCCGCTGCCGCCGGCGCTGGCCGCCATGCAAATCGAGCTGGCCAAGGACTTCCCGCCGGTCATCGAAGACCGCGCCCTGGAAGGCGAACTGCGCCTGTGCCTGAAACGCATCGCCGAGCAACACTGGAGGCTGCATGCGTAGCCCCGGCGTGTTGCACTGCGACACTGAAATCCTCGTGCCGTTTTTCGACATCGACACCATGAACGTGGTGTGGCACGGGCACTACGTAAAGTACCTGGAAGTCGCCCGCTGCGCCTTGCTGGACAAGATCGGCCACAACTACACAGCGATGCTGGAAGCGGGCTACGCCTGGCCGGTGATCGACATGCAGCTGCGCTATGTGCGCGGAGCGACCTTCGGCCAGACCATCAACGTGCGCGCCAGCCTGGTGGAGTGGGAGAACCGCTTGAAGGTCAATTACCTGATCAGCGACAAGGCCACCGGTGAACGCCTGACCCGCGCCAGCACCGTGCAAGTGGCGGTGGAGATTGCCAGCCGTGAAATGCAGTTGGCGTCGCCAAAAATATTCACTGACGCCATAGAGAGAGCCTTGAAATGAGATTCCCTGTGGGAGCGGGCTTGCTCGCGAAAATCGTCAACGATAACGCAGGCCGCCTGACACCCCGTGGCGCCCTCAGGTTCTTCGCGAGCAAGTCGAATCGTCGCACCGCCGCTCCCACAGGAATCGCCTTCATTCTGTTGTTGGGCATTCCAGGCCTGGCCCATGCTTTCGACCTGCAACAACTCAGTGATCAGCTTGCAAAGCCAACGGTGATCCACGGCAACTTCATCCAGGAAAAACACCTGCGCGCGCTGCCGCAGCCGCTGACCAGCAAGGGCACCTTCGTCCTGGCCAAGGACCACGGCCTGCTGTGGCTGCTGAAAACCCCGCTGCAACAGGACTACCGCATCAGCGCCAACGGCATCGCCCGGCGTGACGCCAACGGCTGGCAATTGCTGCCGAACAAGAGCGCCGGCGCCGAGCAGAACCGTTTGTTCCTCGCCGTGTTACAGGGCGACAGCAGTGGCTTGCAGCGTGACTTCGAGCTGCAACTGCAAGGCGAAGCCCAGCAGTGGAAACTCACGTTGATCCCGCGCTCGCTGCTGCTCAAGCAGGTGTTCACCCAAATCAATATCGACGGCGGCGAACTGGTGCAGAAGATCGAGCTGCTGGAAACCCAGGGCGACAGCACCGTACTGCGCATGCAGGACAGCACCAGCAGCCAACCCTTGAGCGACGCGGAGCAACACGACTTTGCCGAGTGAACGCTGGTTGCCGCGCCTGTTCCTGATCCTGCTGGTGGCCGTGTTGGCCCTGGCGGGTTGGCAATGGCGCCATGGCGCACCGCTGTCGGCGAACCTGATGGAACTGGTGCCCGGCACCGCGCCGGATGCGCTGGAGCTGCGCGCCGAACAGCGCATGCAGGAACCGCTGAACCGCGAAATGCTGGTGCTGGTGGGGCACGCCGACCGGCAAAAAGCCGTGGCCATGGCGACGCAATTGGGCGAAGCCTGGCAAGCCAGCGGCCTGTTTGAGAAAGTTCAGTGGAACCTCCAAGCCGACCTGCCGGCCCTGCGTCAGCAGTTGCTGCAAGGCCGGCTGGCGATGCTCTCGGCCAAGGATCGCGAGCAACTGATCGACGAGCCCCAGGCGTTTATTCAGCAGCGGGTTCAGGCGCTGTTCGACCCGTTCACCGGCTTCAGCCTAGTGCCGAGCCAGGACGATTGGCTGGGCCTCACCGGGCGCATCCAGAACAGCCAGCCGCAACACGGTTCGGTGCAGCTGGATATCGGCAGCGGCGCGCTGATCGCCGATGCCGACGGCAAAAGCTGGGTACTGCTGCGGGCCCGCACCACCGGCAATGCCTTCGACATGAAACTGCCGCTGCAAGTGGCTGACCTGCTCAAGGCCAGCCGCGAGCAGGCCGACCAGCAAGGCGCGCAATTGCTCGCCGCCAGCGGCCTGCTGTATGCAGCCAATGGTCAGCAGCAGGCCACTCGGGAAATCACCTGGGTCGGCGGCGGCGCGACGGTAGGCATCCTGTTATTGCTGCTGCTTGCGTTCCGCCGCTGGCGGGTGTTGCTGGCGTTCGTGCCGGTGCTGGTGGGCATGCTGTTTGGTGCGGTGGCCTGTGTGGCGCTGTTCGGGCATATGCATGTGATCACGCTGGTGCTGGGCTCGAGCCTGATCGGCGTGGCGGTGGATTACCCGCTGCATTACCTGTCCAAGAGCTGGAGCATGAGCCCTTGGCGCAGTTGGCCGGCCTTGCGCCTGACCTTGCCGGGCCTGAGCCTGAGCCTGGCCACCAGTTGCATCGGTTACCTGGCCCTGGCGTGGACGCCGTTCCCGGCGCTGACGCAAATCGCGGTGTTCTCCGCTGCCGGTCTGGTGGGCGCTTACCTGTCGGCCGTGTGCCTGTTGCCGGCCTTGCTCAAAGGCGTCGAGCTGCGCCCGGCGCAATGGCCCCTGCGCATTGCCGAGTTCCTGCTGAGCGTGCGCGAGTCGCTGCTCAAGCGCCTGCCAAGCCCGGTGTTGCTGGTACTGGTGTTGGTGTTTTGCGCCGGTGGGCTGTGGCACCTGAACAGCAAAAACGATATCCGCCAGTGGATCGGTGCGCCGCCGCAGTTGCTGCAGGAAGCCCAGGCCGTTGCGCGGATTACCGGGTTCCAGCCCACCAGCCAGTTCTTTCTGGTACGGGCGGACAATCAACCGCAATTGCTGGAGCGCCAGGCCGCGCTGAGCCAGCGCCTGGATCAGCTGGTGAACATGGACAAGCTCCAGGGTTACCTGGCGCTCAACCAGTTGGTCAGCGCGCCGGCGGAGCAACAGCAACTGCGCGAGGCCCTGAACCAACTGCCGCAGTACTGGCAGCCATTGCTGGACCTCGGCGTACCGGCCGCCGCCCTGCAAGCCGAGCTGGCCCAGTTGCAGGCCTTGCCCACCGAAGACATCGACGCAGCACTGGTCGGCCCGCTGGCCGAGCCGTGGCGCACGCTGTGGCTGGGGAATGTCGACGGTGGCGTGGCGGCGATGGTGAGCCTGCAAGGCTTGAACAACCCGGCCTTGCTGCGGGTGCAGGCCCTGGATCTGCCCGGCGTGCAGTTGGTGGACCGCCTGGGCGACTTGAACCAGGTGTTTGCCGCGACGCAAATCAGCGCTGCCGAATTGAAATTGATGTCCTGCGTGTTGATCGTACTGTTGCTGATCCTGCCGTTCGGCTTCGGCGGTGCCTTGCGCATCGTCGCCCTGCCGTTGCTGGCGGCGCTGTGCAGCCTGGCCAGCCTGGGTTGGCTGGGGCAGCCGCTGACGTTGTTCAGCCTGTTCGGCCTGCTGCTGGTGACCGCCATCAGCGTCGACTACGCGATCCTGATGCGTGAACAAATTGGCGGCGCCGCCGTGAGCCTGTTGGGCACACTGTTGGCGGCCGTGACTACTTGGCTATCGTTCGGCCTGCTGGCCATTTCCAGCACACCGGCGGTGAGTAATTTTGGGCTGTCGGTGAGCCTGGGGCTGGCGTTCAGCTTCATGCTGGCGCCGTGGGCCAGCCCGTCCGGGACAAGGAAGATGAGATGAGCAGCCAATACCTGAGTAAAAACTACGTCGAAGAAACCAAATTCGGCTTCTGGTTCCTGCGCAGCCACACCTGGCAGCACCATGTGCTGCGCGTGGCCATCAACGACCTGCGCAGCTTGTTCAGCGACCCGCTGCCGGTTGCTCCGGTGCTGCTGGATGCCGGCTGCGGCCAGGGCAAGTCGTTCCAGTACCTGCAGCAGGTGTTCGCCCCCGAACGCCTGATCGGCCTCGACGCCGACCCCCACAGCCTCGACCTGAGCCGCGCCGAAGCCGCGCGCCAGGGTATCGCCATCGAGTTGATCGGCAGCGACTGCGCGACCCTCGACGTGGCCGACGCCAGTGTCGACGTGCTGTTCTGTCACCAGACCTTCCATCATCTGGTGGAACAGCATCGCGCCCTGAAAGAGTTCTATCGGGTGCTCAAGCCGGGCGGCTACCTGCTGTTTGCCGAATCCACCGAGGCCTATATCGACACTTGGGTAATCCGCTGGCTGTTTCGTCACCCGATGCATGTGCAGAAAAGCGCCGAGGAGTACCTTGAGATGATTCGCGAGCAGGGCTTTGAGTTCGGCCCGCAGAACGTCTCGTACCCGTACCTGTGGTGGAGCCGCGCCACCGACTTCGGCTTGCTTGAGCGCTGGGGCCTGCGCCAGCCAAAACCGGCCGGCCAGCGCGAAGAAACCCTGGTCAACGTGGTCGCCCGCAAACCTCTGGCGAGCGCTGAAACATGATCCGAATGCTGTTGATCGGCTGCCTGTTGCTGCTGGGCGCGTGCGCCAGCCAGCCGCCGTTGCCGTCGAAAACCCCGGTGCTGAGCCTGCCGTTGCAACTGCATGTGCAGCGCGAACAGGATGGCCAGCGCCAGGACTGGTTGCTGGTGATGCAGCGCGAAGGCGGCGGGATTCGCTGGTCGATGATGGACCCGCTGGGCATTCCCCAGGCTCGGCAGATGCTGATCAATGGCGCCTGGCAGGCCGACGGTCTGCTGCCGCCCAATCCCCAGGCGCGTGAACTGTTTGCCGCGCTGTTGTTCGCCCTGACCTCGGCGGATGAAGTTTCCAGGCTGTACCCCGGCACCCAGGAAATGGACCTGATCCGCACCCTGCCGTCCCACTGGAAGATCACCTATCACTCCTCCCTGGTGTTTCGCGTGGACGTGATCGGGCAACACCTGACCTACCACATCTCGCCGCTAGGGGCTGCCCGATGAGCGCCTACCTCAATGCCCTCGGCGTGATCTGCGCCCTGGGCCGCGACAAGCGCGAAGTCAGCCGCAGCCTGTTTGCCGGCGACTGCTCCGGCATGCGCGCCGAAAGCGGCTGGGTGCCGGAGCGTGTGTTGCCGGTGGCCGCTGTGCACGGTGAACTGGCGGCGATACCGCCCGGGCTGGAATCCCATCGCAGCCGCAATAACCAGTTGCTGCTGGAAGCCGCGTTGCAGATTGACGACGAGATCCGGCAAGCGATCCAAACGTTCGGCGCGTCGCGCATTGGCATCGTGCTCGGCACCAGCACCTCGGGCATCGATGAAGCCAGCCGTGGCATCGCCCACTATCTGCGGGAAAACCAGTTCCCCGCCGACTACGACTATCAGCAACAGGCGCTTGGCGCCCCGGCCGATTTCCTCGCCGACTGGCTGCAACTGAGCGGCCCGGCCTACGTGATTTCCACCGCCTGCACCTCCAGCGCACGGGCGCTGATGAGTGCCCAACGCCTGTTGGACCTGGGTGTGTGCGATGCGGTGATCTGCGGTGGCGTCGACACGCTGTGCAAGCTGACCCTCAATGGTTTTTCGTCGCTGGAAGCGGTTTCGGCAGAGCGCTGCAATCCGTTTTCGGTAAACCGCAACGGCATCAATATCGGCGAAGCCGCCGTGCTGTTCCTGATGAGCAAAACCCCGGCGCCGTTCGCACTGCTGGGCAGTGGTGCCAGTTGCGACGCCCACCATATTTCCGCCCCCGAGCCTGCCGGCAAGGGTGCGTTGCAAGCGATGCGCAAGGCCCTGGCCAGCGCACAACTGGCGCCCGGACAAATCGGTTACCTGAACCTGCACGGCACCGCTACCCAACATAACGATGCCATGGAAAGCCTGGCGGTCGCGGCCCTGTTCCCGGACGGCGTAGCCTGCTCCTCGACCAAACCCATGACCGGCCACACCCTGGGCGCCGCCGGCGCGCTGGAAGCGGCGTTCTGCTGGCTGAGCCTGGCAGAAGGCGTAGTGCCGCCGCATGTCTGGGATGGCCAGGCGGACCCCGACCTGCCCGTACTGAAGTGGGCGTCGCCCGGCGACGCCCTGGAAAAACGCTGCCTGATGAGCAACTCGTTTGCCTTCGGCGGCAACAACGTCAGCCTGATTATCGGAGACGCCCCATGACTGATTGGCCGCTCGCCGAACTGCTGCCCCACGCCGGTGACATGATCCTGATCGATCAGGTCCTGAGCTTTGATGAAGAACAGATCCAGACCCGCCTGACGGTCAAGCCCGGCGGTCTTTTCAACCGCGCCGACGGCAGCCTGCCTGCGTGGGTCGGCATTGAGTTGATGGCGCAAAGCGTCGCCGCCTACGCCGGTTGCCGTGCGCGCCAGAAAGGTGAAGCCGTGGAGTTGGGCTTCCTGCTGGGCACGCGCAAGTTCGAGTGCAACGTCGAGCACTTTCCCGCCGGCACCGAGCTGACCATCCACGGCCTGCGCTCCCTGGAAGACGACAACGGCATGGGTGTGTTCGAATGCCACCTCACCGGCGACGGCATCCAGGCCAGCGCGCGCTTGAACGTATTTCGACCGCCCCGGGCGGCCAACTATTTAGATGAATCGAAGGACACCACGCCATGACTGAATCCGTATTGGTGACCGGCTCCAGCCGTGGCATCGGCCGCGCTATCGCTGTGCGCCTGGCCCAGGCCGGGCACGACATCGTGCTGCATTGCCGCAGCGGGCGTGCCGAGGCGGATGCGGTGCAGGTCGAAATCGAAGCGCTGGGGCGCAAGGCCCGGGTGTTGCAATTCGATGTGGCGGACCGCGCCAGCTGCAAGGAGATCCTTGAAGCCGACGTGGAAGCCCATGGCGCGTATTACGGCGTGGTGCTCAATGCGGGCCTGACGCGCGATGGCGCGTTTCCAGCGCTGTCGGAAGACGATTGGGACGTGGTGATGCGCACCAACCTCGACGGTTTCTACAACGTGCTGCACCCGGTGATGATGCCGATGATTCGTCGTCGCGCCGCCGGGCGGATCGTGTGCATCACCTCGGTATCCGGGCTGATCGGCAACCGCGGCCAGGTCAACTACAGCGCGTCCAAGGCCGGCCTGATCGGCGCCGCCAAGGCCCTGGCCATCGAGCTGGGCAAGCGCAAGATCACCGTCAACTGCGTGGCCCCCGGGCTGATCGACACCGCGATGCTCGATGAAAACGTACCGGTGGAAGAGCTGATGAAAATGATCCCGGCCCAGCGCATGGGCACTCCGGAAGAAGTCGCCGGGGCGGTGAATTTCCTGATGTCGGCAGAAGCCGGCTACATCACCCGCCAAGTGCTGGCCGTGAATGGAGGCCTGTGCTGATGAAACGCGTGGTGGTCACCGGCATGGCCGGCGTTACGTCCCTGGGCAGCGATTGGGCAACCATCGCCGCCAACTTCCGCGCCAACCGCAGCGGCATCCGGCGCATGGACGAGTGGGACCGTTTCACCGAACTGAACACCCGGCTGGCCGGGCCGATCGATGATTTCGTGGTACCCGCCCACTGGACCCGCAAGCAACTGCGCAGCATGGGCCGGGTTTCCCGGCTGGCGGTATGGGCGGCGGAGCAGGCGCTCAAAGACGCCGGCTTGCTGGGCGACGAGTCGATCAAGGACGGGCGCATGGGCGTGGCCTGTGGCTCGTCCACCGGCAGCACCGACGAGATCAAGGCCTTCGGCAATATGCTGCTGAACTCGGTGGCCGAGGGGCTGAACGCCAACTCCTACGTGCGGATGATGCCCCACACCACGGCGGCGAATATCAGCATTTTCTTCGGCCTCACCGGCCGGCTGATCCCGACGTCCAGCGCGTGCACCAGCGGCAGCCAGGGCATCGGCTACGCCTATGAAGCCATCAAGTTCGGCCGCCTGCCGCTGATGTTGGCAGGTGGCGCCGAAGAGCTGTGCCCTACCGAAGCCATGGTGTTCGATGCGCTGTACGCCACCAGCCTGAAAAACGATGCACCACAAACCAGCCCGCGTCCCTACGACAGTGGGCGCGACGGCCTGGTGATCGGCGAAGGCGGCGGCATCCTGGTACTCGAAGAGCTGGAACATGCACTGGCCCGTGGCGCGCATATCCACGCCGAAATCGTCGGCTTCGGCAGCAACGCCGACGGCCAGCACACCACCCGCCCGGAACAGGCCACCATGCGCCGCGCCATGGAGCTGGCCCTGGAAGATGCGGGGCTTGCGCCCGACGCCATCGGCTATGTGAACGGCCATGGCACCGCCACCGACCAGGGCGACATCGCCGAAACCCTGGCCACCAGCAGCCTGTTCGGCAGCCGCATGCCCATCAGTTCTCAGAAGAGTTTCCTTGGGCATACCCTGGGCGCATGCGGCGCGCTGGAGTCGTGGTTCAGCATCGAGATGATGAACCGCAACCAATACGTGCACACCTTCAACCTCGACGAAGTCGACCCGCGCTGCGGCGAGCTGGACTACCTGCAAGGTGAGTTCCGCGAGCTGCACAGCGACTACGTGATGAACAACAATTTTGCCTTTGGCGGCGTCAACACTTCGCTGATTTTCCGCCGCTGGGTGTAAGTTTTTTTACTGACTGGAGAAATGGAATGTCTTCCCTGCTACGCGCAACACTGGTCGCTTTGGCCCTGCTCACCACCGCTGGCTGCACCAACAAACCGGTGCTCAACACCCAGCATGACTTGCCGGCGAACCCGCAGGTCAACGAAGAAAAAATGAAGCAGACCATTATCGCGGCCTTGAACAAACGCCAATGGGTGGTGCAGCGCCTGAGCCCGCAACTGGTGCAGGCCGAGATCAACGTGCGCAACCAGTTCCACGCTGAAATCGACATTCGCTACACCGCCACCAGCTACGCCATCACCTACCGCGACAGCCGCGACCTGGGCTACAAGGACGGCAAGATTCACCGCAACTACAACCGCTGGGTGAGCATGCTGGACCGTGACATCCTGGCGGCGTTGCGCACCAATGGTGTGAGTGACACGGCGCAGTTGCTCCAGCAGACCGGGACGTCGAAGCAGAACTGAAACACCCGCTTCCCTGTGGCTAGGGAGCTTGCTCCCGTTGGGGCGCGAAGCGCCCCTGAAACCTGCGATTGAAGGTTGCCTGGTAAAACTCAGTCGTCGGGTTTCGGGGCTGCTGCGCAGCCCAGCGGGAGCAAGCTCCCTCGCCACAGGTTATGCGTCGGTCATACCAATGCCTTACGGGTCAGCAACTCGACAAACGCCTTGGCCATCGGCGTCTGCTGGCCCTTGCGCTGCACCAGCCACACCGCCGTCACCGCCTCCTGATCCAGCAACGTGCGATACACCACGCCATCAATGCGGATCCGCTGATACGACGCCGGCAACACCGAGACACCCAACCCCGCCGCCACCAGGCCGATGATGGTCATCGCCTCCCCGGCCTCCTGCGCGAAGTGCGGGCTGAAGCCGGCATCACGCGCCAGGCTCATCAATTGGGCATACAAGCCACTGCCGTAAGTCCGCGGGAAAAACACAAACGGTTCTTCGGCCAATTGCGCCAGGTGCAAACCCCGCTCACTGCCCTCCACCAACGGATGCCCGGCGTTCAGCACGGCCACCAAGGGCTCGCGCATCAGTTCCACGACGCTCAGGGAATCGGGCAACGGCAACGGTCGCATCAACCCCACCTGAATCGACTCATCCACCAGCGACTCGGCCACCTCCGTGCTGCTCATCTCCTGCAGATTCAAATGCACCGCCGGGAATGCCTGGCGAAACGCGAAGATCGCCTGTGGGATGCTGGAGTTGAACGGCGCAGAAGAGGTGAAGCCAATCTTCAACTCCCCCAGTTCCCCCAGCTGCGCCCGACGCGCCACGTCCGCCGCTTTATCCACCTGCGCCAGCACCAACCGCGCCTCTTGCAGGAACAACCTGCCGGCCTCGCTCAGCTCGACCCGACGATTGGTACGCTCAAACAACCGCGCACCTATCTCCTGCTCCAGCGCCTGGATCTGCTGGCTCAGGGGCGGCTGGGAGATCCCCAGCACCTGCGCGGCGCGGCCAAAATGCAGCTCTTCAGCCACGGCGATGAAGTAACGCAGGTGGCGCAGTTCCATGAAAACCTCATTAGGTCGTAAAAGCTCTTAAACAGGTCGAACAATATATTGGAAAGAATCAATAGGGAGCTATATTCTTTTTTGCATTGCCAGCCCTGGCAGCCTTTCCTCCCCGAGGTCCCGCGTGAAATCTGCTGTCGCTCCGCTTGCTCAAGAAGTACCGCCCACCGCCCTCGATGAAGTGGTGGCACAGCTCAACGAGCAGTACATCGAAAAAGGCACCCCGATGTTCATGCGCACGGTGCTGGCGCTGTTCTCCGGCGGTTTCGCCACTTTCGCCCTGCTCTACTGCGTACAGCCGATGATGCCGGCGCTGTCCCACGAATTTTCCATCAATGCCGCGCAAAGCAGCCTGATTCTCTCGGTGGCCACCGGCATGCTCGCCATTGGCCTGCTGATCACCGGGCCGATTTCCGACACCCTGGGGCGCAAGCCGGTGATGGTTGCCGCACTGTTCTGCGCCGCGTTGTGCACCATCGCCAGCGGCCTGATGCCAAGCTGGGAAGGCATCCTGCTGATGCGCGCACTGGTGGGCCTGTCCCTCAGCGGCCTGGCAGCGGTGGCCATGACCTACCTGAGTGAAGAGATCCACCCGCAACACATCGGCCTGGCCATGGGTTTGTACATCGGTGGTAACGCCATTGGCGGGATGAGCGGGCGCTTGATCATCGGCGTACTGATCGACTTCGTCAGCTGGCACACCGCGATGCTGATCATCGGCGCCCTGGCGCTGATCGCGGCCACGGTGTTCTGGAAGATCCTCCCCGAATCGCGCAACTTCCGCGCCAGCACCCTGCACCCGCGCAGCCTGGTGGACGGCTTCACCATGCACTTCAAGGACGCCGGCCTGCCGTGGCTGTTCCTCGAAGCCTTCGTGCTGATGGGCGCCTTTGTGACGATGTTCAACTACATCGGCTACCGCTTGCTGGCGGACCCGTACGATTTGAGCCAGGCCGTGGTAGGCCTGCTGTCGCTGGTCTACCTCTCGGGTATCTACAGCTCGGCGAAAATCGGCTCCCTGGCCGACCGCCTGGGCCGTCGCCGAGTGCTCTGGGGCACCATCGTGCTGATGCTCGGCGGCATCGCCCTGACGCTGTTTACCCCGCTGTGGCTGGTAGTGCCCGGCATGCTGATCTTCACCTTCGGCTTCTTCGGCGCCCACTCGGTGGCCAGCAGTTGGATCGGCCGCCGCGCACTGAAAGCCAAGGGGCAGGCGTCGTCGCTGTACCTGTTCAGTTACTACGTGGGGTCGAGTATTGCGGGGACGGCGGGTGGTTTCTTCTGGCACTACGCCGGGTGGAACGGGATTGGCGGGTTTATCGTCGCGCTGTTGATCGTCGCGTTGCTGGTGGCGTTGAAGCTGGCGAAGTTGCCGCCGTTGCAGGAAGCCAAGGCTTAACCAGCGCTTACAAAAAAGCCCGGCATCTGCCGGGCTTTTTCATTGCCGCGCGATCACTCGTGATACTGCGCCGACAACTCGTGCACCGCCCGCAGGAACGCGCCTGCGTGCTCCGGATCAACTTCCGGGGTGATGCCATGGCCGAGGTTGAATACGTGACCGCTGCCTTTGCCGTAGCTGGCGAGGATGCGGCCCACTTCAGTACGGATGGCTTCCGGCTTGGCGTACAGCACGGTCGGGTCCATGTTGCCTTGCAGCGCAACCTTGTTGCCCACGCGGCGACGGGCTTCGCCGAGGTCGCAGGTCCAGTCCAGGCCCAGCGCGTCGGCGCCGGCGTCGGCGATGCTTTCCAGCCACAGGCCGCCGCCCTTGGTGAACATGATCACCGGCACTTTGCGGCCTTCGTGTTCGCGGATCAGGCCGCTGACGATCTTGCGCATGTAGGCCAGGGAGAACTCCTGGTACGCCGCCGCCGACAGGTTGCCACCCCAGGTGTCGAAGATCTGCACCGCCTGGGCGCCGGCCATGATCTGGCCGTTGAGGTAGGAGGTGACCGACTGCGCCAGCTTGTCCAGCAGCAGGTGCATGGCTTGCGGGTTGTCGTAGAGCATGGCCTTGGTCTTGCGGAAGTCTTTCGACGAGCCGCCTTCGACCATGTAGGTGGCCAGGGTCCACGGGCTGCCGGAGAAGCCGATCAGCGGCACGCGGCCGTTCAGCTCGCGGCGGATGGTGCTGACCGCATCCATGACGTAGCCCAGGTCCTTGTGGGGATCGGGGATCGGCAGGGCTTCGATATCGGCCAGGGTGCTGACGACTTTCTTGAAACGCGGGCCTTCGCCGGTTTCGAAGTACAGGCCCTGGCCCATGGCGTCAGGGATGGTCAGGATATCGGAGAACAGGATGGCCGCATCCAGCTGTGGATAGCGGTCCAGCGGTTGCATGGTGACTTCGCAGGCGAACTCCGGGTTCATGCACAGGCTCATGAAGTCGCCGGCGTGGGCGCGACTGGCGCGGTATTCCGGCAGGTAGCGACCGGCCTGGCGCATCATCCACACAGGGGTGACGTCCACGGGTTGCTTGAGCAGGGCACGAAGGAAACGGTCGTTCTTGAGGGCAGTCATGTCGGCATCCGCAAAAAAAGTGCGGGCATTTTCTCAGAGCGCGACGCAAAAGGCACGGCAAGAGCCGTGCCTTTTGTCTATCGGGTCAATTTGTCGCGGATATGAAAGCGCTACAAAACAAATGTGGGAGCGGGCTTGCTCGCGAAAGCGGTGGGTCAGCCAACACATCTGGTGACTGATATACCGCATTCGCGAGCAAGCCCGCTCCCACATTTTGATCCCATTTCAATCCGGGATCGGGGTCAGACCTGCAGGTAATCCAGGATCCCTTCGGCGGCGTTGCGGCCTTCGAAGATGGCCGTCACTACCAGGTCAGACCCGCGCACCATGTCGCCACCGGCGAAGATTTTCGGGTTGCTGGTCTGGTGTTTGTACTGGCCTTGTTCCGGGGCTACAACGCGGCCCTGGCTGTCGGTCTGGATTTCGAACTGCTCGAACCAAGGCGCCGGGCTTGGGCGGAAACCGAAGGCGATGACCACGGCGTCTGCCGGGATGATCTCTTCGGAACCCGGGATCGGCTCGGGGCTGCGACGGCCACGGGCATCCGGTTCGCCGAGACGGGTCTCGACCACTTTCACGCCTTCGACACGGTCTTCACCGACGATAGCGATCGGCTGGCGGTTGTAGAGGAATTTCACGCCTTCTTCCTTGGCGTTCTTCACCTCTTTGCGCGAACCCGGCATGTTGGCTTCGTCGCGACGGTAGGCACAGGTCACCGACTTGGCGCCCTGGCGAATCGAAGTGCGATTGCAGTCCATCGCGGTATCACCACCGCCCAGCACCACGACCTTCTTGCCTTTCATGTCGACGAAATCTTCCGGCGACTTTTCAAAGCCCAGGTTGCGGTTGACGTTGGCGATCAGGAAGTCCAGAGCGTCGTACACGCCCGGCAGGTCTTCACCGGCGAAGCCACCCTTCATGTAGGTGTAGGTGCCCATGCCCATGAACACGGCATCGTATTCTTCGAGCAGTTGCTCCATGGTCACGTCCTTGCCGATTTCGGTATTGAGGCGGAACTCGATACCCATGCCGGTGAAGACTTCGCGACGATGGCTCAGTACGGTTTTTTCCAGCTTGAACTCGGGGATGCCGAAGGTCAGCAGGCCACCGATTTCCGGGTTCTTGTCGAACACCACCGGGGTCACGCCGCCACGCACCAGCACGTCGGCACAGCCCAGGCCCGCCGGGCCCGCGCCGATGATCGCGACGCGCTTGCCGGTCGGCTTGACCTTGGACATGTCCGGGCGCCAGCCCATGGCGAACGCGGTGTCGGTGATGTACTTCTCCACCGAACCGATGGTCACCGCGCCGAAGCCGTCGTTGAGGGTGCACGCCCCCTCGCACAGACGGTCCTGCGGGCACACCCGGCCGCACACTTCCGGCAGGGTGTTGGTCTGGTGAGACAGCTCGGCGGCGGCGAGGATGTTGCCCTCGGCCACCAGCTTCAGCCAGTTCGGAATGAAGTTGTGCACCGGGCACTTCCATTCGCAATACGGGTTACCGCAACCCAGGCAGCGGTGGGCCTGGTCGGCCGAGTGCTGGGGTTTGAAGGGCTCGTAGATTTCCACGAACTCTTTCTTGCGTTGACGCAACAGTTTCTTCTTCGGATCTTTGCGCCCGACATCGATGAACTGGAAGTCGTTATTCAGACGTTCAGCCATGTTAAAACCTCATCAAACTCTTCAGGCGCATATCACTGCGGGTTGGCACGGATGCTGGAAAGCAACGATTTCAGGTTGGCAGCCTTGGGCTTGACCAGCCAGAAACGACGCAGGTAGTCATCGAGGTTTTCAGCGAGGTTGCGACCCCATTCGCTGTTGGTTTCCTCGACATATTCGTCCAGCACATGCTGCAAGTGGTTGCGATAGGATTCCATCGCTTCGCCGCTGATCCGCTGGATCTCCACCAACTCGTGGTTCACCTTGTCGACGAAGGTGTTGTCCTGGTCGAGCACGTAGGCGAAACCGCCGGTCATGCCCGAACCGAAGTTGTAGCCGGTCTTGCCCAGCACCGCGACAAAACCACCGGTCATGTACTCGCAGCAGTGATCGCCCGTGCCTTCAACCACGGTGTGGGCACCGGAGTTACGCACTGCGAAACGCTCACCGGCCGTGCCCGCAGCAAACAGCTTGCCGCCGGTTGCGCCGTACAGGCAGGTGTTGCCGATGATGGCACTGTCTTGAGTCTTGTAGACGCTGCCCACTGGCGGGACGATCACCAGCTTGCCGCCGGTCATGCCCTTGCCCACGTAGTCGTTGGCGTCGCCTTCGAGGTACATGTTCAAGCCACCGGCGTTCCATACGCCGAAGCTCTGGCCAGCGGTGCCCTTGAAGCGGAAGGTGATCGGCGCCTTGGCCATGCCCTGGTTGCCGTGCTTGCGCGCGATTTCGCCGGAGATGCGTGCGCCGATGGAACGGTCGCAGTTGCAGATATCCAGGGCGAATTCGCCGCCGCTTGCGTCGTTGATCGACGAAGTGGCCATCTCGACCATCTTCTCGGCCAGCAGGCCCTTGTCGAACGGCGGGTTACGGTCAACCTGGCAGAACTGTGGCTTGTCGGCCGGGATGTGATCGCTGCCCAACAACGGCGTCAGGTCAAGGTGCTGTTGCTTGGCGGTCTGGCCTTCAAGGATGTCCAGCAGGTCGGTACGGCCGATCAGCTCTTCCAGGGAACGCACGCCCAGCTTGGCCAGCCACTCACGGGTTTCCTCGGCGACGTAGGTGAAGAAATTCACCACCATGTCGACGGTACCGATGTAGTGGTCCTTGCGCAGCTTCTCGTTCTGAGTGGCCACGCCGGTGGCGCAGTTGTTCAGGTGGCAGATGCGCAGGTATTTGCAGCCCAGGGCGATCATTGGCGCGGTGCCGAAGCCGAAGCTTTCGGCGCCGAGGATTGCGGCCTTGATCACGTCGAGGCCGGTTTTCAGGCCACCGTCGGTCTGCACCCGGACTTTGCCGCGCAGGTCGTTGCCGCGCAGGGTCTGGTGGGTTTCAGCCAGGCCCAGTTCCCACGGTGCGCCGGCGTACTTGATGGAGGTCAGCGGCGAAGCGCCGGTGCCGCCGTCGTAGCCGGAGATGGTGATCAGGTCGGCATAGGCCTTGGCCACACCCGCGGCGATGGTGCCCACGCCGGCTTCTGCGACCAGTTTCACCGAGACCAGGGCCTGCGGGTTGACTTGTTTGAGGTCGAAAATCAGCTGCGACAAATCCTCGATCGAGTAGATGTCGTGGTGCGGCGGCGGCGAAATCAATGTCACGCCCGGCACTGCATAACGCAGCTTGGCGATCAGGCCATTGACCTTGCCGCCTGGAAGTTGCCCGCCTTCGCCCGGCTTGGCGCCCTGGGCAACCTTGATCTGCAGCACTTCGGCGTTGACCAGGTATTCCGGGGTCACACCAAAGCGGCCAGTGGCGACCTGCTTGATTTTCGAGCTCTTGATGGTGCCGTAGCGCGCCGGGTCTTCACCGCCTTCGCCGGAGTTGGAACGCGCACCCAGGCGGTTCATGGCTTCGGCCAGGGCTTCGTGAGCCTCAGGCGACAAGGCGCCCAGGGAAATACCGGCGGAGTCGAAACGCTTGAGGATCGATTCCAGTGGCTCGATCTCGCTGATGGCCAGCGGCGTGTCCAGGGTTTTCACCTTGAACAAATCGCGGATCATCGACACCGGGCGGTTATCCACCAGCGCGGTGTATTCCTTGAACTTGGCGTAGTCGCCTTGCTGCACGGCGGCTTGCAGGGTGTTGACCACGTCCGGGTTGTAGGCGTGGTATTCGCCACCGTGCACGAACTTCAGCAGACCGCCTTGCTGGATCGGCTTGCGCGCGCTCCAGGCTTCGGCGGCCAGGGCTTTCTGCTCGGCTTCGATGTCGACGAAACGCGCACCCTTGATGCGGCTCGGCACGCCACGGAAGCTCATCTCGCAAACTTCTTCCGACAGGCCGATGGCTTCGAACAATTGCGCGCCGCGGTAGGACGTGACGGTGGAGATGCCCATCTTCGACAGGATCTTCAGCAGGCCCTTCGTGATGCCTTTACGGTAGTTCTTGAACACCTCGTAGAGGTCGCCCAGGACTTCGCCGGTACGGATCAGGTCGCCGAGTACTTCGTAAGCCAGGAACGGATACACCGCAGAGGCGCCGAAGCCGATCAACACCGCAAAGTGATGCGGGTCGCGGGCGGTGGCGGTTTCAACCAGGATGTTGGAATCGCAACGCAGGCCCTTTTCGGTCAGGCGGTGGTGTACCGCGCCGGTGGCCAGGGAAGCGTGGATCGGCAGCTTGCCCAGGGCGATATGGCGGTCGGTCAGCACGATCTGGGTACGGCCGGCACGCACGGCTTCTTCAGCCTGATCGGCGACATTGCGCACCGCGGCTTCCAGGCCGAGGCTCTCGTCGTAGTTCAGGTCGATGATCTGCCGGTCGAAGCCTGGGCGATCCAGGGTCATCAACGAGCGCCACTTGGCCGGGGAAATGACCGGCGAGCTGAGGATCACGCGGGAAGCGTGCTCAGGCGATTCCTGGAAGATGTTGCGCTCGGCACCGAGGCACACTTCCAGGGACATCACGATGGCTTCGCGCAGCGGGTCGATCGGCGGGTTGGTCACCTGGGCGAACTGCTGGCGGAAATAGTCGTACGGCGTGCGCACGCGCTGGGACAGCACGGCCATTGGCGTGTCATCGCCCATGGAGCCAACGGCCTCATAGCCCTGCTCGCCCAGTGGGCGCAGCACCTGGTCACGTTCTTCGAAAGTGACCTGGTACATCTTCATGTACTGCTTGAGCTGGTCGACGTCGTAGAAGGCAGAACCGTGGTCGTTGTCTTCCATGGTTGCCTGGATGCGCAGGGCATTCTTGCGCAGCCATTGCTTGTACGGATGACGGGACTTCAAGCGATTGTCGATGGCATCGGTGTCGAGGACCTGACCGGTCTCGGTGTCCACGGCGAGGATCTGGCCCGGGCCAACACGGCCCTTGGCTATCACGTCTTCCGGCTTGTAGTTCCACACGCCGATTTCCGACGCCAGGGTGATGAAGCCGTTGGTGGTGGTCACCCAGCGCGCCGGGCGCAGGCCGTTACGGTCGAGCAGGCACACGGCGTAGCGACCGTCGGTCATTACCACGCCGGCCGGGCCGTCCCACGGTTCCATGTGCATCGAGTTGTACTCATAGAACGCCCGCAGGTCGGGGTCCATGGTCTCGACGTTCTGCCACGCTGGCGGAATGATCATGCGCACGCCACGGAACAGGTCGATGCCGCCGGTGACCATCAGTTCGAGCATGTTGTCCATGCTGGAGGAGTCGGAACCCACGCGGTTGACCAGCGGGCCGAGCTCTTCCAGGTCCATCAGGTCGTTGGCGAACTTGGTGCGACGGGCCACGGCCCAGTTGCGGTTGCCGGTGATGGTGTTGATCTCGCCGTTGTGGGCGAGGAAGCGAAATGGCTGGGCCAGCGGCCATTTCGGCAGGGTGTTGGTGGAGAAGCGCTGGTGGAACACGCAGATTGCGGTTTGCAGGCGCTCATCGCTCAGGTCTGGATAGAAGGCGGTCAAGTCCGCCGGCATCATCAGGCCTTTATAAATGATGGTCTTGTGGGAAAAGCTGCAGATGTAGTGGTCGGTGTCGGCGGCATTGGCCACGGACGAGCGACGACGAGAGGTGAACAGCTTGATCGCCATGTCCTGGTCGCTCAGGCCGTCGCCTGCGATGAACACTTGTTCGATCTGCGGCAGGCGCTCCAGGGCCAGGCGGCCGAGTACGCTGGTGTCGATCGGCACTTTGCGCCAGCCGACGAGCTGCAGGCCAGCGGCCAGGATCTCGCGGTTCATGTTCTCGCGAGCAGCTTCGGCTTTTACCGGGTCCTGGTTGAAGAACACCATGCCCACAGCGTACTGCTTGGGCAAATCGGCGCCGAAATGTTCCTTGGCGACTGCGCGCAGGAACTGGTCGGGCTTTTGAATCAGCAAGCCGCAACCGTCACCGGTCTTGCCGTCGGCGTTGATCCCACCGCGGTGGGTCATGCAGGTCAGGGCCTCGATGGCCGTTTGCAAAAGGGTATGACTGGGCTCGCCCTGCATGTGGGCTATCAGGCCGAAACCGCAGTTATCCTTGAATTCATCGGGTTGGTACAGACCTGCTTTCATAGACACTTTCTCACCAGGCTGCCTCTTATTCCGAGGCAAATTTCTTTTCAATTCAACCGGTTACCTTCCACGCCGAACGTACGCCGGCTTAGCGGGGGCAAAAGGGAGGTCATTGTACACACCGACACAGACGCTCACAAATTTAGCGACGAAATGTCGCAAATCTATGTCGCATTTATGAAAGGTTTAAAGCGATATGCTGTGCTAGTCAAAACTTTTTTAATTTTGACCGCTACGACTCAAAAGCCACTGTGACGCAGACACCACAAAGCGCGCGGCCTTCAGGGCTGCACGCTGTGTTGTTTTTTTTGAGGTGCCGAGAGGGCGGCCTGGGTAAGGCCGCCGGATCTTCAGCGAGTTGTTGCCAGTTCTTGTTGAACGCTGGCGACAGTGCGAGGCCAAGGTTTACCAGCCTGAACCTTCGCTGGCAAGGCCTTGATAGCGGATTCCGCTGCTGTACGGCTGGAGAAGTTGCCGTAAGTGATCACGTAGAGAGGCTTGCCGTTGAGCACTTTCTTGAAATAACGGTACTCGCCGCCCTGCTCTTTCACGAACGCCTGGGCGTTGGCTTCGGAGCTGGTGCCGAGGATCTGCACCACGAAGTTACCGGTAGGCTGGCTGGCATACCAGCTGCTGCCGGCAGCGCCAGTCGCGGCCTTGGCCACGACGGCCGGTTTTTCGGCAGGCTTGGCGGCTGGAGCCGGTTTGGCCGCAGGCGCCGGGGCGACCGGCTTGGCAACAGGCGCAGGCTTGGCGGTGGCGACCTGGGCTGGCGCTGGCGTCGGCTTGGCCGCTGGCTGACCGGCTGGCACGCCCGCAGGTGGCGCGGTGGTGGTCACGGTCGGCGGCGTGGCGCTGGAGCCTTCCACCGGCACCCCATCGTCGCCTTCGGAGATGCCGCCAGCTTCTTCGGCGAGCGGGCCGCGCATCACCGGTTGGCCGACCATTGGCAAGTTGGTGGGTTGGCCGGAGTTGGCAAACTCAACGTTCGGTGTTGGCTTGCCCAGTGGCAACTGCGCCTGTTCGGTTGGCGCGCCAGCGGTGGTCGGTGCCTTGTTGCGACCTGGAATCAACCAGGCGGCGGCGACGGCAACCACGACAACGGCAGAAATTGCCAATACGTGCTTCTTCGGCATAGTAAACCCCATCTTTGGACGCTTTACCGCTGAGCGGCTGGCAATCATGGCTTCGATCATGGCATCCCGGGCAACCTGGTTGATGGTGCCAGGCCAGCCGTCGGAGCTTTCGTGAATATCAGAGATCTGCGAAGCGGAGAAAAGTTCGATGCCCTGCCCTGCGCCTTCCAGCCGCTGGGCCAGGTATTCGCGGGTTTCTTCTTCTTCGTAAGGCTGCAGTTCGATGACGTGGAACAGCTCCTGCTCGCCGCTGATCTGTTCAAGCTCGGCGATCAGCGAAGACTCGCCAAACAGGAACACATGCGGGCGCCCTTCAGGCGTACCGGCCGCCAGGGCCAGCAACGCTTCCAGGGCAGATTCGTCGAGCTGCTCGGCGTCATCCACCAGCAGGTAGACTTCCTGGCCGGTCAGGCCCAGTTGCACCACTTGCTTGAGGATCGCATTCGGCTCGGCAGTGGACACGTCGAGGGCCTGGGCCACTTGACGCAACACGCCTGCCGCATCACCGGCACCACGGGCGGAAACCACCACGCTCTGTACCGATTGCTTGTTGGTGCTGGCCACCAGTGCCTGGCGCAGCAAGGTCTTGCCGCTGCCCAATGGGCCGGTGACCACCAGCAGCAACTGGCTGTAGCGCGCCAGGTGGTGCAGTTGTCCCAGCACCGGCTTGCGTTGCGCAGGGAAAAACTTGAAACCAGGCACCCGAGGAGCAAAAGGGTCGTGGCTTAACTGGTAATGGCCGAGGAACGCCTCGTCGGCATGCAAACTAGTCATCGGGATCTTATTAACCTTTAAGCTGGGCCAGGGCGCGGTAATCCGCTCCCAGCGTGGCCTGTAAAATCTCTTTCGGATAATCGTCGGTCACTACCGCTTCGCCCATTCGGCGCAACAGCACCAGTCGCAGTCGACCGTCGATCACTTTCTTGTCTATTGCCATATGTTCGAGAAAATCTGCCTCGGTCATCTCCTCGGGAGGAATGACCGGCAACCCGGCGCGCTGGAACAGGCGGATCCCGCGATCACGCTCCTGGGCGCTGATCCAGCCCAGGCGTTGCGACATCTCCAATGCCATCACTGTGCCAGCCGCTACGGCCTCTCCATGCAACCACACACCATAGCCCATGTGGGTCTCGATCGCATGGCCGAAGGTGTGGCCGAGGTTCAAGGTGGCGCGCACGCCGGACTCACGTTCGTCGGCATTCACCACCAGCGCCTTGGCGGCGCAGGAGCGGGAAATCGCTTCGGTGAGTGCCACCTGGTCGAGGGCGCGCAGGGCGTCGACGTGTTCTTCCAGCCAGGTCAGGAACGGCTCGTCGCAGATCAGCCCGTACTTGATGACTTCCGCCAGGCCCGCCGACAGCTCGCGGGGTGGCAGGGTATTGAGGGTGGCAGTGTCGATCAGCACCACATTCGGCTGATAGAACGCGCCGACCATGTTCTTGCCCAGCGGGTGGTTGATGCCCGTCTTGCCGCCCACCGACGAATCGACCTGGGACAGCAAGGTGGTCGGTACCTGGATAAAGTCCACGCCGCGCTGATAGCAGGCGGCTGCAAAGCCGGCCATGTCGCCGATCACACCGCCACCCAGAGCCACCACAGTGGTGCGCCGGTCATGACGGGCCGTCAGCAGGCCATCAAAGATCAGTTGCAGGGTTTCCCAGGTCTTGAAGGCCTCGCCGTCCGGCAGCACCACCGAGATCACCGAGTACGCCGCCAGGCTGCGGCTCAGACGCTCAAGATACAGCGGCGCGACCGTTTCATTGGAGATGATCGCCACTTGCCGCCCGGCAATATGCGGTGCGAGCAACTCGGGCTGGTCCAACAAACCTTCGCCAATATGGATCGGGTAGCTGCGCTCGCCAAGATCGACCTTAAGTGTCTGCATGTGTCCCCGCGTTGAAGATGAAAGCAGGCGTCCTGCCCTACATTAACGTTGTCGGCAACGTCGGGATCTGACGCTGCCTGATGGCTCTACGCCACAACTCGGACGGTCATGACGCGCCGCCGAGGATAGCGCATTTCGGCCCTGGCTTTAACGGGGTGGCAACTGTGCCAGGCGCTCGAGAATGTCGAGAACCACCATTCGTGGCGGCCGCTCATCGGTTTCCACCACCAGATCGGCGATTTCCCGATAAAGCGGGTCGCGCAGCGTCAGCAGGTCCCGCAGGGTTTTTGCCGGGTCGGCGGTGCGCAGCAATGGGCGATTGCGGTCGCGAGCGGTGCGGCCCACCTGCTGCTCGACAGACGCGTGCAGATAAACCACGCGACCGCCGGCGTGCAGCGCCCGGCGGTTCTCATCGCGCATCACTGCGCCACCGCCGGTGGCCAATACCACGCCATCGCAGCCGCACAGTTCGGCAATCATCGCCTGCTCGCGGTCGCGAAAGCCCAGTTCGCCTTCCTTATCGAAGATCCACGGGATATTGGCGCCCGTGCGCAATTCAATTTCCTTATCGGAGTCTTTGAATGGCAGGCGCAGCTCTTTGGCCAGCAAACGGCCGATGGTGCTTTTTCCAGCCCCCATCGGTCCTACAAGAATCAAATTTCGCACAGAATCAACGACTCACAGCAATCGCCTGGTTATTCATAATACGCGGAGTCAGGAATACCAGCAGCTCGGATTTTTTCTCCGAAACCACATCCCGCCGGAAAAGGCGGCCAAGATACGGCACATCGCCCAAAAATGGCACTTTATCTACCACTTTGCTTTGAGTATTGGAGAAAACCCCGCCGATCACGATGGTCTCCCCGTCCTTGACCAGCACCTTGGCATTGACCTCGTTTTTCTTGATCGGCGGCACATCGTTGAGCCTGTTCAGGTAGTCGGGCTCGTCCTTGGTGACCTTGACCTCCATGATCACCCAGCCGTCCGGGGTGATTTGCGGGGTCACTTCCAATGACAAGGAGGCCTCCTTGAACGACACCGAGGTCGCGCCGGTGGAGCTGGACTCCTGATAGGGAATCTCGGTGCCCTTGAGGATTCGCGCGGTTTCCTTGTCGGAGGTGACGACCTTGGGCTGCGAAACGATTTCACCATTGCCGGTTTTTTCCATGGCGGTCAGTTCCAGGTCCAGCAGCAGGTTGTCGGTGATAAACGCGACACCCAGGCCGGCGCTGCCGTTGACCGCCCCCAGGTCCACAAACGGCGAGCTGGGCGGGTTTTCAGGCGGCTCGGCCCCCTCCGCCAGCGGCTTCCTGATCCCGCCAGTTCCCCAGTTACCCCGATTCAGTTGCCCGCCCCAGCGCACGCCAAGGCTTTTGTCGTAATCCACATTGGCCTCGACGATCCGCGCCTCGATCATCACCTGCCTTACCGGAATATCCAGTTGCGCCACAATCGTGCGCAGTTCCTCCAGCCGCTCCTGGGTCTGGTAGGCGATGATGTTGTTGGTGCGGTCATCCACCGCCACCGAGCCGCGCTCATCGGTGGCGCCTTCCAGGCCCACGGCCGACTGGAAGAGCTTGGCCAGGTCCGACGCCTTGGCGTAATTGACTTGCAGCAACTCGCGGCGCAGCGGTGCCAAGTCAGTCATTTGCTTGCGCGACTCCATCGCCAGCAACTCGCGGGCGGCCAACTCCTCGGCCGGCGCGACCAGCAGCACATTGGCCGTCACACGCTTGTCCAGCCCCTTGGTTTGCAGCACCAGGTCCAGGGCCTGGTCCCAGGGCACGTCCTTGAGGCGCAGGGTGATCGAACCCTGCACGTCGTCACTGGTCACCAGATTGAGGCCGGCAACGTCGGCAATCTGCTGCAGCACCGCGCGCAACTCGATGTTCTGGAAGTTGAGGGACAGCTTGTCCCCGGTGAATGCCACGCGTCCGGAACTCAGGGGCGCATTGCCAGGTGTCGGCAGGTGAATCAAGTCGATTCGATTGGGCACAGCCATGACCATCGGTGCCGTGAACGCTATCCATAGCGCCACACCGAAGGACGAAAAAGTCCTTTTCATTGTTTGTTTCCGTTATGAGTTCACGTTCAGGGCAAGGGTTTGCGAGCGTTCCAGCCACGCGCCCTGGCCATCCGGGAAAAGCTCGGCCAGTTCGACATGGGAGTCATGAATCGCCGTGATGCGCCCGTGGTCCGGGCCCAGGTAATCGCCGATTGCCAGCCGATGGACAGACGACGCTCCGCGCAGCAGGGCGAAGGTTTGAGCCCCCAGGGACAAGGTCCCGACCATTTCGAACTGCTCCACGGCGAAGCCTTCGAGGATTCCGCGAGGCCTAGCGAGATCAGGTCCGGCAGCCGGTCGCCCGGCGGGTCGAACCAGTTGGCGAGAGGGCGGCTGGAAAGGGTCGCGCAAGGCTGCAAAATCGTACGCCACTTGCTGCGGCCCGGGCTCGGCGACAGCCTGTGCCGGCGGGTGCAAATCAACCTCCAGGTCATCGCCCGCCTGGCGGTTGTGACGATAGGTCCTGGCTACCAGACTGAGATGCAACACCGAGGGATCGACAGGACTGAATGCCAAGTCATGCACCGTGACAATTCCCGGCAAGCTGGCCATGCCGTTGATGAACGCCGCCAGGTCGTGAAAAGTCCCGGTGACGCCAATCTGCATGGGCGATTCGATGTACAGGGCGCGAGGCTGGTCATCCCGAAGTTCGATGGCCTCCAGCACCAAGCCATTGGCGGCACTCAGGCGGCCAATATCTTCAAGCAGGCCGGGTACCTGGGTGTCGGCAGGCAGCCGCCGTAACAGGTTGGCGAAATGGCCTCGCATTGTTTCGAGTTCGCGGACCAGGGACTCCAGGCCGGCAGCCTGGACGGTTTTCAGCGCGACCTGCTGTTCAAGCGCCACTTCCTGCGACTCAAGCTGGCGCAGTTGCTCCCGCGCCCCACTCAAGTAGAAGGTATTGCCCACTGCCCACAGCAGGCAAACCACCGCGCCAGCCAGCAACGCCTTGCCCGGCAAGGGCCAGTTGGCGGCGTTCTGGCAGAGCTGGGTTATATCGGATTCCGTCAGCCCTGGCAGACCTGACGCCCCTCTCATTGGCGCACCTCATCCGAGTGACCATGGCGAACCGTCAACTGGAAGCCATTGTCGTCGCCCTCCTGCGCGCCGCGAACCCGTTGAAGCCGGGGCGCTTCCAAGTCTTCGGCAGCTTCGAGGCCTCGCATGAACTGAGCAATGTCCCGGTTCGATCCGGCCGTGCCGCTGATGGAAACAGAACCGCCGTCGACGCTCACTTCGCGCAACTGCACCCCGTCCGGCACGGCACGGGCCAACTGGTCCAGCAACTGAGCACCCGCCGCACGATCGTCCTGCAAACCCTGCACAACTTTCATCCGTTCCATCAACTGCTGACGCTGCTCATGCAGTTCGTCGATGGCCTTGATCCGCGAGTCGAGCCCGATGACACCCTGGCTCAACTGGTTATTGCGGGCCAACTGCCGATCGATTGCACGGTCGATCACCTGGTCTGCCAGCCAAACCGCAGCCAGCGCCACCGCTGCAGCCCCCGCCAAAAACACCAGAAAATATTTGCGCCGCCGCTCATTCCGTTCTGCGCGCCACGGCAACAGGTTGATTCGTGTCATCAGTCGAAACTCCTCAGGGCCAGCCCGCAGGCCACTCCCATTCCCTGGGCATCCACGGCCCATTGCGCGCCATCGACACGACGGCCCAGCGTGATGCTGTCCGAAGCCTGCCTGCCCGCGCGAGCCAATGCAAATGCTTCGACATCCACTATCCGCGTCGTCAGCCCCGCAAGGGCCAAAACCGCCTCACGGGCCTCCACCTGTTCCTTGAGGCAGGCAACCAGCAGCACATCGACGCTTTGCGGGTCATGGGCCGACGGGCCCTGCACCTGGAAGTCGATAGCCACATCCTCCAGCGGATAAGGAATGTACTGGTCTGCTTCCCCATGGATTCGACGCACCATTTCAGCATCCGTCAGCCCCGCGTCCATCTCCAGCACGCGGGTAATCACCGAGGGCCCTGCCACGGCCACGGCGGCATGCCTGAGTGATGTATGCGCCTGTACCAGCGCCCGGGAAAGTGCCTGCGCGACGGCATCGAAATCAACCACGCTGCTGTCGACCACCGCATGGGCCGGCAACTGCTGCATGGCGTAGCCCCGCACGCTGTAGCCAGTGCCTGAAGCCTCCAGCTCCACCAGCCTGACGCCGGTGTCATTGATGTCGATACCCAGGACGGCATCGGCTTTTCGCCTGAAAAATCCCTTTCTCATAAAACTCCCCAAAACTTTCCCTGTCTTACGGACTGATTGCTGCCAGGCTTCCTGCATTCGGTCGGCTTGTATGAGCGGCGCGAATGACGCCCGAAGCCGAAAAATGCTTTAATGCCCAGCGTTTTTTCCCGCGTTTATCTGCTGGCCGGGTCGATCCACCACTTGCCGTGCATGCCCCGACGCCTAACCCATTCTTTTCCTTGGAAATCCAAAAGCCTTGATTCGTCTGCTGAAGTTTTTCGGGTACTCCATTGTCGCGATCGTCTGCGGGCTGATGCTCGTGCTCAGCGGGGCCTATCTCTACCTTAGTCCGGGTTTGCCCTCCGTAGAGGCCCTGAGAAGTATCCAGTTGCAGATTCCTTTGCGGGTCTACAGCAGCGATGAAAAACTGATCGCGGAGTTCGGCGAAATGCGCCGCACACCGATCCGTTTCGCCGACATTCCACCCAATTTCATCAACGCCCTGCTGTCGGCTGAAGACGATAACTTCGCCAATCACTATGGCGTCGACCCAAGCAGCCTGGTGCGGGCGGCCACGCAATTGGTCAAAAGCGGACACATTCAATCCGGTGGCAGCACCATCACCATGCAGGTGGCGAAAAACTTCTTCCTGACCAGCGAACGCAGCTTTTCCCGCAAAGCCACGGAAATCCTCCTGGCGTTGCAGATCGAACGTCAGCTGACCAAGGACGAGATCCTTGAGCTGTACGTCAACAAGATCTATCTGGGCAACCGCGCCTACGGCATCGAGGCGGCTTCGCAGGTTTACTACGGCAAGTCGATTCGTGACGCCAGCCTGGCGCAGATGGCGATGATTGCCGGCCTGCCCAAGGCGCCTTCGCGCTTCAACCCGCTGGCCAACCCGGCGCGCAGCAAAGAGCGCCGCGACTGGATCCTGGGCCGCATGTACAAGCTGGGCAAGATCGACCAGGCCGCGTACGAAAGTGCGGTGGCCGAGCCGCTGAACGCCAGCTATCACGTGCCGACCCCGGAAGTGAATGCCCCGTATATCGCCGAAATGGCCCGTGCCGAGATGGTCGGCCGCTATGGCAGCGAGGCGTACACCGAAGGTTTCCGCGTGACCACGACGATTCCGAGCAACCTGCAGGAAATCGCCAACAAGTCGGTACACGATGGCCTGGTCGCCTATGACCAGCGCCATGGCTACCGCGGCCCTGAATCGCGCCTGCCGGGCAAGACCCTGAGCGCCTGGACCGTCGAGCTGGGCAAACAGCGCCCGATCAGCGGCCTTGAACCCGCCATCGTCACCCAGGTGAAGAAAGATGGCGTGCAGGTACTGACGCGCACCGGCGAAGAGCATGTGTCGTGGGACAGCATGAAATGGGCCCGCCCTTTCCTGAACACCAACAGCATGGGCCCGATGCCCAAGCAGCCGTCGGACGTGGCCCAGGTCGGTGACCTGGTTCGCGTGCAGCGCCAGAAGGACGACAGCCTGAAATTCAGCCAGGTGCCCGTGGCACAGGGCGCGCTGGTGTCGCTTGACCCGCAGAACGGTGCAATCCGTGCCCTGGTCGGCGGCTTTGCCTTCGAGCAGAGCAACTACAACCGCGCCACCCAGGCCAAGCGCCAGCCGGGTTCCAGCTTCAAGCCGTTCATCTACAGCGCTGCACTGGATAACGGCTACACCGCCGCCAGCCTGGTCAACGATGCACCGATCGTGTTCGTCGACGAGTACCTGGACAAGGTCTGGCGCCCGAAGAACGACACCAACACCTTCCTCGGCCCGATCCGCGTCCGCGAGGCGCTGTACAAGTCGCGTAACCTGGTGTCGATCCGCCTGCTGCAGGCGATGGGCGTAGGCAAGACCATCGACTACATCACCCGCTTCGGCTTCAACAAGTCGGACCTGCCGCCCAACCTGTCCCTGGCACTGGGTACCGCCACGCTGACGCCGATGGAAATCGCCACCGGCTGGAGCACCTTTGCCAACGGCGGCTACAAGATCACCCCGTACCTGATCGACAAGATCGAAAGCCGTAGCGGCGAAACCCTGTTCACCGCCAACCCGCCACGGGTACCGGGCGACGTGGTCAATGGCGTCGCGGCCACGGACGGCCAGGCAGCACCGGCCAACGGCGGCATCACCATCGAGCCGACGCCAGGCGAAGCCCCGGCAGCCGGTGCTCCCGCCGCACCACAAGCGCCGGCGGTAGCCGAACGCGTTGTGGATGGCCGTACCACCTACATCCTCAACAGCATCCTGGAAGACGTGATCAAGAAAGGTACGGGGCGTCGCGCCCTGGCCCTGGGCCGTGCCGATATCGCCGGCAAGACCGGTACCACCAACGACTCCAAGGATGCCTGGTTCTCCGGCTACAACGCCGACTACGTGACCACCGTATGGACTGGTTACGACCAGCCGGAAAGCCTCGGTCGCCGGGAGTTCGGCGGCACCGTCGCGCTGCCGATCTGGATGAGCTACATGGGCGCCGCGCTGAAGGATATGCCGCTGCATACCCAGCCGGAACCGGAAGGCATCCTGAGCCTACGGATCGACCCGGTCAGCGGCCGTGCAGCAGCGCCGAGCACGCCGAATGCGTACTTCGAGCTGTTCAAGAGCGAGGACACGCCGCCGTCGGTCAACGAGCTGGGCAATGGTGTTGCACCGGGCAGCCCGCTGCCGGCGGACGAGGCGGCGCCGATCGACTTGTTCTAACACGCAGTTCCAATGTGGGAGCGGGCTTGCGAAAGCGGAGCATCAGGCTCACATGGGCCGACTGACACACCGTCTTCGCGAGCAAGCCCGCTCCCACAGTTGGATCACCGCCAGGCTCGAGCCAATTGCCAGCCACAAAAAAAGCCCCGACTCGCAAGAGCCGGGGCTTTTTGGTGGTGCGCTACAACGGCTTAGCCGTTGAACACATCATCCACACTTTGCAGCGGGTAGTTCTTCGGATACGGCAGGGTGGCCACACCCGTCTCGATTGCGGCTTTGGCCACGGCATCGGAGATCAGGGTGATCAGGCGCTTATCCATTGGTTTCGGGATGATGTACTCACGACCGAATTCCAGCTTGATGCCGCCGTAGGCGTCGCACACTTCCTGAGGAACCGGCAGCTTGGCCAGTTCGCGCAGGGCGTTGGCGGCCGCGACTTTCATCTCTTCGTTGATGCGCTTGGCGCGAACGTCCAGGGCACCACGGAAGATGAACGGGAAGCCCAGTACGTTGTTGACCTGGTTCGGGTAGTCCGAACGGCCGGTGGCCATGATCACGTCGCTACGGGTGGCGTGGGCCAGCTCCGGGGAGATTTCCGGATCCGGGTTGGAGCACGCGAACACGATCGGGTTGGCGGCCATGGACTTGAGGCCTTCGGCGCTCAGCAGGTTCGGGCCGGACAGGCCAACGAACACGTCTGCACCGTCCAGGGCGTCAGCCAGGGTACGCTTGGAGGACGGATGCGCGAACATCGCCTTGTACTGGTTCAGGTCGGTACGCTCGGACTGCACAACGCCCTTGCTGTCGACCATGTAGATGTTTTCCAGCTTGGCGCCCATGCTCACCAGCAACTTCATGCAGGAGATGGCCGCAGCGCCGGCGCCCAGGCAAACGATCTTGGCTTCGCCAAGGGTTTTGCCGGCGATTTCCAGGGCGTTGATCATGCCGGCTGCGGTAACGATCGCGGTGCCGTGCTGGTCATCGTGGAATACCGGGATGTCGCACTGTTCGATCAGGGCCTTTTCGATCTCGAAGCACTCAGGTGCCTTGATGTCTTCCAGGTTGATGCCACCGAAGGTGATGGAGATGCGCTTTACGGTGTCGATGAAAGCCTGCGGGCTCTCGGAATCGACTTCGATATCGAATACGTCAATGCCGGCGAAGCGCTTGAACAGCACGCCCTTACCTTCCATGACTGGCTTGGAAGCCAATGGGCCGAGGTTACCCAGGCCGAGGATCGCGGTGCCATCAGAGATCACTGCAACCAGGTTGCCTTTGCCGGTGTACTTGTAGGCCAGTTCAGGATCGCGGGCGATTTCACGTACGGGCTCGGCAACGCCAGGGCTGTAGGCCAGCGACAGGTCGCGGGCGGTGGCAGTGGCTTTGGTGAGCTCTACACTCAGCTTTCCTGGACGAGGATGGGCATGATATTCGAGAGCGGCAGTTTTCAAATCAGACATATCGGCATTCCGCTTTTACTGTTGGTCGACGGACCGCCGAGGATACGCGTGTCGCAAAGTCCCCACAAGACTGGGCAGTCACAGGTGTCAAGGGCCCTGCCCTACGACTTTTGGCCAAGAGCCACGGGATACAAGGGCTCAACTGTTCACAATCGACCTGAAAAATGTCTACAATTTTTTCTTACGGCGCCTGCTCGAGCATGCCGGGATCGGTCAGTGGCAACAGCCAGCGTGCCTGGCCCTTTTCCAGGCCGCCGCGTCGGGAGCGGTCCAGCACCCAGCCGCGGGCTTCGATGGACTGGCCCTGCAAACCTTTCAACAGCGCACTGTCGAATCGGCCCACCAGATTGGGTGCAATGCGCAGTACCAGTGAGCCCTGCAACTCAATCCAGACTCCGCCGCGATTGCGTTCGATTTTGTTCACCTGACCGCTGACCACCGCAAAGCCCGAGCGCCGGATCTTCGCCGCATCGACCACCGGTGACCGGCGCCACACCCCCAGCCGGGCCTGCCGGGCGCTGCGTTCGGCGGCTTGCTGGCAGGCCACCAGTTCCACATTCGGCGCGACCGCCACCTGGAAGCCAAGGCCTTCGGCGAGCAACTGCGCTTCCAGATTTGCTCCATTGGCACCGTAGAGATGGGCCAGGGTGCGGCCGTAACGGTCCTTGCTCTCCCGTCCGGGCACCACGCCAACGCGCCCACCGCTCGCGTCCACCAGACTTTGCAGGCGCTCGCGAGCAGCCACGGCGAAGGGCTCGTCAGTGCGCCCCTGCTTGCCGGTTTCCGGGGCATTGACGCCGATCATGCGTATGCTGCGGCCATCCTTGAGGCGCACGGTGTCGCCATCCACTACCCGCTGCACGTCGAAGGTCGCGACATCGCCGGGCGCCGGGCAGAACACCTCGGCCTGGGCGGGCGCCAGCCAAATCGCAGACACAAAAAAGGCGCCCACAAGGGACGCCTTTTTCATCAGCGAGGACAAGCCATACAGGCCATCCAAGCGGACCAGCCTTACTCGGCTTTAGGAGCAGCTTTAGCGCCGAAAGCACCGAAGCGGGTCTTGAAG
The DNA here is from genome assembly GCF_013385805.1 of Pseudomonas sp. C6002. Taxonomy (NCBI): domain Bacteria; kingdom Pseudomonadati; phylum Pseudomonadota; class Gammaproteobacteria; order Pseudomonadales; family Pseudomonadaceae; genus Pseudomonas; species Pseudomonas sp. C6002. Next base: position 48,679 of record NZ_JACAPH010000004.1, on the reverse strand, counting down.
CGGTCAACACGGCCGCCAACATCCAGAGTCTTCTGCTTACCGGTGTAGAACGGGTGGCACTCGTTGCACACGTCGATTGGCAGAGCTTTGCCGAAAGTCGAACGGGTTTCGAACTTGTTACCGCAGCTGCAGGTAACGTCGATGGCAACATAGTTTGGATGGATATCGGCTTTCATGGTGTATTCCTCAGGCTAGCGTGCCGCCAATCAACACTATTGTTGAATACCGCACGTAATTAGGCCGCGGATTCTACCAGACCTTTTTAAACGCGCAAGAAGCACAACGGCCCCTTTCATCAGAAAAGCGCGGCATACACAAGGCCCTGTGGGAGCCGGGCTTGCCCGCGATGCAGGCGCTGCGGTGCCTCAGGTGCACCGTGTCGATACTATCGCGGGCAAGCCCGGCTCCCACATCCACCGCTGGTCTGCTAGGCTCCCGCCCTTCTTCGCCGCCCGTCATATGAGAACCCCCGCGTGCCCGACGCCATTTTGCGCCTCGCCCTGCCCTCGCCCCTGCGCCGCCTGTTCGATTATCGGGCTCCTGCTGGCGTATTGCGGTCGCAGTTGCAGCCCGGCATGCGCGTACGGGTACCGTTTGGCCGGCGGGAGATGATCGGCATCCTGGTGGAAGTCGCCGATCACAGCGAAGTGCCCGCCGAGAAGCTCAAGCCCGCCGTGGCCATCCTCGACAGCACGCCGCCGCTGCCGCCTGCGCTGTTCAAGCTGTGCCTGTGGACCTCGCAGTATTACCAGCACAGCCTCGGCGACACCTTGAGCTGGGCGCTGCCGGTGCTGTTGCGCCAGGGCGAACTGGCCGAGGCGCGCCAGGAGCGTTTCTGGTCGATGGTCCCGGGGGCGCGCATGGACGACCCGCGCATCGCCCGCGCCCCGCGCCAGCGTGAAGCCCTGGCAACCCTGGCCCAGCATCCCCACGGCGTCGCCCATCAGCTGTTAAGCAAGCTGATGCTGAGCAAGGACAGCCTGGACTTGCTGCTGGCCAAGGGCCTGGTGCAGGTGGAGATTCGCAAGCATGCTCCCGGCGAGCGCCACGAACACTGGCTGGCCCAGCCGGAACTGCCGCTCAACCCCGAACAACGTGCCGCCTATGAAGCGATTCGCGCCGGTTTCGACAGTTTCCACGCGTTCCTGCTGGCGGGCGTCACCGGCAGCGGCAAGACCGAAGTCTATTTGCAACTGATCCGCGAAACCCTCGAAGCCGGCAAACAGGCACTGGTGCTGATCCCCGAGATCAACCTCGGCCCGCAAACCCTGGCGCGTTTCGAGCAGCGTTTCAACGCGCGCATCGCCCTGGTGCACTCGGCGGTCAACGACCGCGAGCGCCTGGAATCCTGGCTCGCCGCCCGGGACGGCGAGGCCGACATTATTATCGGCACCCGTTCGGCGCTGTTCACCCCGATGAAAAATCCCGGGCTGATCATCATCGACGAAGAACACGACGGCTCCTATAAACAGCAGGAAGGCCTGCGCTACCACGCCCGCGACCTGGCGCTGGTGCGTGCCCGCCAGGAAAACATCCCGATTGTGCTGGGCTCGGCCACGCCGTCCCTGGAAAGCCTGCACAACTCCTACACCGGGCGCTACGGCCTGCTGCGTCTCAATGAACGTGCCGGCGGTGCCAAGCAGCCCCGCTTCCTGCGCCTGGATGTAAAAAGTCGCCCGCTGGACAGCGGCATTTCCGGGCCGATGCAGCAAGCCATCGGGCAAACCCTCGCGGCGGGCCAGCAAGTGCTGGTGTTCCTCAACCGCCGGGGTTTTGCGCCGACGCTGCTGTGCCACGACTGCGGCTGGATGTCCGAGTGCAATCGCTGCGATGCGCGAATGACCGTGCACCAGCGCTCCGGCGAGTTGCGCTGCCATCACTGCGGCCATGTGGAACGGGTGCCGCGGCACTGCCCGCAGTGCGGCAAAGTCGACTTGCGACCGGTGGGCGCGGGCACCGAGCGCGCCGAAGAACGACTGGGCATCCTGTTCCCGGATTACCCGGTGCTGCGGGTCGACCGCGACAGCACCTCGCGCAAGGACGCGATGAATCAGTTGTTCGCCACGATCCAGAAGGGCCGGCCGTGCATTCTGGTGGGCACGCAGATGCTTGCCAAAGGGCATCACTTCCCACGGGTGACCCTGGTGTCGATCCTGGATGCCGACGGCGGGCTGTTCTCCGGGGATTTTCGCGCCAGCGAGCGCATGGCGCAGTTGATCGTGCAGGTCGCAGGCCGGGCCGGGCGGGCCGAAGAGCCGGGCAAGGTGATCATCCAGACGCACCTGGCCGACCACCCGCTGCTGATTCAACTGACAGAACAAGGCTACTTTGCCTTCGCCGAACAGGCCTTGAGCGAGCGACGCTCGGCAGGTTTGCCACCGTTTGCGCATCTGGCGCTGCTGCGGGCCGAAGCGCACAAGCCGGGGCAGGCCGAAGGTTTCCTGGATGAAGCGTGCAGCGAGGCTGAACGTTTGCTGGGGGAACTGGGTCTGACCGGCATCGAGCTATTGGGCCCGGTGCCAGCACCGATGGAACGCCGCGCCGGGCGTTACCGCGCCCAGCTACTCTTGCAAGCCAGCGCCCGCGCGCCGCTGCATCGTTTATTAAGCAGCTGGTTACTTGCGCTGGAGCAAATGCCCAGCGGGCGACAAGTGAGATGGTCGCTGGACGTAGACCCGGTAGATTTGTACTAACCCCCTGTGGCGAGGGAGCTTGCTCCCGCTGGGCTGCGTAGCAGCCCCAAAAAAGCCGGGAGCGCTACGCACTCCAGCGGGAGCAAGCTCCCTCGCCACAGCAAGCTCCCTCGCCACAGGTTAATCGTCCGTCAAGGTCCCGCGAAGGTTGGCAAGCCCGCCCTCGCCACGGATAATGCCCAGTTTTTCCACCTGCGCATCGCGCGCCACCGCTTGCGGTCGAAAGAGAACACCATGAAAGACACCATTCGCCAGCTGATCCAACAAGCCCTCACCCAACTCGTCAACGAAGGTGTGTTGCCTGAAGGCCTGACGCCGGCGATCCAGGTGGAAAATACCCGCGACAAGACCCACGGTGATTTCGCCAGCAACATCGCGATGATGCTGGCCAAGCCGGCCGGCCTGAAGCCGCGCGACCTGGCGGAAAAAATCATCGCCGCGCTGCCGGCCGACCCTCAGGTGACCAAGGCTGAAATCGCCGGCCCAGGCTTCATCAACTTCTTCCAGAACACCCAGGCCCTGGCTTCGCGCCTGGACGCGGCCCTGGCCGACGCGAAAATCGGCGTGCGCAAGGCCGGCCCGGCACAGCGCGTGGCCATCGACCTGTCGGCACCGAACCTGGCCAAGGAAATGCACGTGGGCCACCTGCGCTCCACCATCATCGGTGACGGCGTGGCGCGGGTCCTGGAGTTCCTCGGCGATGACGTGATCCGCCAGAACCACGTGGGCGACTGGGGTACCCAGTTCGGCATGCTGATGGCCTATCTGCAGGAAAACCCGATCACCAGCAACGAGCTGTCGGACCTGGAGAACTTCTACCGCGCCGCCAAGAAGCGTTTCGACGAATCCGAAGAATTCGCCGACCGCGCCCGTGGCCTGGTGGTCAAGCTGCAAGCCGGCGATGCCGAATGCCTGGAACTGTGGGGCCGCTTCCGCGAGATCTCGCTGTCCCACTGCCAGGAAATCTACGAGCTGCTCAACGTCAAATTGACCATGGCCGACGTGATGGGCGAAAGCGCCTACAACGACGACCTGATCAACGTGGTCAACGACCTCAAGGCCAAGGGCCTGCTGGTTGAAAGCAACGGCGCGCAGTGCGTGTTCCTCGAAGAATTCAAGACCGCCGACGGCGACCCGCTGCCGGTGATCATCGTCAAGGCCGATGGCGGCTACCTCTACGCCACCACCGACCTGGCCGCCGTGCGCTACCGCAGCGGCGTGCTGAAAGCCGACCGTGCCCTGTATTTCGTTGACCAGCGCCAGGCCCTGCACTTCCAGCAAGTGTTCGAAGTGGCGCGCCGCGCCGGTTTCGTGACCCACCCGATGCAGATGGAACACATGGGCTTCGGCACCATGAACGGCGCCGATGGCCGCCCGTTCAAGACCCGTGACGGCGGCACCGTGAAGCTGATCGACCTGCTGAACGAAGCCCAGGACCGCGCCTACAACCTGGTGAAGGAAAAGAACCCGGAGCTGGCCGAAGCCGACCTGCGCAACATCGCCCGCGTCGTGGGGATTGGCGCGGTGAAATACGCCGACCTGTCCAAGCACCGCACCAGCGACTACAGCTTCAACTTCGAACTGATGCTCAACTTCGAAGGCAACACCGCGCCGTACCTGCTGTATGCCTACACGCGGGTGGCCGGTGTGTTCCGCAAGCTCGGCAAGGACTTCAGCGAAGTCGAAGGCCAGATCAACCTTGAGGCGCCACACGAGCAGGAGCTGGCCGCCAAACTGGCGCAATTCGGCGAAGTGCTGAACAGCGTCGGCGAAAAAGGCACACCGCACATCCTCTGCACCTATTTGTACGAAGTCGCCGGTTTGTTCTCCAGCTTCTACGAGAACTGCCCGATCCTGACCGCAGACGACGAAGCCCAAAAGCAGAGCCGCCTGCGCCTCGCCGCACTGGCAGGACGGACCCTCAAGCAAGGCCTGGAATTGTTGGGCCTGGAAACTCTGGAGCGTATGTAAGTTGGCTGCCAAGAAAAAACCTGCACCCAAGCGCGGCGCCAGCCGCTACCAGGCACCGGCGAAGAAGCCTATTCCGGGCTGGTTGTGGATGGCCATCGGCCTGACGGTCGGCGCGTTTGTGGTGTTCCTGATGAAGCTCGACCCGGGCAAGGGCGATGACGTCAAACGGGTCAAGCAAGAACAGCAGAAGGCCACGAAAATGGCCGAGGCGAACAAGACACCGCCTAGCCCGACTGCGCCGGTGAAGCCGAAGTACGACTTCTACACGCTGCTGCCGGAATCGGAAGTGATCGTGCCGCCGGACGCCGTGCCGGAGAAAACCCTGCCGACGCCGCAGCCGGTGCCGACTACGCCGGTTACCCCGGCGGAAGCAGCGAAGATCGACACGGCCCGGGCCCAGGCTGCGTTGGCCGGGATTACCCCGCCGCCACCGCCGCCGGTTGCCACCACCAAGGCCGCGCCGGTGACCAAGTTCTTCCTGCAGGCGGGCTCGTTCCCGAAACAGGCGGATGCGGACCGTGTGCGCGCGCAGATTATTCTGTTGGGGCAGGCGGTGACGGTGGAGTCCGGGACGGTTAAGGATGCGACCTGGTATCGCGTGCTGGTAGGGCCGTTCAGCAACCGTGAACAGCTGACCGTGGCCCAGAAACAACTGGCCGGCGCCGGGTTTAGCAACCTGTTGTTACAACAACGCCAGAGCCGCTGATTCCGGAAACAGCATCGGGTTAATGTGGGAGCGGGCTTGCTCGCGAATGCGGTAGATCAGTCAATATTTTAGGTGACTGACACACCGCATTCGCGAGCAAGCCCGCTCCCACATTTGATTTTCATCGGCCTCAGGACCGAGTCCGACACATAAACACCACTCGTCCGCCCTCCCGTCCTACAGTTGAAATCCCCCCCGCCACCCCCATATGAGTTCCATCAGGGCATTTTCGCCCCGCAGCGTGGAGACTCTCCCCTTGACCACCATCGTTTCAGTTCGCCGCCACGGCAAAGTCGTCATGGGCGGCGACGGCCAGGTTTCACTTGGCAATACCGTGATGAAAGGCAACGCGAAAAAAGTCCGTCGCCTGTACCACGGCCAGGTCCTCGCCGGTTTTGCCGGCGCCACCGCTGACGCCTTTACCCTGTTCGAGCGCTTTGAAGGCCAACTTGAGAAGCACCAGGGCCATCTGGTCCGTGCCGCCGTCGAACTCGCCAAAGAATGGCGCACCGACCGCTCCCTCAGCCGCCTGGAAGCCATGTTGGCCGTCGCCAACAAAGACGCCTCGCTGATCATCACCGGCAACGGCGACGTGGTTGAACCCGAAGAAGGCCTGATCGCCATGGGCTCCGGCGGCGGCTACGCACAAGCGGCGGCCAGCGCCCTGCTGAAGAAAACCGACCTGTCGGCCCGGGAAATCGTCGAGACTGCCCTGGGTATCGCTGGCGACATCTGTGTCTTCACCAACCACAACCTGACCATTGAGGAGCAGGACCTCGCCGAATAAGCCGCAGGCTTATTCCCGCTTGAGGACCGCCAATTACTATGTCCATGACTCCCCGCGAAATCGTCCATGAACTCAATCGCCATATCATCGGCCAGGACGATGCCAAGCGCGCCGTTGCCATCGCCCTGCGTAACCGCTGGCGCCGGATGCAACTGCCCGAAGAATTGCGCGTTGAAGTAACCCCCAAGAACATCCTGATGATCGGCCCGACCGGTGTCGGTAAAACCGAGATCGCCCGGCGCCTGGCCAAGCTGGCCAATGCGCCGTTCATCAAGGTCGAAGCCACCAAGTTCACCGAAGTGGGCTATGTGGGCCGTGACGTCGAGTCGATCATTCGTGACCTGGCCGACGCTGCCCTGAAGCTGCTGCGCGAACAGGAAATGACCAAGGTCAGCCATCGCGCCGAAGACGCCGCTGAAGAACGCATCCTCGACGCCTTGCTGCCACCGGCACGCATGGGCTTCAACGAAGACGCCGCGCCAAGCTCGGATTCCAATACCCGCCAGCTGTTCCGCAAGCGCCTGCGTGAAGGTCAGCTGGACGACAAGGAAATCGAGATCGAAGTCGCCGAAGTGTCCGGCGTCGACATCTCCGCACCGCCTGGCATGGAAGAAATGACCAGCCAGTTGCAGAACCTGTTCGCCAACATGGGCAAAGGCAAGAAGAAAAGCCGCAAGCTCAAGGTGAAGGAAGCGCTGAAACTGGTGCGCGACGAAGAAGCCGGGCGCCTGGTCAATGAGGAAGAACTCAAGGCCAAGGCCCTGGAAGCGGTCGAGCAGCACGGCATCGTGTTCATCGACGAGATCGACAAGGTGGCCAAGCGCGGCAATTCCGGCGGCGTCGACGTGTCCCGCGAAGGCGTGCAGCGCGACCTGCTTCCGCTGATCGAAGGTTGCACCGTCAACACCAAGCTGGGCATGGTCAAGACCGACCACATCCTGTTTATCGCGTCCGGTGCCTTCCACCTGAGCAAGCCAAGCGACCTGGTGCCGGAGCTGCAAGGCCGCCTGCCGATTCGCGTTGAACTGAAAGCGCTGACGCCGGGCGATTTCGAACGCATCCTCAGCGAGCCGCATGCGTCGCTGACCGAGCAATACCGCGAGCTGCTGAAAACCGAAGGCCTGGGGATTGAGTTCCTGCCGGACGGTATCAAGCGTCTGGCGGAGATTGCCTGGCAGGTCAACGAGAAGACCGAGAACATCGGTGCCCGTCGCTTGCACACCCTGCTTGAGCGCCTGCTGGAGGAAGTGTCCTTCAGTGCCGGCGACATGGCGGGCGCGCAGAATGGCGTGGCAATCAAGATCGACGCCGACTACGTCAACAGCCACCTGGGCGAATTGGCGCAGAACGAAGATCTGTCTCGTTATATCCTGTAAGCCTCACGCAGGAACCGCTCTGCTTTAATGTGGGAGCGGGCTTGCTCGCGAATGCGGTGGGTCAGTCACAATTGCATGAACTGACCCACCGCATTCGCGAGCAAGCCCGCTCCCACAGTTTAAAGCCGGTTCCTTCAGGATCATCTCTGAGCGGTTCCCCATATGACCAAACTGCCTACCGCCATCAACCTGCACAAAGCCTCCAGGACCCTGGGCCTCACCTACGGTCCCGACGAGGTGTATCAACTGCCCGCCGAATTCCTTCGCGTGCACTCCCCCTCCGCCGAGGTCCAGGGCCACGGCAAACCGATCCTGCAATTCGGCAAGCTCAATGTCGGCTTGACCAAGATCGAACCCGCCGGCCAATACGCACTGAAATTGACCTTCGACGATGGCCATGACAGCGGATTGTTCACCTGGGACTACCTCTATCAACTTGCCGTGCGTCAGGACGCGCTGTGGGCTGACTATCTTGCCGAGCTGAAAGCCGCCGGAAAAACCCGCGACCCGAGCCAATCGGTCGTGCGGCTGATGCTCTAGCCCAGGCCTCTTGCTCATTAGTGGGCATTTTCTAATTCCATCTGCTTGAATGCCCCTCTGTCGTGGCCAACGATTGGCCCGCTTGCGAAAAAAATTAAACTCGGGTAACCAATGGAACTGGCAAGTTCCCTGCATTTGACGATGCGGTATTAACGGTCACCCGAGCAGTAGTACCAGGCTGTGCTGTGTGGCAAGTAGTGGTACACAGCGGTACCCGGTACTCGTCTGTCGGACAATGGAGCGTCGTAGATGAGTAACAAGAACAACGATGACTTGAAACGCCAGGCCTCGGAAAACACCCTGGGGCTGAACCCGATCATCGCGTTACGGAAAAAGGATTTACTGGCATCCGCTCGGATGGTGCTGACCCAGGCCATCAAACAACCGTTGCACAGCGTCAAGCATGTCGCCCATTTCGGCGTCGAATTGAAGAACGTGGTGTTCGGCAAATCACAGCTGACACCCGAGGCCGACGACCGTCGTTTCAACGACCCGGCGTGGACCCAGAACCCGCTCTACAAACGTTACCTGCAAACCTACCTGGCGTGGCGCAAGGAGCTGCACGACTGGATCGGTGACAGCAACCTGTCGGAACACGACATCAGCCGCGGCCACTTCGTCATCAACCTGATGACCGAAGCCATGGCGCCCACCAACAGCGCAGCCAACCCGGCGGCGGTCAAACGCTTCTTTGAAACCGGCGGCAAGAGCCTGCTGGATGGCCTGTCCCACCTGGCCAAGGACATGGTGCACAACGGCGGCATGCCGAGCCAGGTCAACATGGGCGCCTTTGAAGTGGGCAAGAGCCTGGGCACCACCGAAGGCGCCGTGGTGTTTCGCAACGATGTGCTGGAACTGATCCAGTACCGGCCGATCACCGAGCAGGTGCACGAACGCCCGCTGCTGGTGGTGCCGCCGCAGATCAACAAGTTCTATGTATTCGACCTGAGCCCGGACAAGAGCCTGGCGCGCTTCTGCCTGCGCAATAACCAGCAGACGTTTATCGTCAGTTGGCGCAACCCGACCAAGGCCCAGCGCGAGTGGGGCCTGTCGACCTACATCGAGGCGCTGAAAGAAGCGGTCGATGTGGTGAGCGCGATCACCGGCAGCAAGGACATCAACATGCTCGGCGCCTGCTCCGGCGGCATCACCTGCACCGCCCTGCTGGGCCACTACGCGGCGCTGGGCGAGAAGAAGGTCAACGCCCTGACCCTGCTGGTGAGCGTGCTGGACACCACCCTGGACACCCAGGTGGCGTTGTTCGTCGACGAACAGACCCTGGAAGCGGCCAAGCGCCATTCCTACCAGGCCGGTGTGCTGGAAGGCCGCGACATGGCCAAGGTGTTTGCCTGGATGCGCCCCAATGACCTGATCTGGAACTACTGGGTCAACAACTACCTGCTGGGCAACGAGCCACCGGTGTTCGACATCCTGTTCTGGAACAACGACACCACCCGCTTGCCGGCCGCGTTCCATGGCGACCTGATCGAACTGTTCAAGAACAATCCCTTGGTGCGGGCCAATGCCCTGGAAGTGTGCGGCACGCCGATCGACCTGAAGCAGGTCACTGCCGATATTTATTCTTTGGCCGGCACCAACGACCACATCACACCGTGGCAGTCCTGCTACAAGTCGGCGCAGCTGTTTGGCGGCAAGGTGGAGTTTGTGCTGTCCAGCAGCGGGCATATCCAGAGCATTCTGAACCCGCCGGGCAATCCAAAATCGCGTTACCAGACCAGCGATACGATGCCGGGCAAGGCCCTGGACTGGCAGGAGAACGCCACCAAGCACACCGATTCGTGGTGGTTGCATTGGCAGGCGTGGCAGGCGGAGCGGTCGGGCAAGTTGAAGAAGGCGCCTGCGAACCTGGGCAACAAGACTTATGCAGCGGCGGAAGCGGCGCCGGGCACATACGTTCACGAAAGGTAGGCGGGAATGGGATCAAATGTGGGAGCTGGCTTGCCTGCGATGGCATCAACTCGGTGTGCCTGATACACCGTAGCGTCTGCATCGCAGGCAAGCCAGCTCCCACATTGACCGTGTTCCCGCAGGGAAATAGCGCCATTTTGCAGGGTAAGCCCATGCCGCAACCGTTCATCTTCCGTACCATCGACCTGGATGGCCAAGCCATCCGCACGGCGGTACGCCCGGGCAAGCCTCACTTGACGCCGCTGCTGATTTTCAATGGCATCGGCGCCAACCTTGAGCTGGTGTTTCCGTTCGTCCAGGCCCTGGACCCGGACCTGGAAGTGATTGCCTTTGATGTGCCAGGCGTCGGCGGCTCGTCGACCCCCAGCCGGCCTTATCGCTTTCCCGGCCTGGCCAAACTCACCGCGCGCATGCTCGACTACCTGGACTATGGCCAGGTCAACGCGGTGGGCGTTTCCTGGGGCGGCGCGCTGGCGCAGCAGTTCGCCTATGACTATCCGGAACGCTGCAAGAAGCTGATTCTGGCCGCCACCGCCGCCGGTGCCTTCATGGTGCCGGGCAAGCCGAAGGTCTTGTGGCTGATGGCCAGCCCCCGGCGTTATATCCAACCGTCCCACGTGGTGCGCATTGCACCGATGATCTACGGCGGCTCCTTCCGTCGGGATTCGAAACTGGCCGCCGAACACGCGAGCAAAGTGCGTTCGGCGGGCAAGCTGGGTTACTACTGGCAACTGTTCGCCGGGCTTGGCTGGACCAGCATCCACTGGCTGCACAAGATCAAGCAGCCGACCCTGGTGCTGGCCGGCGACGACGACCCGCTGATCCCGCCGATCAACATGCGCATGCTGGCCTGGCGTATTCCCAACGCCCAATTGCACATCATCGACGACGGCCATCTGTTCCTGATTACCCGGGCCGAGGCCGTGGCGCCGATCATCATGAAGTTTCTCCAGGAGGAACGCCTGAGGGCGGTGATTCACCCGCAACCCGCACTTTAGACGGCAGCGGTCAGGACGACCGCGCCGCGCAACTTGGCCAGAACCGACTATGGTTCTGAATTGGCGTGCTTGTTGATGGCTTGACGAAGGAGTGTTGGCGCATGCGAGAAAGACCCGTATCGAACCCGGTGCCCACACCCGCCGCGTTCATCAATATTGAAAGTGCGATCACCGGCCTGCGCGGCCGGGATTTGCTCTCGACCCTGCGCAGCGTCGCCGCACACGGCCTGCGCAATCCGGTGCACACCGCCCGCCACGCCCTGAAGCTGGGCGGGCAATTGGGCCGCGTGCTGCTCGGGGAAACGGTGCACGAGCCGAACCCGAAGGACAGCCGCTTCGCCGACCCGACCTGGCAGCTCAACCCGTTTTATCGGCGCAGCCTGCAAGCCTACCTGAGCTGGCAAAAACAGACCCGCCACTGGATCGACGACAGCAACCTCAGCGCCGACGACCGGGCGCGGGCGCACTTTGCCTTTGCCCTGCTCAACGATGCGGTGTCGCCATCCAACACCCTGCTCAACCCGCTGGCGATCAAGGAGCTGCTCAACTCCGGCGGCAACAGCGTGGTGCGTGGCGTCAGCAACCTGTTCGACGACCTGCTGCACAACAACGGCTTGCCGCGCCAGGTCACCAAGCAGGCCTTTGAAGTCGGCAAGACGGTGGCCACCACACCCGGTTCGGTGGTGTTTCGCAATGAACTGCTGGAGCTGATCCAGTACAAGCCCATGAGCGAAAAACAGTACGCCAAGCCGCTGCTGGTGGTGCCGCCGCAAATCAACAAGTACTACATTTTCGACCTGAGCCCGAACAACAGCTTCGTCCAGTTCGCTCTGAAAAATGGCCTGCAAGTGTTTATGGTCAGCTGGCGCAACCCGGATGTACGCCACCGGGAATGGGGCTTGTCCACCTACGTCGCGGCTTTGGAAGAAGCGCTGAACGTAACCCGCGCAATCACCGGCGCCCGCGAGGTCAACCTGATGGGCGCCTGCGCCGGTGGCCTGACCATCGCCGCGCTGCAAGGCCATCTGCAGGCCAAGCGCCAACTGCGCCGCATCTCCAGCGCCAGCTACCTGGTGAGCCTGCTGGACAGCCAGATCGACAGCCCCGCCACCCTGTTCGCCGACGAACAGACGCTGGAAGCCGCCAAGCGCCGCTCCTACCAACAAGGCGTACTCGACGGCCGGGACATGGCCAAGGTATTCGCCTGGATGCGTCCCAACGACCTGATCTGGAACTACTGGATCAACAATTACCTGCTGGGCAAGGAACCGCCGGCCTTCGACATCCTGTACTGGAACAACGACAACACCCGCCTGCCCGCCGCGCTGCATGGCGACTTGCTGGACTTCTTCAAGCACAACCCGCTGAGCCATCCCGGCGGCCTGGAGGTGTGCGGCACGCCTGTCGACTTGCAGAAGGTGACGGTGGACAGCTTCAGCGTGGGCGGCATCAACGACCACATCACGCCGTGGGACGCGGTGTACCGCTCCACCCAGCTGCTGGGCGGCGACAAGCGCTTCATTCTGTCCAACAGCGGGCATGTCCAGAGCATCCTCAACCCGCCGGGCAACCCCAAGGCCAACTACGTCGAGAACCTCAAGCTGAGCAGCGACCCGCGCGCCTGGTACTACGACGCCAATCATGTCGAGGGCAGCTGGTGGCCCAACTGGCTGGCGTGGATCCAGCAGCGCTCCGGTGTGCAGCGCGAAACCCTGACCGCCCTGGGCAACCAGAATTACCCACCGATGGAAGCGGCGCCGGGCACCTATGTGCGAGTCCGCTGAGCCCCACGACGACTTTAAGAAGACTGGATGAAGACCCGCGACCGTATCCTTGAATGTGCCTTGCAGTTGTTCAACCACAAGGGCGAGCCGAACGTGTCGACCATGGAGGTGGCCAATGAAATGGGGATCAGCCCCGGCAATCTCTATTACCACTTCCATGGCAAGGAACCGTTGGTGCTCGGGCTGTTCGAGCGCTTTCAAAACGAATTGGCGCCGTTGCTCGATCCGCCGGAAGACGCACAACTGGCGGCCGAGGATTACTGGCTGTTCCTGCACCTGATCGTGGAGCGCATGGCGCACTATCGGTTTCTGTTCCAGGACCTGTCGAACCTGGCGGGCCGCCTGCCGAAACTGGCCAAGGGCATTCGCAACCTGCTGACGGCGCTCAAGCGCACGCTGGCCTCGTTGCTGGCCCGCCTCAAGACGGATGGGCAACTGGTCAGTGAAACCCAGGCGCTGGGGCAGTTGGTGGAACAGATCACCATGACCTTGCTGTTTTCCCTGGACTACCAGCGGATTCTCGACCGAGAAGGTGAGGTGCGGGTGGTGGTGTACCAGATCATGATGCTGGTGGCCCCGCATCTGCTGATGCCGGCGAGGCTGGCGACAGAGAGGTTGGCGCTGCGCTACCTGGACGACGCGGACTAAAATGTGGGAGCGGGCTTGCTCGCGAAAGCGGAGTGTCAGTCAGCACATGTGTGACTGATCCACCGCTTTCGCGAGCAAGCCCGCTCCCACATTGGATTTGTGTTGTTCTGTAGATTCCATAAAAAACGCCCGACCTTCGCAGGCCGGGCGTTTTTATGTGTCCCGTAAAAATCAGGACTGACTGGTAGGCGTCGGGGTTGCCGGCGTTGCAGTCGGGGTAGCAGCAGGCGTCGGTGGCGTGACCGAGTTGGTCGCCGGCGCTGCAGTTGCAGGCTTGGCCGCTACCGCTGGCTTCGGCGCTGCTGGCTTTTTGGCTACGGCAGGCTTCTTCGCCGCAGCCGGTTTTGCAGCTGGCTTGGCCGCTGCAGGTTTTGCAGCCGCAGGCTTGGCGGCGGGTTTGGCAGCAACCGGCTTGGCTGCAGGTTTCGCAGCGGCTGGCTTGGCAGCAACCGGCTTGGCTGCAGGTTTCGCAGCGGCTGGCTTGGCAGCAGCAGGTTTGGCGGCAGCGGTTTTCGCCGCTGGCTTGGCTGCTGCTTTTGCTGCCGGCTTGGCTGCAGGTTTCGCCGCAGGTTTTGCAGCTGCTTTAGCGGCCACTGGTTTAGCGGCAGGCTTGGCGGCCGGTTTAGCCGCTGCGGTTTTCGCCGCAGGCTTGGCAGCCGGTTTTGCAGCAGCTTTGGCCGGCGCCTTGGCGGCTGGCTTGGCTGCCGGTTTGGCGGCGGCCTTGACCAGCGGTTTAGCGGCGGTTTTAGCAGCAGGCTTGGCCGCTGCAGTTTTCGCCGCAGGCTTGGCAGCCGGTTTAGCCGCTGCAGTTTTAGCCGCAACTGGCGCAGCTTTGAGGCCGGTGAGTTTTTCGATTTGCCTGGTCAAGGTATCGACCTTGCTGTGCAGCGCTTTCACTTCAGTACGGCTAGGTACGCCCAGTCGCGAAATGGCACTGTTCAGGCGCTTGTCAAAAGCCCCTTCCAGTTCGCCCCACTTGTCGCTGATACGTGATTTGGCAGAACCGGCGGAAGCCTTTGCCGCATCGACTTGTTTACCCACTGTGCTCTTGGTCAACTTCTCGGCCTTTTCGCCGTCTTTAACCAAAGTCTCGAAGTATTTACCGCCGTCACTGCTCACCTTCGAGTACACGCCTAAACCGGCCAGCCAGATCTTGCGGGAGTATTTTTCAACTTCCCCGATCCACGAGCTGCCTTCTTTATCAGTAGTCTTTTTACCAGCCATCCCGTTGTCTCCTTAGTGTTTACGCGCGACACGTTCGAGCAATGCCGTCAGCTCATCGAGCTTAGCAGAGAGTGTCTCCACGTCATGTTTAGACGGAATGCCGATCCGATTCAAGGCACTTCCAACACGACTATCAAAAGCGCTTTCAACTTTATCCAGTTGCACTTCGACTCGACCTTTGATGCCGAAGACTTCGCTCTTGACTTGATCAATCTGACTGTTGGCTGCATCAAGTTGTTCAATCACAACTTTTTTGCCTTTACTTTCAACATGTTGACCAGTCTTAACCAGCTCTTTGAAGTACTCGGCGCCCTCGCTTCCGACCTTGGCGTAAGCCCCCAAACCGGCCAGCCAGATCTTGCGGGCATAGGATTTAACGTCAGTCAGGGCGTTAGTTCCGGTAGCAATTTTTTTCTTCAAAATAACTTTGGCCATGGTGCACCTCACGCATAAAGGGGGGAGGAACTGCCCACAGAAGTTGGGGGCTTGGGCACAAAGTAGGCAGAAAAATTAGAATCGGCACCCTAAGAAGGTCGCAAATCAGGCCAGGGCTTTATCCAGTGCCTTCTCGATTTCGGACTTGATGGTGCCACTCATGGCCGACATCAACAGGCCCAGTTCGACTTCAATCCGCAGGGAATCTTCCGCCACTTTCACGGTGCCTTTAACGCCCGAACGTTTGAGGTTCAGTGTGTCGCCGGCCCAGGAAGACTCCAGGCCATATTGCTCCTTGAGTTTGCTCGCCAACTTGTCGGCTTTTTCTCGCGCAGCGTCTTTGCCCAGTGTGTGGGCACGTTCAACCTGTATACGGGCCATTTGAATGACTCCTCGTTATAGAGACTTGTCGACCCGCCATGCGGCAAAAGGTCTCGGTGACCACCTATCTTACCTTCAGCCTTGCCAAGACAAAGCATGCCTTGGGGATTAGAATGCCCCCATTCTCTTTTGGTGACAGCGATATGACTGATCAGCGCAAAGGCAGCGATGCCGAACCCACCACTCACTTCGGCTTCAAGAACGTCCCGGAAAGCCAGAAAGCGGAAAAAGTCGCCGAGGTGTTTCACTCGGTAGCCGCCAAGTACGACTTGATGAACGACGTGCTCTCCGGCGGCATGCACCGTCTGTGGAAGCGCTTCACCATTGAGTTGTCGGGTGTACGCACCGGCAACCGTGTGCTGGATATCGCAGGCGGCACGGGCGACCTGGCCGCCAAGTTCTCCAAGCTGGTGGGCCCCGCCGGGCAGGTGGTACTGGCCGACATCAACGGCTCGATGCTCAAGGTCGGTCGTGATCGCCTGCTGGACAAAGGTGTGGCGGGCAATATCGAGTTCGTCCAGGCCGACGCTGAAAAGCTGCCGTTCCCGGACAACCACTTCGACTGCGTGACCATCGCCTTCGGCCTGCGTAACGTGACCCACAAGGAAGACGCACTGCGCTCGATGCTGCGCGTACTCAAGCCCGGCGGTCGCCTGCTGGTGCTGGAGTTCTCCAAGCCGACCAACGCACTGATGTCCAAGGTCTACGACACCTACTCGTTCGCCTTCATGCCGTTGATGGGCAAGCTGATCACCAATGACGCCGAAAGCTACCGCTACCTGGCCGAATCGATCCGCATGCACCCGAACCAGGAAACCCTGAAGTCGATGATGGTAGAGGCCGGTTTCGACCGCGTGACCTACCACAACATGACCTCGGGCATCGTCGCCCTGCACCGCGGCATCAAGCCCTGATGCTGTTCGCAGGCCTTCTCGCCAGCGTCGAACACGGCCTCAACCGTGTACTGCGCCTGGACAGCACCGCCCTGGCACGGCTGGCGCACCTGAACGGCAGGATCATCGCCGTCGACTGCACCAGCCCCGCCTTGCAGCTGTTTATCCTGCCCAGCGATGAAGGCCTGTTGCTGGCGTCCCACTGGGCCGCCGACGCCGACTGCACCCTGCGTGCTTCCGGCTCAAGCCTGCTGCGCCTGGCCCTGAGCCGGGACAAGACGGCGATCCTCCACGGCCCGGACGTGGAACTTGAAGGCGACAGCGCGGTGCTGATGGACCTGGCCGCCGTGCTGCAAGACCTGGAACTGGACTGGGAATACGAGCTGTCACGTTGGCTCGGCCCGGTGGCCACCCAACTGATCAGCGGTCATCTGCGCAGCCGCACGCGCTGGTACCAGCAGGGTTTCGCCAGCCTGAACCAGAACCTCGCCGAATACCTGAGCGAAGAATCGCGCACCCTGGTCGGACAACGGGAAGCGGAAGCGCGCTTTCGCGAACTCGACCAGGCCAAACTCGACCTGGAACGACTTGAGGCGCGCTTCGAGCGCCTGAGCCGCTCCCTTGATTCAAGCGATAACGCATGAAGCTGCTCGCCGTCCGCCGTTTGTTTCGTATCCAGCGCGTCGTAATCCGCTACCGCCTCGATGACCTGCTGTTCGCCCTGCCGCTGCCGTGGTTTCTGCTGGCGGTGCGCTATGTGCTGCCGTGGCGCTGGTTCCCGCGCAAGACCCTCGAGCTGAGCCGTGGCGCGCGCCTGCGCCTGGCGTTGCAGGACCTGGGGCCGATCTTCATCAAGTTCGGGCAGATCCTCTCCACCCGCCGCGACCTGTTGCCCGAAGATATCGCCGACGAGCTGATGCTGTTGCAGGACCGCGTGCCACCGTTCGACTCGCAACTGGCAGTCACGCTGATTGAAGAACAGCTGGGCAAGAAGATCAGCGAAGTCTTCAGCCGCTTCGACATCGCGCCGCTGGCCTCGGCCTCGGTGGCCCAGGTGCATGCCGCGCAACTGAAAAGCGGCGAAGAAGTGGTGGTGAAGGTGATCCGCCCGGGCCTCAAGCCGATCATCGGCCAGGACCTGGCGTGGCTGTTCATCCTCGCCCGCGCCGCCGAGCGCTTCTCTGCCGATGCGCGCCTGCTGCACCCGGTGGACGTGGTGCTGGACTACGAAAAAACCATCTACGACGAACTCGACCTGCTGCGCGAAGCGGCCAACGCCAGCCAGCTCAAGCGCAACTTCGAAGGCTCGCAGCTGCTGTACGTGCCGCAAGTCTATTGGGACTGGTGCCGCCCGAAAGTGCTGGTGATGGAGCGCATCTACGGCGTGCAGGTCACCGACCTCGCGACCCTGGCCGACCAGCGCACCGACATGAAGATGCTTGCCGAGCGCGGCGTGGAAATTTTCTTCACCCAGGTATTCCGCGACAGCTTCTTCCATGCCGACATGCACCCCGGCAACATCTTCGTCAGCACCGTGAACCCGTGGAGCCCGCAGTACATTGCGATCGACTGCGGCATCGTCGGCAGCCTGACCCCGGAAGACCAGGATTACCTGGCGCGCAACCTGTTCGCTTTCTTCAAGCGTGATTACCGCCGCGTGGCGCAGTTGCACATCGATTCGGGCTGGGTGCCGGCCGAAACCAAGCTCAACGAATTCGAAGCGGCGATCCGCACTGTGTGCGAGCCGATCTTTGAAAAACCGTTAAAGGATATTTCCTTCGGTCAGGTGCTGATGCGTCTGTTCCAGACGGCGCGGCGCTTCAATATGGAAGTGCAGCCGCAGTTGGTACTGTTGCAAAAGACCCTGCTGAACATCGAAGGCCTGGGCCGCCAGCTGTACCCGGACCTCGACCTGTGGAACACCGCCCAGCCGTTCCTCGAGCGCTGGATGCGGGACCGTATCAGCCCGAAAACCCTGCTGGGCAACCTGCAAAGCCAGGTCGAGCAACTGCCGCACCTGGCCAACATGACCCGCGACCTGCTGGAGCGCATGTCCCAGCCCCACGCCAAGGACCCCGCACCGCCGTGGCACAAGCGCAAGGACGACTGGTTCCTGCGCCTGCTGGGCGCCGCGCACCTGGTGGGCGGTACGATACTGGCCGCCGGCGGGCCGCTGAATGAACTGGGCCACTGGCCGGCCGGCATCATGGTCGCGGTGGGCGTGTATCTGATCGTGCGTCGATAGCCAATCCGGTTATACACTGTCGCAAATTGCCGGAGCCGAAAATGAAAGACTGGCTGGACGAGATCAAGTGGGACAGTGACGGCCTGGTGCCGGCCATTGCCCAGGACTACAAGACCGGGCGCGTGCTGATGATGGCCTGGATGAACCGCGAGGCCCTGAGCCTGACCGCCGCCGAGAACCGCGCCATCTACTGGTCACGTTCCCGTGGCAAACTGTGGCGCAAGGGCGAAGAGTCCGGGCACGTGCAAACCCTGCATGAGATGCGCATCGACTGCGATGCCGATGTGGTGATCCTCAAGGTCGAGCAGATCGGCGATATCGCCTGTCACACCGGCCGTCACAGCTGCTTCTACCGCGTGTTCCAGAACGGCGAGTGGAAGACCGTCGAGCCCGTGCTCAAAGACCCGCACGCTATCTATTCGGCAGGACACTGAACATGAGCGATACCCTCAACCGTGTGGCCCAGGTGCTGGAAGACCGCAAAGGCGCGGACGCCGACAGCTCCTACGTCGCCAGCCTGTACCACAAGGGTCTGAACAAGATCCTGGAAAAACTCGGCGAAGAATCCGTCGAGACGATTATTGCGGCCAAGGACGCGCAAATCAGCGGCGACTGCAGCGACGTGATCTACGAAACTGCCGACTTGTGGTTCCACAGTCTGGTCATGCTCGCCCAACTGGGGCAGCATCCACAGGCAGTGCTTGATGAACTGGACCGTCGCTTCGGCTTGTCCGGGCATGCCGAAAAGGCCTCGCGCCCGTCCGCCTGACCAACTTTTACAGAGGAATTGCAGCATGGGCATTTTTGACTGGAAACACTGGATCGTCATTCTTGTGGTCGTTGTGCTGGTGTTCGGCACCAAGAAACTGAAAAACCTCGGCACCGACGTCGGTGAATCGATCAAGGGCTTTCGCAAGGCCATGAACGACGACGAAAAGCCTGCCGACCCGGCCGTCAATCCGGTGCCACCGGCGCAGCCTGTACACCCGCAGGCCACTCAGCCGATCACTGAACGTCGCACCTTCGACGTGCAGGCCGAGCACGTCAAAGAGCAGAACCAAAAAGACTCGTGAGTACTGAATAATGTTTGGTATCAGCTTCTCTGAACTGCTGCTCGTCGGCCTCGTGGCCCTGCTGGTACTGGGGCCGGAACGCCTGCCCGGTGCCGCGCGCACGGCCGGCCTGTGGATCGGGCGCCTGAAACGCAGTTTCAACGCCATCAAACAGGAAGTTGAACGGGAAATCGGCGCCGACGAGATTCGCCGGCAACTGCACAACGAACACATTCTGTCGTTGGAGCAGGAGGCACGGAAGATTCTCTCGCCGGTGCAGGAAACGCCCAAGCCGGTCGAGCCTGTGGCCGAGCATTCGATTGCTCCGCCCGCCGCACCCGCGCCTGCACCGGTCGCTGAACCCGTGCACGCCGTCGAGCCTGCGCCCACTGCGCCCGTGACCCCGACCGAACCCGCGCCGACACCTGCCGTGTCGCCCGCGCCCCACGACCCTACATTGCCGCCGCGAGCCCCATGAGCGCTGATAAACCGGAAACCGACCAGCACATGCCACTGGTCTCGCACCTCACCGAGTTGCGCACCCGCCTGCTGCGCTGTGTCGCGGCGATCTTCATCATCTTTGCCGGGCTGTTTGCCTTCACCCAGCAGATCTACACCTTCGTCTCCACGCCGCTGCGCAATTACCTGCCGGCCGGCGCGACGATGATCGCCACCGACGTGTCATCGCCGTTCCTCACGCCGTTGAAGCTGACGATGATGGTCTCGCTGTTCCTGGCGATCCCGGTGATCCTGCATCAGATCTGGGGCTTTATCGCGCCGGGCCTGTACAAGCATGAAAAACGCATCGCCGTGCCGCTGCTGGTGTCGAGCATCCTGCTGTTCTATACCGGGATGGCTTTTGCCTACTTCCTGGTGTTCCCGCTGATCTTCAAGTTCTTCGCCGCCGCTACGCCGGCCGGCGTGGAAATGATGACCGACATCACCAGCTACCTCGACTTCGTGATGACGCTGTTCTTCGCCTTCGGCGTGGCCTTCGAAATCCCGGTGGCCGTGGTGCTGCTGGTATGGATCGGCGTGGTCGACGTCAAATACCTGAAGAAGATCCGCCCCTACGTGATCATCGGCTGCTTCGTGGTCGGCATGATCCTGACCCCGCCGGACATCTTCTCCCAGACCCTGCTGGCCGTACCCATGTGGATGCTGTTCGAGATTGGCATCCTGTTTGGCAGCCTGGTGAGCAAGCGTGGCGATCACCCCGATGACCAACCCGCCGACGACGACCAGCCGCCAGCGACCCAGCCGTGAACCTGCTGCTGCTTGAGGAGGCCGACTTTATCGCGGCCGACCGGGTGGTGCTGCGTGATCGGCGCCTGGTGCATATGCAGGAAGTCCACCGTGCCGCCGTAGGCGACAGCCTGCGGGTCGGACGCATCGGCGGTTTGATGGGCAACGCGCAGTTGCTGCGCCTGGAAGCCCGTGAAGCCGAGCTGGAAGTGACCTTCGACCAGCCGCCGCCGGCCAAACTGCCCCTGACCCTGCTGCTGGCCCTGCCCCGCCCGAAAATGCTCCGCCGGGTGCTGCAAACCGTGGCGTCCATGGGCGTGCCGCGGGTGGTGCTGGTGAACAGCTATCGCGTGGAAAAAAGCTTCTGGCAGACGCCGTTCCTGGAGCCGGAAGCGATTCGCGAGCAATTGATCCTCGGCCTGGAACAGGCCCGGGACACGGTGCTGCCCGAGATCGTGATCGAAAAGCGCTTCAAGCCATTCGTCGAAGACCGCCTGCCCGCCATGGCGCAAGGCACCCTCGGCCTGATTGGTCACCCTGGCGACTATCCGCCCTGCCCTCGCGGGCTGGATGAGCCGGTCACCCTGGCGATCGGGCCGGAGGGCGGCTGGATTCCCTACGAGGTGGACCTGCTGGCCAAGGCCGGATTGCAGCCGGTGCAACTCGGCGCGCGCATCCTGAGAGTCGAAACTGCCGTCACCGCGCTGCTCGCCCGCCTTTTCTAACACCGCCCTCTCCTGTAAGAGCGAGCTTGCTCGCGAAAAACTCAAGGACACCGCGCTCACTCAGAATGCCCGCGTTATCGTTGACGACCTTCGCGAGCAAGCTCGCTCCTACAGAAACATCCGAATCTGCCGATACGCTCTGAATAAGTCCAAGCCTTGTTCCAGGGGAGTTCGCAGCATGTATCGTTGGTTAGCCGAGAAACTGGGGAATGTCAGCGTCAACCGCAAGCTGAGCATAGGCTTCGGCCTGGTCTTGGTCCTGACCCTATTGATCACCTTCACCGGCTGGACCGGCCTCAGCGGCGTGATCAGCCGTGGCGACAAGCTGGGCTACATCTCCAGCCTCAACGGGCTGACCAAGGACCTGCGCCTGGCGCGACTGGACTTCGAAATGCGCCGTGGCGAACAAGGCACCAGCGCGGTCAACGACCTGATCACCCAGCTGGACAGTGGCCTGAAAACCGCCGCAGACCTGATCGAGCAACCCGACGACAAGCTCGTGGTAGAGCAGCAACAGGATGCCTTGGGCCAATACAAAAAAGCCTTCGGCGCCATGGTGCAGGCCGGCCTCAAGCGTGAAGGCGCCCGCAGCAAACTGGGCGATACCGCCGACAACGCCGTCGCAAAAATCAACGAAGTGGAAAAATCCCTGCTGCAAGGCGACAGCGTCACCCTGTTCAACAGCGTGGTCGACCTGAGCAAACTGATCCAGCAAGCGCGCTTCCAGGTGCGCGGCTACACCTACAGCGGCAAGGTCGAGGCCGAACAGCCGGCGCTGGATGCCATCGACAACGCCCTGAAGAAAATCACCGACCTCAACGATCAGTTGCCCGAGCAATACCGGGCCAACCTGCAAGAGGCCAGCGTCTCGCTGCAGGCCTACCGCGCCGCCGTGAGCCAGTACCGCGACTCCCAGGTGGCCAGTACCGCCGCGATGAAAATCATGGGCGAGCAAGGCGATATCCTGCTCGATCGCAGTAACAAACTCACCACTTCGCAAACCGTGGTGCGTGATACCGATACCGCCCACGCCAAGAACCTGCTGTTACTGGCCACCGCCCTCGCGCTGGCGTTTGGTGTACTCGCCGCCTGGGCCATTACCCGGCAGATCGTGATTCCATTGAACCAGACCCTCAAAGTCGCCGAACGCGTGGCGTCCGGCGACCTGAGCCACAACCTGATCTCCCAGCGCCAGGATGAACTGGGGCAGCTGCAACGGTCGATGCAAAGCATGACCGTGGGCCTGCGGGAGCTGATTGGCGGTATCAGCGACGGCGTCACCCAGATCGCCAGTGCCGCCGAGCAGCTATCGGCCGTTACCGAGCAGACCAGCGCCGGGGTCAACAGCCAGAAGGTCGAGACCGACCAGGTGGCCACCGCCATGAACGAAATGGCCGCTACCGTGCAGGAAGTCGCCCGTAACGCTGAAGAAGCCTCGGAAGCCGCCGTAGCCGCCGACCAACAGGCCCGTGAAGGCGACAAGGTGGTCGGCGAGGCCATCGCCCAGATCGAGCGCCTGGCCAGCGAGGTGGGCAACTCCACAGAAGCCATGGGCCATCTCAAGCGTGAGAGCGACAAGATCGGCAGTGTGCTGGACGTCATCAAGTCGGTGGCCCAGCAAACCAACCTGCTGGCCCTTAACGCAGCGATTGAAGCGGCGCGCGCCGGTGAAGCCGGACGCGGTTTTGCGGTGGTTGCCGATGAAGTGCGCAGCCTTGCCCAGCGGACGCAGAAGTCCACCGAGGAAATCGAAGAGTTGATCGTCGGCCTGCAAAGCGGCACCCAGCAGGTGGCGACCATCATGGATAACAGTCGCGGCCTGACCGACAGCAGCGTCGAGCTGACCCGTCGGGCCGGCAATGCCCTGGAGAACATCACCCGTACCGTCTCGGCGATCCAGGCGATGAACCAGCAGATCGCCACCGCCGCCGAGCAGCAAAGCGCCGTGGCCGAAGAAATAAACCGCAGCGTGCTCAACGTGCGGGACGTTTCCGAACAAACCTCGGCGGCCAGCGAAGAAACCGCGGCTTCCAGTGCCGAGCTGGCGCGCCTGGGGGTTTACCTGCAAAGCCTGGTAGGTCGCTTCAAGGTCTGACCCGCTTGCGGCGGCCATCAGGGCCGCCGCTCCGACAATATGTGAAATTTCCTACGCGTTTTTCAGGTCGTGGATCACACACCTGGCGCCGAATAAAAGTAGCGTTTCAACTCCCCTGACCATTGTTGGCCGGACGCTTGAGACGCTCCTTTTGATTCGTTGGAGGTTCACCATGTTTCGTCCACTGACCCGCCTGCTCGGAAACATCAGCATCAGCCTCAAACTTGCCCTGGGCTTTGGCCTGGTGCTCAGCCTCAGCCTGATCATCGCCTCTACCGGCTGGCAAGCCTTGAGCGCATCCCTCGAGCGCTCCCAAAAACTCACGCTGCTCTCGCAATTGGCAGTCGTCGGCGAAGAGTTGCGCGCTGATCGCATCGTCTATCGCACCCTTAACGACCCGGCCAGCCTGTCCAAAATAGAGCTGCACATGGACAAGATCGACCAGTTCCTGGTGGATCTTTCCCCGCGATTTACCGACCCGGTCAACCAACAACAGCTGCAGGAAAGCCGACGCTTCGTCACCAGTTTCAAGACCGCCTTAAGCGGCCTGGAGGGGCTGATCAAGCAACGTGAAAACGCCCGTGAACAGCTCAAGCGCAGCTCAGTCCAGAGCAGTGACAGCCTCTCTGAACTGTCGAGCAACCTGCCCAATCAAGACGATGAAAAGGCCCTCGATGCCGTGGAACAATTGCGCCAGGCCCTGGAACAAGCCGAAGACCGCGCCCAGAGCCCCGCCTGGGCCGCTGCGTCATTGGACGCCTATGCCAAGGACGTGAGTGATGCGCTACTGGCCCTGGATGGCGCCCAGGCGGCGGTAGGCGCGCTGCCGGTTGACGCCAGCGCCCTGAAAAAAGTCCTGCTCGATTTCCGGACTCACCTGACACGCCTCAAGGATGCCCAACTCAGCGCCGAAACCACCCAGAACCAGCTTGAACAGTGGCTGGATCAATTGCTCACGGAAAGCGACCTGCTGAGCCAGGACCAGACCGCCAAGCGTGACAACGAAGCCAGCCTCGCCCGCACCCTGCTGCTCAACGTTACTGCAGCGGCGCTGTTGCTCGGCGTCGTGGCCGCCTGGTTGATCGCCGGCCAGATCGTCGCGCCGCTGCGCCAGGCCCTGTCCGTGGCCAACCGGATTGCCGAAGGTGACCTGAGCCACGACATCCAGGCCTCGCGCCAGGATGAACTGGGGCAGTTGCAGCGCAGCATCGGGCAAATGACCCTCAACCTGCGGGGCTTGATCAGCGGCATCGGCGACAGCGCCCAGCAGATCGCCAGCGCCGCCGAGCAACTCTCGGCGGTCACCGAGCAAACCCGCGACGGGGTCGACGGCCAGAAGCAGGAAACCGAACAGGTGGCCACCGCCATGAACGAGATGCTCGCCACCTCCCAGGAAGTTGCGCGCCATGTCGAGCAAGCGTCGCTGGCTGCTGCCGAGGCCGACCGGCAGGCGGGCCAGGGCGATCAGGTGGTGGCTGAGGCCATTACCCACATCGAGCACCTGGCTCAGGAGATGGCTCGTTCAAGCCAGGCCATGCAAGGCCTGCAACAGGAAAGCCGGAAGATCGGCAGCGTGCTGGAGGTGATCAAGTCGGTATCGGAACAGACCAACTTGCTGGCCCTCAACGCCGCGATCGAGGCGGCCCGCGCAGGCGAAGCCGGCAGGGGGTTTGCCGTGGTCGCCGATGAAGTGCGCAGCCTGGCGCAGCGTACCCAACAGTCGGCCGAGGAAATCGAGGAGTTGATCAGCGGCCTGCACCGGGGCACGCAGCAGGTCGCGGACATTATGGACAACAGTCGCAGCCTCACCGACAACAGCGTGCAACTGACCCGCCGCGCAGGAGAGGCTCTGGCTGGCATCACCCGTACCGTGTCAGTGATTCAGGAGATGAACCCGCAAATTGCCGCTGCCGCCGAGGAACAAACCGCGGTCGCCGAGGAGATCAACCGCAGCGTGCTGAAGGTCAAGGACGTGTCGGAACAGACCTGGGCCGCGAGTCAGGACACTGCGGCGGCCAGTGTCGAACTGGCGCGCCTGGGGGCGGATTTGCAGGTGTGGGTGGGCAAGTTCAAGGTCTGAAAGAACCCAACCTGTGGCGAGGGAGCTTGCTCCCGCTGGAGTGCGCAGCGCTCCTATCTTTTTTGGGAGCCGCTACGCAGCCCAGCGGGAGCAAGCTCCCTCGCCACAAGAAGCATTCCCACGCATTTATAGAACCTGGCGCAGGAAGGCTTGGGCGCGGGGGTCCTTCGGCGCATCGAAGAATTGCGCCGGGGCGGCGTCCTCCAACAGTTTGCCGTGATCGAAGAACAGCACGCGATCAGCCACTTCCCGGGCAAAGCCCATTTCATGGGTGACGCAGACCATGGTCATGCCTTCCAGGGCCAGGGTCTTCATCACGTCCAGCACTTCGCCGACCATTTCCGGGTCCAGGGCCGAGGTGGGCTCGTCAAACAGCATCACCTTGGGCTCCATCGCCAGCGCGCGGGCAATCGCGACGCGTTGCTGCTGGCCACCGGAAAGCCGCGACGGGAACTCGTGGGCTTTCTGGGCAATGCCGACTTTCTCCAGGAGCGCCAGGGCCTTGGCCTCGCGCTCTTTCTTGCCGCGCTTGCGCACGACTTTTTGCGCCAGGCAGAGGTTTTCCAGCACGGTCATGTGGGGGAACAGGTTGAAGTGCTGGAACACCATGCCGACTTCACGGCGGTAGGCGTTCACGTCGGTTTTCGGGTCTGCCAGTTGCAGGCCGTCGATGCTTACCGAGCCGGAATCGAATTCCTCCAGGCCGTTAAGGCAGCGCAGGAACGTCGACTTGCCGGAACCGGACGGGCCGATCACCACCAGCACTTCACCCTTGGCCACCTGCGTGGTCACGTTGTCCACCGCGCGCACGACGTGGCCACGGGTGTCGAAGACTTTTACCAGATCGCGGACTTCAATCACTTTGCGCGAGCCTCCGCTCAAGCCGACTGGCGATTTTCGACAGCGGCAGGTTGATCAGCAGGTACAGGCCTGCGACGCAGAACAGGATTTCGAACGGCGAGAACGAGGTGGTGATGACCTCGCGGCCGCTTTTGAGCAGCTCGGTAATCGCGATCACCGACACCAGGGACGTGTCTTTGACCAGGCTGATAAATTGCCCGGCCAGGGGCGGCAGCACGCGCTTGAAGGCTTGCGGCAACACCACATGGCGCATCGACTGGCCAGCACTGAGCCCCAGGGAACGTGCCGCCTCATTCTGCCCACGGGCAATCGACTGCACGCCGGCACGGATGATTTCCGCCACATACGCGCCGGTAAACAGTGACAGCGCGGCGATCCCGGCGAATTCCCGGGACAGGTTGAGCACCGTGCCGATAAAGAAATAGAAAATGAAGATCTGCACCAACAACGGCGTACCGCGTACCAGTTCGACGTAGATCGTCGACAGATCGCGCAAGGTCGGGTTGTTCGACAGGCGACACAATCCGGTCGCCAGGCCGATCAACAGTCCCAGCACCCCGGACACCACCGATAGCCACAACGTAGTCCACAAGCCCCACAGCAGAGGGCCCGCAGCCCAATGCCGGGTGACGCCGACCACATCGCCCTCGGCCACGTCATCGCCCTTGGCCACTTGCAGACTGTTCTCGGCCACGGTCAGGTGCTGTTCGTTGCCCTCGTCATTACGCAGGGTGACGTCAGCCACATCGCCCTTGCGCACCAACTCGCTGACGGTGGAAATGTCCGACGCCCGCTGGGACTCTTCGGCCTGGTAGACGAAGTACTGCGGCACGCGGTTCCAGCGCCATTCGTAGGACATCAGCGAGGTGGCGTAATACAACGCGCCGGCCAGGCCGACCAGCACCAGCACCGTCAGCAGGTGCCAGGGCCATTGGGCTTTTTTCTGTTTCATTTCAGGTTCCGGGATGTGTATCGCCTGGCAGGCCCTATTCGCGAGCAAGCCCGCTCCCACATTTCGACCGCGATCTAATGTGGGAGCGGGCTTGCTCGCGAAGGGCTCGACTCGGTATTAAGCCAACCTTATTCCATGTCCTTGAGCCACTCAGAGCTCTTGAACCACTTGTCATGGATGCGATCGTAGGTGCCGTCGTTGCGGATCTGGTGCAGGAAGTTGTTGATGAAGTTGATGCTGTCGTAGTCGCCCTTCTTCAGGCCGAACGCCAGGGGTTCAAAGGTGAACGGCTGATCAAGGAACACCAGTTTGCCGGCGCCGACCTTGTTCACGGCCACCACGTTGTACGGGGCGTCATAGACGAAGGCGTCAGCCTTGCCGTTGACCACGTCCAGAACAGCTTCCTGCTCGTTGTCATAGCCGTGGTACTTGGCTTTGGAGATCAGCTTCTTGGCCACCATCTCGCCGGTGGTGCCGAGCTTGGAGGTCAGGCGGTATTTCTCGTCATTCAGGTCTTTGTAGGACTTGATGGTGCCCTCCAGCTCCTTGCGGATCAGCAGGGTCTGGCCGACCACGATGAACGGTTCGCTGAAGTTCAGGCGCAGGTTGCGTTCCTGAGTCAGGGTCATGCCGCTGCCGATCATGTCGAACTTGTCGGTCAACAGGGCCGGGATGATGCCGTCGTAACCGGTGGAAATCGGCTCGAACTTCACGCCCATCGACTTGGCCATGGCCTTGAGGATGTCGACTTCAAAGCCGATGATTTCACCGCGTTTGTTGGTCATCTGGAACGGCATGTAAGTCGGGTCCATGCCGACTTTCAGCGTACCGCGCTTGACCGCATCATCGATGGCGCCGGCATGTGCCGCGTTGACCGCCACCAGTGCGGTGACGCCCAGCAGCAGCATCGAAAGATACTTTTTCATCATCAAGTCCCCTGAACTCATTTTCTTGTGAGGTCGGCGCGCAAAAGGGCTGCACCATTTCGGGGTGCGATCCTAACTCACTCACCGCCGGGTACAAAGGTTTCGCCGGGATTTGTTGCCAAGGTATGACAGAAAAGCCCCACAACCGTGCAGAGAAAGGCATGGCTAGACACCTCGACCCACGGCCCAGCCAATTGCTTGATGTGTAAGCAGTTATGACTACCAGTCCACTTCCGCCATCCAGCCCGAGTCCTTGAACCACTTGTCATGCAGCCGATCGTAGGTGCCGTCCTGGGCCACCTGGTTGAGGAAATGATTGATCCAGTTGAGGCTGTCGTAATCGCCCTTTTTCAAGCCGAACGCCAGGGGCTCGTAGGTGAAGGGTTGCTCCAGCGCCAACAGCGCACTGTTCTGGGGCTTGGTAATGGCGATCAGGTTATACGGCGCATCATGGATAAACGCATCGGCCTTGCCCTCCACCACCTGGCGCACGCCTTCTTCAGGTGTTGGAAAACTGCGCAGCCGTGCAGTGCCGAGAAACCTTTTCGCCGCCGCCTCGCCTGTGGTGCCTTCGGCGGCCACGATCCGGTAACCGGCCTCGTTCAAGTCCTCGATGCTCTGGACCTTGTCGGCCAACCGAGGGTTCAGCAGCACGGTCTGGCCGACGATGATGAACGAGTCGCTGAAATTGAGGGTCAGGTTGCGCTCCTGCGTGACAGTCATGCCGCTGCCGATCAGGTCGAACCGGCTGGCCAGCAGGCCGGGAATCAGGTCGATATACGGTACCGAAACCAGCTCCAGCTTGACCCCCAGCGCCTTGCTCATCTCCCGAAGCAGGTCAATTTCAAACCCGACGATCCGGCCTTTCTTGTCGGTCATCTCAAAGGGCACGTAGGCCGGATTGGTGCCGACTTTCAACACACCCCGCCGAACGGCCTCATCTATGGCTCCGGCATGCGCCAGGTAACCGTGGGAAAATGTGACGATGCCGAGCAGCAGCATCGACAAATACCTTTTGATCATGAAAAAAGCCCCTGTTCCATTAAACACTCCCACACCCGGCCACGCGCAAGGTCGCGTAAGCCGCAGGCTTCGAGTCAGATTTGGGGGGCGATGCTAACCCACTCGCAGGCACGGCAATATGCCTCGGAGAAGGGTCTTTTGTTTCGAAATAACAAGGAGTTAGCGCAATACAGCAGAAGGGAAAAACAACGTAGGACGGTTATCGCAAACGCCCCCGAGGTGGCACCTCGGGGGCGTCGGAATCAGGCCGGTTGAGCCTGGGACGACAGCGGCTTCAATGGAAGCAATGGCGCATGCGGATCGGCCTTGACCGATTCGCGCCAGGCGCTCAGCCACTCGGCGTGGCCTTCGCTCCAGACCTGCTCGTGCAAGCGTGCCAGGGCGACCGGGTCGCTGAGCAAGGCCAGGCGTTCACCGTTGTTGAGGCCGGCCGGGCCGACTTTCAACGCGTGGCGAACCCGGTCAACACGCAGCCACTCAATCGGCTCCGCCTGCCCGTGACGGGAAGTTGCCAAGGCGCACGCCAGGGCGTTCTGCTGCGGATCGACCACCGCCCGCACAAAACCGTCATTGAGCGCATGCCAACGGTTTTCGTGGGTGTACTTGTCGGTCGACAACAGCGCCTGGGGCGGATTGTATTCCTCGGGGATCAGGAACAGGCTCTCGTCGCGAGACTTGAGGCCCAGTTTGACCCGGCTGGAAATCACCGACACCGGAATCGACAGCATCAGCGAACCGACGATCGGCACCAGCCACCACAGGAAGCTTGGGTTCAACCACACCACCAGCAGCGCCCAGAAGAAGCCGAGCAGGGTCTGCGGACCGTGGCGCTTGACTGCCTCGCTCCATGGTGTGGAGTCGTCGTCACGCTGTGGCGAGTTCCAGGTCGCCGCCCAGCCGAGGAACGCGGCCAGTACGAAACGGGTGTGGAAAATCATCCGCACCGGCGCCAGCAACATGGAGAACAGCATCTCCAGCAGCATCGACAGGGTCACCTTGAACTTGCCGCCGAACTCTTTCGCGCCCTTGGCCCAGATCAGGATGATGCTCAGCAATTTAGGCAGGAACAGCAGCACGATGGTGGTGGAGAACAGCGCCACCGCCTTGTCCGGATGCCATTGTGGCCACAACGGATACAACTGGCGCGGCGCCATGAAGTATTGCGGCTCCATCAGTGTGTTGACCGCCAGCAAGGCCGTGGACAGCACCAGGAAGAAGAACCACAACGGTGCCGACAGGTACGACATCACGCCGGTGAGGAACACCGCACGGTGCACCGGGTGCATGCCTTTTACCAGGAACAGGCGGAAGTTCATCAGGTTGCCATGGCACCAGCGACGGTCACGCTTGAGTTCGTCCAGCAGGTTTGGCGGCAGCTCTTCGTAGCTGCCCGGCAAGTCGTAGGCAATCCACACGCCCCAGCCGGCACGGCGCATCAGCGCCGCTTCAACGAAGTCGTGGGAAAGAATCGCACCGGCAAACGCACCTTTACCCGGCAACGGCGCCAGGGCGCAGTGCTCGATAAACGGCTTCATGCGGATGATCGCGTTGTGACCCCAGTAGTGGGATTCACCCAACTGCCAGAAGTGCAGGCCGGCGGTAAACAGCGGGCCGTACACCCGGGTGGCGAACTGCTGCATGCGCGCATACAGGGTATCCATGCCCGACGCACGTGGCGCGGTCTGGATAATCCCGGCATCCGGCGTGGCTTCCATCAGGCGCACCAGGCTGGTCAGGCATTCGCCGCTCATCACGCTGTCGGCGTCGAGCACCACCATGTACTTGTAGTCACCGCCCCAGCGACGGCAGAAGTCGTCGAGGTTGCCGCTCTTGCGTTTGACGCGACGGCGACGGCGGCGATAGAAGATCTTGCCGAAGCCACCGGCTTCGCGGCACACGTCGAGCCAGGCTTGCTGCTCGGCGATGCAGATGTCGGCCTCGTTACTGTCGCTGAGGACGAAGAAGTCGAAACGGTCCAGGTCACCGGTGGCAGCCACCGATTCGAACGTCGCGCGCAGGCCGGCAAATACCCGGGGCACGTCTTCGTTGCAGATCGGCATGACCAGGGCGGTGCGGGCGTCTTTCGGAATCGGCTCGTCACCGGCACTTTTACCGGAGATACGGTATTTATCGTGACCGGTCAGCAGTTCCAGGAAGCCCATCAGCGCGGTCCAGAAACCGGCCGAGACCCAGCAGAACAGAATCCCGAACAGCACCAGGATGCTGGTTTGCAGGGCGTAAGGCAGTACCTGGGTCGCGGTTTGCAGCAGGGTCTGGTTGCGGATCTCGTCAAAGTCGACGAAGGACCAACCCTGGTACGGCATGATGCCTTTCATGTACCAGCCGGCAACGATCGTCTGGCCGAGCATCAGCACCAGCAGGATATAGCGACGGATCGAACCGACGGTGCGCCAGCGGGCGGCCGGCAGTACGCGCTCATCCTTCGGCGGGGCCGGCGGATTGGTGCGGCCGGTCAGGCGGCGCCAGCCACGCACCAGGATATTGGTGCGCCACGGCTCAGGCACGACCTTGGTCCGACGGATCGGCGGCGTGGCCTTGAGGCAAACCCGGCCGCTGGCGTCGAGCACCAGCATTTCGGCGTCTTGCAGCTCTTCGGCAGTGTTGAGGGTCAGCCGGGCGCCTACCGATGCCTGGGCAGCGTCGGCAGGCGCGTCGAACGTGGACGATGACAGGCGCTTGTGCAATTCACTGAAGGACTCGCAGCCCGCCAGTTCGGCGCGCTGCTCATCGGTCATCGGTAGATGCGCCAGGTACTCGGCAAGAGTCTCTGGCTGGACTTGAGAATTACTCATCGGCAGGCAACTGATAGCTCCAGGTTTCGGTCAGGACTTGCTCTGTCTTGGCCTGATCCTGGGTAGGGAGTGGTGTGGCTGGGGCAGCCGCTTCCGGCTGCTTGGCGTCCTTGTCCTTGGCGTCTTTCTTGGCCGCTTTCTCGTGCTGTTTAGCCAGTACTTTGTCGGCTTTCAGCACTTGGGTCGAAACCTTCTCCGGTTCCGGCTGCACGATGTCCTGAACCAGAGCAGCGCGCATTTCAGTCGGTTTGCCTGCGTCCTTGATCTTCATGCGCAGGGTCAAGCGCCAGCCTTGGGTGTGCGGGTTGTAGCGCACGCTGTTTTCAACGATTTCGGCGTTGTCGCCCACGCTGACCTGGCTGCGAACCGGTGCGTCAGCTGGCAGTTTCTTCAGGGACGGGCCCTCGAAGTCCACCAGGTAAGCCACGCTGCCGTCTGGCTGACGGATCAGGTTGGATTGCTTGACGTCGCCGGTGGAACGCAGGGTCTGCTTGACCCAGGCGCTTTCTGGCGAATGGAACTCGGCGTCTTGCAATGTCCAGTGCAGGCGGTAGGCAACGTCCAGCGGCTTGCCTGGCTCCGGCAGTGTTTCCGGGCTCCAGAACGCAACGATGTTGTCGTTGGTTTCATCGGCGGTCGGAATCTCTACCAGGTCGACGGAGCCCTTGCCCCAATCGCCTTCAGGCTCGATCCAGGCGCTTGGGCGCTTGTCGTAGTTGTCGTCGAGGTCTTCGTAGTGGCTGAAGTTGCGGCCGCGTTGCAGCAGGCCGAAACCACGCGGGTTTTCCACGGTGAAGTTGCTGACCGACAGGTGTTTGGGGTTGTTCAGTGGGCGCCAGATCCACTCGCCGTTGCCGGCATGGATCGACAGGCCGCTGGAATCGTGCAGCTCGCGACGGTAGTTGAGGACCTTGGACGGCTGGTTGGCGCCGAACAGGAACATGCTGGTCAGCGGGGCGATGCCCAGCTTGGTGACCTTGTCACGCAGGTACATCTGGGATTTGACGTCGACGATGGTGTCGGTACCCGGGCGCAGGATCAGGCGATAAGCGCCGGTGGCCCGCGGCGAATCCAGCAGGGCGTAGATCACCAGCTGTTTCTCACCCGGTTTTGGACGCTCGATCCAGAACTCGGTGAAACGCGGGAATTCTTCGCCGGACGGCAACGCGGTGTCGATCGCCATGCCGCGGGCAGACAGGCCGTAGACCTGGTCCTTGCCCACGACGCGGAAATAGCTGGCGCCGAGCATGGTCATGATTTCGTCTTGCTTGTCACCCTTGTTGATCGGGTACAGCACACGGAAACCGGCATAACCCAGCTGTTCGGTGGATTTGGGATCAAACTTGACGTCGCCGAAATCGAAGCGGGACGGGTCGTACTTGATTTCCTGAACGCTGTCGGCGGTGACTTCGTTGATTTTCACCGGTGTATCGAAATGCATACCCTGGTGGTAGAAGGACAGCTTGAACGGGGTGTTCTGATCGGCCCACTCGGCTTTTTCGTTGCGGAAACGAATTTTCTGGTAATCAGCGAATTTCATTTCGCGGAATTCGTTCGGCAAATTGCTGCGCGGAGCTTCGTATTTCTGCCCGGCCAGCTCTTTTGCCTTGGCCGACACATCATCCAGACTGAATGCCCACAGTTGACCCGCGCCGAACAGGCAAAACAGGGCAGAGCCCGTCACCAGTACGTTTCGTAACCGTTTGGCAGACAATTTTGGTGCATTACAGGGACTAACAATCACGAGCAACCCTCGCCGAAAACAGATCAAAAAACCAACGGCCAGCTATCTATATGCCAGGTTGGCGAGCATTGTTCCGACTCCCATGGGGCTAAATGATTCCCCAATGGCTATCGGACAAGTCTCTACCTAAGTCAAAAATGGACCAATTAACGCTGATCCCCGTAGCGCGCGATTATCTAGTAGCCCGCGTGACAACGCATCAGGGTCAGCGAAGTATTTGTAGCGAAAACCCGGTTTTTTGGGCATCACAAGTCGTTTTCAGTACATTCACGTCTGTAACAGGAAGGTGACCGGCCCATCATTGACCAAATGCACCTGCATATCAGCGCCAAAACGCCCTGCCGCTACCGTGCCATGCAATTGTTGCGCTTGTAACAGCAGATAGTCGAAAAGCGCCTCGCCCAACGCCGGCGGTGCCGCCGTGGAGAAGCTCGGCCTCAGCCCACTCTTGGTGTCTGCCGCCAGGGTGAACTGCGACACCAGCAGCAAACCGCCGCCAATGTCTTTCAAGGACAGGTTCATCTTGCCCTCGTCGTCGCTGAACACCCGATAGTTAAGCAGCTTATGCAGCAGCTTGTCGGCGCTGGCTTGCGTATCCGAAGGCTCGACAGCCACCAGCACCAGCAAACCCTGGTCTATCGCCCCGACCACCTGCCCCTCTACCTCGACCCGGGCGCCGCGCACCCGTTGCAAAAGCCCCTTCATGCTTCTTCAGGCGGCAAATCAAGCAGGCGCCGTGCCATTTCACTCGCCGCACGCACCAGCGCATCGGTAATTCCGGGTTCGGAAGCCGCATGGCCGGCCTCGCGGATGATCTGCAGCTCACTGTTGGGCCAGGCCTGATGCAGCTCCCAGGCATTGTCCAGCGGGCAGATCATATCGTAGCGGCCATGCACGATTACGCCAGGCAGGTGGGCGATCTTGTGCATGTCGCGGATCAGTTGGTCAGGTTCAAGGAACGAGTTATTGGTGAAGTAATGGCATTCGATACGGGCAATCGACAGGGCGCGCTGGGGTTCGGAGAAACGCTCGATCAATTGCGGGTTCGGGCACAGGCCCAACATGCGCCCTTCCCACGTGGACCAGGCCTTGGCGGCGTGCATCTGGGCGATCTGGTCGTTGCCGGTCAGGCGCTTGTGGTAGGCGCTGAGCAGGTCGTGCCGCTCCTCCGCCGGGATAGGCGCCAGGTAGTCCTGCCAGTAATCGGGGAACAGCCGGCTGGCGCCAGCCTGGTAGAACCACTGAATGTCCTGGGGGCGGGCCAGGAAAATGCCCCGCACGATCAGGCCGTGCACACGCTCCGGGTGGGTTTGCGCGTAGGCCAGGGCCAGGGTCGAGCCCCAGGAACCGCCGAACAGCACCCATTTTTCGATGCCCAGGTGTTCGCGAATCCGCTCAAGGTCGGCCACCAGGTCCCAGGTGGTGTTGTTTTCCAGGCTGGCCCGTGGGGTGGAGCGCCCGCAGCCACGCTGATCAAAAGTAACAATTCGGTACAGATTAGGATCGAAATAGCAGCGGCTATTGGCATCACACCCGGCGCCGGGGCCGCCATGGATGAACACAACGGGCAAGCCTTCCGGGGAACCGCTTTCGTCGACGTACAGGACGTGGGTTTCATCGACGGCCAGATCGTGCCGGGCGTAGGGTTTGATCTGCGGGTACAAAGTCTGCATTGCGCGCTCCGTAAGGGGTCGAGTTCATCCCTGGGGGGACGTCTATTATTTTGCCGTCTGGCATCATAAACCCGAATTGTGCAATGAGCATGTCCTCGTGGACCTAGACCTGTGTCAGCAGAACACCACGCAGGTAGTCCAGCAGATAAACGTACAGCCGGTCGACCTCCAACACCTGGCCCCGGGCCCGCAGGCAGCCGTGAACCAGGCCTTTGCCGGGATACAGCGTGGCCGCCACCCCGGCGCCTTGCAGGCGTTCGGCGTAGAGCATGCCGTCGTCCCGCAACGGGTCGAACTGGGCGACAGCGATCAAAGCCTGCGGCAACCCGCTGAAATCCACGGCCAGCAATGGCATGGCGTAGGGCGACGGCTTGCCCGGCCCACGCAGGTAAAGGGCGAGATAGCACTCGGTGTCGGCGGTACTGAGCAGCGGCGCGTCGACGCAATCGCGGCGGGACGGCAGGTCGGCGGGGCCGCCCAGGCCGGGGTAGATCAGGACTTGCGCCAGGGGCTGCGGCTGATGGTCATCCCGCAGGCCCAGGCACAGGGCCGCCGCCAGGTTACCGCCGGCGCTGTCACCGGCCACCACCAGACGCTGAAGGTTGATCGGCTGGGGCGCTTCGCCCACCTGGATCGCCTGCCAGACCGCACGGCAATCCTCAAAGGCGGCCGGAAACGGGTGTTCGGGTGCCAGGCGGTAATCGATGGCGATCACCAGCACTTGCAGTGAGTCGGCCAGCTCAGCACACATGAAGTCATGGGAATCCAGGCCGCCGACCACCCAGCCGCCACCGTGCATATAAAGGATGCATGGCCAGCCGCTATCAGGGGTTGGCGTCGCCGGTTGATAAATGCGTACGCCCACGCCACCCAGGGAAACGTCTGACACCTGTAACCCTTCGGGCCGCGCCGGGGTGAACGCCTGGCACATGCGGTCGTAGCCTCGGCGCAATCCGGCCAGCGATGTGTCGTCGCTGGTGAAGGATTCGGTTTTTTCGACGAATGCGCACATCTGCGCGGAAATCGGGTAATGGGACATCGAAGGATCGTCCTGAAGATAAGGATTTAACAGCCGCCACGAATGCAATGTGGGAGCGGGCTTGCTCGCGAATGCGGTCTATCAGTCAATACTTGTGTGGCTGACCCACCGCATTCGCGAGCAAGCCCGCTCCCACATTTTGATCTTCATTTGCTCAGGGCTTGAGGCTGGCCTGCACCGCCGCCACGCCGTCCTTGCCATCCAGGGTCGTCACGCCCGCCAGCCAGCGCTGCAAGTCCTCGGGATTGTCGCGCAGCCACTGTCTGGCCACATCCTGCGGCGTCTTGCGGTCCATGATCGGCACCATCAACTGGCTTTCCTGGGCCGCGGTGTAGGTCAGGTTTTCCAGCAGGCGTGTCACGTTGGGGCAACGTTCGGCGTAATCCGGCGCCGTCACCGTGGAGACCGTGGCCATGCCTTCGTTGGCACCGAACACATCTTCACTGCCGGTCAGGTACGCCATTTTCATGTTGATGTTCATCGGGTGTGGGGTCCAGCCGACAAACACCACGAACTCCTTGCGATTCACTGCCCGCTGCACCGCCGCCAGCATGCCTGCCTCGCCGGAGGCCACGAGCTTGAAGCCGCCGAGGCCAAAGCGGTTGCTGTCGATCATTTTCTGGATATCGGTATTGGCACCGCTGCCCGGCTCGATGCCATAGATCTTGCCGCCCAGCTTGTCCTTGAAGCGGGCAATGTCGGCAAAGGTTTTCAAGCCGGCGTCGGCAACGTACTGCGGCACCGCCAGCGTCGCCTGGGCGTCGGACAGGCTCGGCTTGTCGAACACCTTGACCTGCTTGGCCGCGAGGAACGGTGCGATGTTGTTGTCCATCGCCGGTTTCCAGTAGCCCAGGAATATATCCAGGCGCTTGTCGCGGATGCCGGCAAAGATGATCTGCTGCACGGCGCTGGTTTGCTTGCTGTCATAGCCCAGGCCATTGAGCAGCACGTCGGCCATGCCGCTGGTGGCGATCACGTCGGTCCAGCTGACCACGCCCATGCGCACGACCTTGCACGAGGCCGGGTCGGCAGCC
Organism: Pseudomonas sp. C6002; assembly: GCF_013385805.1. Taxonomy (NCBI): domain Bacteria; kingdom Pseudomonadati; phylum Pseudomonadota; class Gammaproteobacteria; order Pseudomonadales; family Pseudomonadaceae; genus Pseudomonas; species Pseudomonas sp. C6002. The sequence continues at coordinate 10,807 of NZ_JACAPH010000004.1, read as the reverse complement.
ATCGCGTTGGCGCTCAAGAGTGCGGCGCCGGTGAGAATCAACAGACAACGGTTGAACAGTCTTTTCATCGATGCGGTCTCACTCGGCAGTTTTTATTGTGGGAGTGGCGTCTGACGCGCCGTGCCCAACACCTTACCCAGCGAGACCTCGATCAAAGCGAACTGTGGCGACAGGGATTTGCACACAGACGACTTGGGAGGTGTGTTGCTGTTGAGGGCCTCTTCGCGAGCAAGCCCGCTCCCACATTCGACCGTGTTCCTCCTGAAGAAACACGGTCGAATGTGGGAGCGGGCTTGCTCGCGAAGGCTATCTCAGCAGCGACGCCACTCAGGAGTAATGCCGCTTGCCCCACGCCAGGAACCCTTCCAGCAGTTCCTTCAACACCACCCGCGTCGGCTCGGCCAGGTCGGCGCGATAACGGAAGGGCTCAAACTCTTCCATGTAGGTGCACTGCCCCAACTCCAGCTGCACGGCGTGGATGTTCTCGGCCGGGTTGCCGTAGTGACGGGTGATGTGCCCGCCCTTGAAGCGCCCGTTGAGCACATGGCTGTACTGCGGGTGGCCGGCACAGATGGCTTCCAGTTCGCTGGCCAGCTGCGGATCGCAGGCCGCGCCGTTGAAGGTGCCGAGGTTGAAGTCCGGCAGCTTGCCTTCGAACAGGTGCGGGATCACCGAGCGGATCGAGTGCGCATCAAACAGCAGCGCATAACCGAACTCGGCCTTGAGCCGGGCCAGTTCGTTTTGCAGGGTGCGGTGATACGGCGTCCACACCTGCTCCAGGTACGTGGCGCGCTCGGCCTTGGACGGTTCCAGGCCTTCGCGGAACAGCGGCACACCGTCAAACAGCGTCGCCGGGTACAGGCCGGTGGTCGCGCCAACGTACAGCGGCTTGTCGTCTGAAGGCCGGTTCAGGTCGATGACAAAGCGCGAATACTCCGCCGCCAGGGTGCTGGCGCCCAGCGCTTCGGCGAAGTCATACAGCGTGGGAATGTGCCAGTCGGTGTCCGGCAGGCTTTGCGCCTCGGGGATCAGCCCGGCTTGCACCGCCGGCGTCAGGCGCAGCCCCGCGTGGGGCATGCTGATCAGCAGCGGCACACGGCCTTGTTTGAAGTTCAGAACCTTATCCACAGCGGTACTCCTTAAACGGTGACTTCGACGCCGTGGCGCACGACGCGTTTATCCAGCTCGCCACCCAGCCAGTAGGCCAGGTCGGCGGGACGATCAATCTGCCAGGCGACAAAATCCGCGACCTTGCCCACTTCCAGCGAGCCATGGCTGTTGCCCAGGCCCAGGGCGGTGGCCGCGTGTTGCGTGGCGCCGGCCAGGGCTTCTTCCGGGGTCATGCGGAACAGGGTGCAGGCCATGTTCAGCATCAAGCGCACCGACAACGCCGGCGAGGTGCCCGGGTTGAGGTCGCTGGCGATCGCGATCTTCACGCCGTGCTTGCGCAGGGCATCCATCGGCGGCAACTGGGTTTCCCGCAGGAAGTAGAACGCGCCCGGCAGCAACACCGCGACGGTGCCGGAAGCGGCCATGGCGATGGCGTCTTCCTCGGTCATGAATTCCAGGTGGTCCGCCGACAGCGCCTGGTAACGCGCCGCCAGGCTGGAGCCATGCAGGGACGACAACTGTTCGGCGTGCAGCTTTACCGGCAAGCCAAGTTTCCGGGCGGCGATGAACACGCGCTCCACCTGCTCCGGTGAGAACGCCAGGTACTCACAGAAGGCGTCGACCGCGTCCACCAGGCCTTCCGCTGCCAGCGCCGGGAGCATTTCGGTGCAGATGTGATCGATGTAGGCATCGGCCCGGTCCACGTACTCCGGCGGCAACGCATGCGCCGCCAGGCAGGTGCTGCGCACACTGACCGGCAACTCGGCGCCGAGGCGACGGATCACCCGCAGGATCTTGCGCTCGCTGGCCAGGTCCAGGCCGTAGCCGGACTTGATCTCGACGGTGGTTACACCGTCGCGCAGCAAACTGCGCAGGCGCTTGTGGCCGCTGGCAAACAGTTCATCTTCGCTCGCCGCACGCGTGGCGCGCACGGTGCTGGCAATACCGCCACCGGCCGCTGCGATCTCGGCGTAGCTCACGCCTTGCAGCCGCTGCTCGAACTCGCCGCTGCGATTGCCGCCGAACACCGTGTGGGTGTGGCAGTCGATCAGCCCGGGCGTGACCCACGCCCCTTGCAGGTCATGGGTGGTTGCGTAGTTCGCATCCGGCAGATCGGCGCGCGGGCCGATCCACTCGATGAGCGTGCCCGAGGTAACAATGGCGGCGTCCTCGATGATCGAGTAGTTGCCCTGGGCCATGGTTGCAACGTGGCAGTGTTGCCAAAGCGTTTTCATCAACGCCTCCATTAGGTTATCGATGAGACAAAGCCGGGTCGTAGTGGACCTTGGCCGTTTGCCCGGCGGCGGGCTTGACCCACAGCAGATAGGCGACGATCAGCAAGACGATCCACACGGCGCCGACCATAAGAGCGGCCTGGGTGTCCGGGAAGTAACCCAGCACGCCGAAGATGAACAGCATGAACACGATGGCGGCCGCTGGCGCGTAGGGCCAGAACGGCACCGGGAATTTCAGCTCGGCAATCTGTTCCCTGGTCATCGAGCGACGCATGGCCACCTGGGTGACCAGGATCATCAGCCATACCCACACCGTGGCGAAGGTCGCAATCGAGGCGATGACCAGGAACACGTTTTCCGGGATCAGGTAATTGAGCACCACACCGCCGAGCAACGCGGCGCCCATCACCACTACGGTCATCCACGGCACGCCCTGGCTCGACAGTTGGGCAAAACCCTTGGGCGCCTGCCCTTGCTGGGCCAGGCCATACATCATGCGACCGGCGCCGAAAATGTCGCTGTTGATGGCCGAGACGGCGGCCGAGATCACCACAATGTTAAGGATGGTCGCCGCCGAGCCTATCCCCAGGTTGCTGAAGATCTGCACGAACGGGCTGCCCTGGCTGCCGATCTGCGGCCACGGGTAGATCGCCATCAGCACAAACAACGTCAGCACGTAGAACAGCAGGATACGCAACGGCACGGCGTTGATTGCCTTGGGGATCACCCGCTGCGGGTCCTTGGCTTCGCCGGCGGTGATGCCGATGATTTCGATGCCGCCAAACGCAAACATCACCACCGCGAAGGACGCGATCAAGCCACCCACGCCGTTCGGCATGAAGCCACCGTGAGCCCACAGGTTGCTGAGGCCGGTAGCGGGTGCTTCGCCCGCCGAGTGAATGCCGAACAGCATGATGCCGAAGCCGCCGAGGATCATTGCGACAATGGCACCGACCTTGAGCAGCGACAGCCAGAACTCCATTTCGCCAAAGACTTTGACGTTGCACAGGTTCAGGCCGCCGATCAGCAACACGATGCCCAGCACCCAGACCCAGCGCGCGACTTCGGGAAACCAGAAGCCCATGTAGATGCCGAAGGCGGTGACGTCGGCGAGGCAGACGATGATCATTTCAAAGGCGTAGGTCCAGCCGAGGATAAAGCCGGCCATCGGGCCCAGGTAGGTACTGGCGTACTGGCCGAAGGAGCCGGACACCGGGTTATGCACGGCCATTTCGCCGAGGGCGCGCATGACCATGAACACCGCGGCGCCACCGATCAGGTAGGCCAGGAGCACGGCCGGGCCGGCCATCTGGATGGCGGAGGCAGAGCCGTAGAACAGCCCGGTACCGATCGCGGAACCGAGGGCCATGAAGCGAATATGTCGGGCGGAGAGCCCGCGTTTTAACGTCTTTTCTTGCTGGTGCATTTCTCGTCCTTAATTATTTTTATCCTGAGAAAATTCGAATCTGTAGAAGATCAAATGTGGGAGCTGTCGAGCCCCAGCGAGGCTGCGATAGCGGTAGGTCAGGCTACGAAAGTGTTGCCTGTTCCGGCGCCATCGCAGCCTCGCCGGGGCTCGACAGCTCCCACACTGGATCGGTGTCGCTCTTACAAGCTCGGCAACAACTTCGCCGGCACCAGCTCGTTCAGGCAACGCGTTGCCAGCAGCTCACTGGCGGCATTGATGTCCGGCGCAAAGAAGCGGTCCTTCTCATAAAACGCGACTTTGCTGCGCAGGATCCCACGCGCCTTTTCCAGCGCCGGCGAAGTCTTCAAGCCATTGCGCAGGTCCAGGCCCTGGCAAGCCGCCAACCATTCCACCGCCAGCACACCGCGGGTGTTCTCGGCCATTTCCCACAGGCGCTTGCCCGCCGCCGGGGCCATCGACACGTGGTCTTCCTGGTTGGCTGACGTCGGCAGGCTGTCGACGCTATGGGGATGCGCCAGTGCCTTGTTCTCGCTGGCCAATGCCGCCGCCGTCACCTGGGCGATCATGAAGCCGGAGTTCACACCGCCATTGCCCACCAGGAATGGCGGCAGTTGCGACATGTGCTTGTCCATCATCAACGAGATGCGACGCTCGCTCAGGGAGCCGATTTCCGCGATGGCCAGCGCCATGTTGTCCGCCGCCATGGCCACCGGTTCAGCGTGGAAGTTGCCACCGGAAATCACGTCACCTTCAGCCGCAAACACCAGCGGGTTATCCGACACGGCGTTGGCTTCCACCACCAGTACTTCAGCCGCCTGGCGGAACTGGGTCAGGCAGGCGCCCATGACTTGTGGCTGGCAACGCAGGGAGTACGGGTCCTGGACCTTGTCGCAGTTTTCGTGGGATTGCGACACTTCGCTGCTTTCACCCAGCAGGGCGCGATACGCGGCCGCAGAGTCGATCTGGCCGCGTTGGCCCCGGGCAGCGTGAATGCGGGCGTCGAACGGCGAGCGCGAACCCAGCACGGCTTCCACCGTCAGGGCGCCACAGGCCAGGGCACCGGCGAACAGATCTTCGCCCTCGAACAGCCCACGCAATGCATAAGCGGTGGAAACCTGGGTGCCGTTGAGCAGCGCCAGGCCTTCCTTGGCCGCGAGGGTCAGCGGCGTCAGGCCGGCAACTTTCAGCGCTTCGGTAGCTTCCAGCCATTCGCCTTTGTAGCGGGCCTTGCCTTCGCCCAGCAGCACCAGCGACATGTGGGCCAATGGTGCCAAGTCACCGGAGGCGCCCACCGAACCTTTCAGTGGAATGTGCGGGTAGACCTCGGCATTGATCAGGGCGATCAGCGCGTCGATGACCTGCCGGCGAATCCCGGAAAAACCCCGGCTCAGGCTGTTGACCTTGAGCACCATGACCAGCCGTACCAGCGCATCGCTGATGGGCTCACCGACGCCGGCGGCGTGGGACAGCACCAGGGAACGCTGGAGGTTTTCCAGGTCTTCGCTGGCAATGCGGGTCGAGGCCAGCAGGCCGAAACCGGTGTTGATGCCGTAGGCGGTGCGGTTCTCGGCGAGAATCTGCTCCACACAGGCGACACTGGCTTCGATCTGGGCCGAGGCGCTGTCATCCAGACTGAGGGTTACCGGCTGCTGGTAGATGGCCCGCAGTTGGGCAAGGCTCAGTTGGCCTGGAATCAGGTTTAGCGCAGTCACATTCATGCTCCTTTTGAGAGTGTTGTTAACTACCAGTCGCTCCGGATGCTTCCGTTATCCGCCGCTGTGCTCTTTTAGAGGATCAGTCGGCTTGGCACGCTGGTTATTGTTGGGAAAAGGTCAGTGCAAATTCGGTAGCGTGCGTTGCAGTAAATCGGCGTCCTTGAGCAACGCGGCGGTGGCTGCGATGTCTGGCGCCAGCCAGCGGTCCTGGTCGTAGGCCGGGACGTGTTCGCGCAGCAAACGCCAGGCGGCATCGGTGCCGGCGCCGAAGCGTTGGTCCTGGAGGAACTCGAACGCCTGGGCCGCCAGCAAGTACTCGATGGCGAGGATCTGGGTGACGTTTTCCAGCACCGAATACAGCTTCAGGGCGGCGTTGGTGCCCATGCTCAGGTGGTCTTCCTGCAGGCCCGAGGTGACGAAGTTGTCGAGCACCGCCGGTTGCGCCAACTGGCGGTTTTGCCCGCACAGCGAGGCGGCGACGTACTGCACGATCATCATCCCGGAGTTGACCCCGGGGTTGCTCACCAGGAACGCCGGCAAACCACTGACGTGCGGGTTGATCAGACGGTCCAGGCGACGCTCGGCGATGGAGCCGATTTCGGCCATGGCGATGGCCAGCATGTCGGCCGCCAGGGCCACGGACTGCCCGTGGGGATTGGCCTGGGACACCACGCGGTAGTTGTCTGGAGTGCCGAGCACCAGCGGGTTATCGGTGGCGCCGTTGAGTTCGGTTTCGATCTGCCGGGTGGCGTGTTCCAGTTGGTCGCGGGCCGCGCCGTGCACCTGGGGAATCGAACGGATGCTCAGGGCGTCCTGGGTACGAATGCCTTTGCTGCTGGCGATCACTTCGCTGCCGTCCAGCAACGCGCGCAGGTTGATGCCCACTTGCTGCATGCCCGGGTGCGGCTTGAGCGCGATGATTTCTTCGTCGAAGGCGTCGATCTGGCCGCGCTGGCCTTCGAAGCTCATGGCACCGATCACATCGGCCCATTGCAGCAGGCGGTGCGCATCGGCCAGGGCCAGGCTGCTGAGGCCGGTCATGCACGGCGTGCCGTTGACCAGGCACAGCCCGTCCTTGGCACCGAGCACTACGGGCTGCAAACCTTCTTCAGCCAGCGCCTGGTGTGCGGGAACGATACGGCCCCGATAGCTGACGTCGCCGACGCCGAGCAAGGCGACGCCAATGTGCGCCATGTGGGTCAGGTAACCCACGGAACCCTGGGACGGCACTTGCGGCGTGATGCCATGGTTGAGCAGCCCCAGCAGCGAATGCACCACCTGCGGATGCAAGCCGGATTTGCCGTGGCTGTAGTTAATGATCGCCGCGCAAATGATCGCGCGGGTTTGCTCCACACTCAGTAGCGCACCGACGCCGCAGGCATGGCTAAGCAGGGTATTGCGCGACAGCCGGCTCAGTTGTTCGTCCTTGAGCGACACGTTGCACAAGGCGCCCAGGCCGGTGTTGATGCCGTAGGCGCGCTCGCCGCTGGTGACGATGCGCTGGACGATGGCCTGTGCATTGTCGATGCGAGCCCAGGCCTGGCCCGAGAGTTCGAGGATCGCACCGTGGCGAGCCACGGCGACCACGTCCTGCCAACGCATCGGGGCGTCGGCGATGATGATTTTTTCAGCCTGGGACATCGTTGACCTCTTCATGAAATTCGCAATTGTTGTGCAGCTTCACTGGCCTCATCGCAAGCGAGCCAGCTTCCACAGGGGAAACGCATTCCAAATGTGGGAGCTGGCTTGCCTGCGATAGCCTCAGCCAACCCACCACAAATATCGGATCAAACCACCGCCACCCGCCGCTGGACAAACCGGTTCACGTACTCATCCGCCGGTGAATGCAAAATCTCGCGGGGCGTGCCGACCTGGATCAGCTTGCCGTCCTTGAGGATCGCAATGCGGTTGCCGATGCGCACCGCCTCATCGAGGTCGTGGGTAATGAACACGATCGTCTTGTGCAGGGTCTTTTGCAGCTCCAATAACTGGTCTTGCATCTCGGCACGGATCAGCGGGTCGAGCGCACTGAACGCCTCGTCCATCAGGATGATGTCAGTGTCGGCCGCCAGCGCCCGGGCCAGGCCTACACGCTGACGCATGCCGCCGGAAAGTTGATGCGGGTATTTGTTTTCATAGCCCTTGAGGCCCACGGTTTCGATCCAGTGCAGCGCACGCTCGGCGCACACTTGCCTGGTTTCGCCACGCACTTTCAGGCCGTAGGCAACGTTGTCCAGCACACTCTTGTGAGGCAGCAGGCCAAAGCTCTGGAACACCATGCTGATCTTGTGCCGGCGGAATTGGCGCAAGGCTTCCATGTCCAGTTGCAGGATGTCTTCACCGTCCACCAGGATCGCACCGCTGGTAGGGTCGATCAGCCGGTTGAAGTGACGCACCAGGGTCGACTTGCCGGAACCCGACAGCCCCATGATCACGAAGATTTCACCGGTGTCGACGCTCAGGGACAGGTCGTTCACGCCCACCACGCAACCAGTCTCGGCCAGCACCTCGTCCTTGGTCTTGCCCTGGCCAATCAACGCCAGTGCATCCTTGGAGCGGTTGCCGAAAATCTTGAATACGTTTTTGACTTCAATTTTGCTGACAGTAGTCATTTGCTCGCCTCATGCCGTGGACGACCATAGGCTTGCGTAATGCGGTCGATGACCACGGCAAGAATCACGATCGCCAGACCGGCTTCAAGGCCGCGTCCAACGTTGAGGGTCTGGATGCCCACCAGTACATCTTCACCCAGGCCACGGGCGCCGATCATCGAGGCGATCACCACCATCGACAGGGCCATCATGGTGGTCTGGTTGATCCCGGCCATGATGCTCGGCAGGGCCAGCGGCAGTTGCACGCCGAACAGTTGCTGCCAGCGGTTGGCACCGAAGGCGTTGATCGCTTCCATGACTTCACCGTCCACCTGGCGAATGCCCAGGTCGGTGAGACGAATCAGCGGCGGTGCGGCGTAGATCACCGTGGCGAAAATCGCCGGGACCTTGCCCAGGCCGAACAGCATCAACACCGGGATCAGGTACACGAAGCTGGGCATGGTCTGCATGATGTCCAGCAGCGGCATCAGCACCGAACGCAGGCGGTTGCTGCGGGCCGACAGAATCCCCAGGGGAATGCCGATCAGCACCGAGATCACCGTGGCCACCATCATCAGCGCCAGGGTTTGCATCAGTTTGTCCCACAGCCCGACCGCGCCCACCAGAAACAGCAGGCCGACGATCACGACGGTGGTGAACCACTTGCGAGTGGCATGCCAGGCAATACCGCCGACAATCAGCAACATCAACCACCAGGGCGCTGCGCGCAGCAAACCTTCCAGGTTAACGATGGCCCACAGCAACGTATCGGAGATGTGCCGGAACACATCGCCGTAGTTGGTCACCAGCGCATCGACCCAACTGTTGACCCAGTCGGCGATGGAAAACGTAAAACTCTCAGGAAACATAGTGTGCTCTCGATCCAGTGGATTGTGGCCGGGCGCCCGGTTGCCTGTGGCGGCAACCGGAAACACTCAACCTACAAGGCCGCGTCGATTTTCTTGGCTGCGTTGTCGCTCACCATGCGTGCCAGAGTTCAGGATGTCCCTTGAGGAAAGTTTTCGCCAGTTTTGCTGTTTCAATTCGCTGTTCGTCATGCGTACCGGGTTCTGGTTAAACAGGTTGAGCAGCGGCGCCCTGCACATCGGGCAGCACGAGGCGCTCAGGAATCGGGCTGTGCCATTTTTTCGCAGCCCAGTAGTACAACGCCGCCGGCACCACCAGCCCGATGATCCACGAGATATCGGTGTCGCCCAGGCTCGCGACCAGTGGGCCGGTGTAGAAATGCGTCGAGATGAACGGCATCTGAATCAGCACGCCGAACACGTAGATGCTGATGCCCATCAGGTTCCAGCGACCGTAGCGACCGTTGGGGTTGGACAGGGCCGGGATGTCATAGCGCTCTTTGGTGATGCAGTAGAAGTCCACCAGGTTGATCGCACTCCAGGGCGTGAAAAACGCCAGCAGGAACAGGATGAACGCGGAGAAATCCTTGAGGAACGAGTCCTTGCCCAGCAACGCCAGCGCGGCGGCAATCGACACCATCACGAAGATGTACAACAGCCGCGTGCCACTGCCGATATGCCGGCTGCCACGGAAACCACTGATGATTGTCGCGATCGACATGAAGCTGCCGTAGGCGTTGAGGGTGGTGACGGTGACCTTGCCGAAGGCGATGCTGAAATACAGCAGCGCCGCGACGATCCCGGTGCCGCCCAGGCCGACGATAAACGACACTTCGTGGTGAGCGAATTGCGAGCCTGCCAGGGCTGCCGCAAACACACCGAACACCATCGAAGCCTGCGCGCCGATCACCGAACCGAGGCCCACGGCCCAGAAGGTTTTCGAGGCCTGCGTGCTGCGCGGCAAGTAGCGCGAGTAGTCCGCCACATACGGGCCGAACGCAATCTGCCAGGACGCCGAGAGGGAAATCGCCAGCAGGAAACTGCTGAGGGAAAAATGCCTGTTGCCCAGCAACGCACCGATGTCGTTACCGGCCAGCAGCCTGTAGAACAGGTACACGAAGGCAACCACCCCCAGCACGCTGGCGATGCGACCGATGCCGTGGATCACCCGGTAGCCGAAGATCGTAAACACCATGATCAGCCCCGCGAACAATACGATGCCGACCCAGTCTTCAACGTGAAGCAACTGCGCCACCGCCTGCCCCGCCAGCAATGAGCCGCTGGCAGAAAAACCGATGTACATCAGGCACACCAGCACCAGGGGAATCACCGCGCCATACACGCCGAACTGCACGCGGCTGGAGATCATCTGCGGCAAGCCCAGTTGCGGGCCTTGCGCCGCATGCAGGGCCATGACGCCACCGCCCAGCAGTTGACCGATCAACAGACCGATCAACGACCAGAACACATCACCGCCCAGCACCACGGCCAGGGCCCCGGTGACGATCGCAGTGATTTGCAGGTTGGCACCCAACCACAGGGTGAACTGACTCAATAGACGGCCGTGTCTTTCCGCTTCCGGGATGTAGTCGATCGAACGCCTTTCGATCAACGGGGTGGTGCTTGCACGAGCGTCTTTTACTGCCATTTATGTTCAACCTCTGATGGATTGTTTTTGGGTGAAACGCAGATCACATGTGGGAGCGGGCTTGCTCGCGAAAGCGATGGGTCAGCTAACGACTTCAGTGACTGATACACCGCATTCGCGAGCAAGCCCGCTCCCACATTAGTTATTTGATCATCGGGAGATTGAGGCCCTGCTCTTTGGCGCAATCGATAGCGATCTGGTAGCCCGCATCCG